>NZ_JBIILQ010000071.1:0-11118 GCF_044232565.1 Daejeonella sp. | reverse complement strand
AATTTTATTTTTTTTTAATATTTAAAATATTGATTGTCATTTATTTATAAATTTTATCTAAATCTTTTATTTAGTTATTTGTTTTAAATTAAAATACATCACTATTTTTTAGTTCAGTAAAATCCATTTTTACATATAAAGTATTAATTACCAGATATTTATAAATTAAAACTCATCATATTTTTTGTATGCGGTATTAAAATCAGCTCTCATTTCATTAAATCGTTCTGCAGACTTTTTTAAAAAATCTTCATTTAAAATCTTAAAAATTCCATCCACCCCATCGGGTACATCCAACTCAGAAATTTTATAAATTTGCTCGAATACACCTTTTTCAAGTTTGATTATATATTTCTGATTCATTGAAAATATGCTAATCTTACAATCGGGATGTGGTAGTTCTGCAATTACTCTCATTTGTATTTTATTTAAGATATTCTTTGATATTTTCAAGAGGATTGACACCATTAAGCTTGCCACTACTTGAAATTACTTTAAAACGTGCAAATAGTTCTTCACTGTACCAATCCTCTTTTCGTGTTTTTCTGATTACATCGGCATGCTCTTTTGAGCCGTACGCAAAAGCTTTCATCTTTTCCATACTTGCCCAAATTGAAAGGGTCGCTTGCCTAAAAAATGGGGCTTCTCCAATTCCGATTGAGTGCAAGTATCCATCAGCTTTTGTCATTATTTGAGCAACTGGGTCAACATGTGTCCAGAACCTTTCTAACTTACTAAAGCGTATACTTGCTCGCGTTAAAACAGCCACAGGTCCCGTGTATTCTTTATCATATTCATTGATCTTAAATGGATCAATTCCATCCCATTCTCCATGACTCGCAAGTGGTGCAACTAAAACAGTCCACTCTTCAAATGCAAAGGTTTTCCACCACCAGGAAATAAATGAATTTGATTTAAATTTTTGAAATTCACCTTCCGAATCCCAAACTGCCATTAGTGCCCATTGTTGCCAATCTGGTTGAAGATCGAAGGTTCCATTTTTGCCGCATCCCATGAGTTTCCAAAACTTACATTCGCTATTTAACCATAAAGGTAATCGGTGAATTGCCATAGCCAGAAATGCTATAGGAATGAATAAATTACGGTAACGTACAACACTAAAAGATACAATCATTTTTGTCTAAAATTTTTCTTTTACGAATTCAAAGGTAATTCATCCAAATGTTTTCTTTAGGTCATTTCTTTTCTAATTATCAATTTTAAGCCATGGTTTCTTTCATACAAATCAAATTAAAAGCATTTAAAATGCGATTTATTAAAAGACCTGATAATTTCTTTAGGATGATTATCAATTCAATGCTAATTTTGTGCCATGGCTGAAGATCTAAATATCGCAAAAGGAAATAAAAATGAACAGTATAGCTCATTAATCCCTCAAATTGCTGCATTGCTTTCGGGTGAAAGTGACCAAATTGCCAACATGGCCAATGTATGCGCTGCTTTAAAAGAGCAATTTAACTTCTTGTGGGTTGGTTTTTACATGGTTAAGAATAATGAACTTGTATTAGGGCCCTTTCAGGGACCAGTAGCATGTACACGTATCCAAAGAAGTAAAGGGGTTTGTGGTACTTCTTGGGATCAGTCTCAAACACTTATTGTACCTGATGTTGATTCTTTCCCTGGGCATATTGCATGTAGCTCAGCATCTAAGTCGGAAATTGTCATTCCGATTATTAGAAATCACAAAGTAATTGGTGTCTTAGATGTAGATAGTGCTGAACTCAATAGTTTTGATGATACTGATGCGCTTTACTTATCTCAGATTTTGGATCTTATTCAATTCTGATTTGTTAAAAAATTAAATCAATGCTATTAATGCTTTCCCTAATTTTTGTATATTAATGGAATGAAAACCAAAATATTAGCCCTACTGAATTTATTAGCCTTTGCATTTCATTTGACCTTTACTTCATTGGTTCAAATGGGTAAACTCTCTAAAATGGATATGGCGCAGACTTCTGCAAAATATGATACTGTTTTTGCCCCCGCAGGAATAACATTCTCTATTTGGGGAATAATCTATTTAGCACTGATTTCCTTTTCTTTATACCACCTGTATGCTGCTTTTTACAAAGCCAAAAATGAACCTAGTAACTTAATTACTAACAGCTTAGGTGTTTTGTTTATAATAAACAACCTTGCTACTGCATTGTGGTTATTGGCATGGTTAAATGAAGAGCTTTTAATCTCAGTGATATTGATGCTCATTCAATTGACGGCTTTAATTTTGATTCATATTAGACTGAATCGATTAAATATAATATCTACCTTTTCCTTCCAATTTTTTACGAATATCCCCCTAAGTATTTATTTTGGGTGGATATCAATTGCAACTATTGCTAATATCAGTGCATATTTAAAATCAATTAATTGGACAGGAGGTATTTCTGAAAGTTTATGGGCAATTATTTTAATAGCCATTGCATCATTAATAACATTATTTATGGTCATTATTAGAAAGAATATTCCATTTGGATTGGTGGTTTTATGGGCATTATATGGTATTGTTCTCAAGCGACAGCAAGTTAATGCTATTGAATTCGAGTCAGTTATACAAGCTTCTTTTATGGCTTTTATAATCATATTTATAGGCTTGATTATTCGACTTTTAAAGATTGTTAAGCCTGCGAAGGAGTTTTAATTCTTAAAATAAGGTTTTGTATATCGCTTTTGATCCCATTTATATTCTACCTCTTCCTGTAGGTCACCGTTTCCCGATGCTCAAATATGAGCTTATTCCCGAACAGCTTATTTATGAGGGATTGATCACTAAAGACAATCTTTTTTCAGCAGAAGCGGTTTCTGAAGATGTTGTTCTATTAAGCCATGAAAAAGCTTATTGGGAGCGATTAAGAGATCTTAAATTAAGTCCCGCAGAAATTAGACGCTCTGGTTTTCCACTTTCTGCCATGTTGCTTGAACGTGAGCTAAGAATTGCTCAGGGGACTATTAATTGTTGCTTCTATGCTTTAAAAAATGAAATTGCTTTTAATGTTGCCGGTGGAACACATCATGCCGGATCAAATTGGGCTGAAGGTTTTTGTTTATTAAATGATCAGGCAATTGCAGCTAATTATTTATTAGATAGGGGCTTAGCACAAAAGATTTTAATCATTGATTTAGATGTTCATCAAGGTAACGGCACTGCTGAAATTTTTAAAGATGAAAATCGTGTTTTTACTTTTTCTATGCATGCCGAAAAGAATTTCCCCTTTCGTAAGGAGCAATCCGATTTAGACATTGGCTTAGTTGATGGTTTATGCGACAAAGAATATCTGGAAATATTGAATGATAATCTAGAAAAAGTAATTCTTTTACATCAACCAGATTTTGTTTTTTACCTCGCTGGAGTGGATGTTTTAGCCACAGATAAGCTAGGGAAGCTAAATTTAACGCTAAAAGGATGTAAAGAAAGAGATGAAATTGTATTAAAAACTTGCAAAAAATTGAAGCTACCCATACAAGTTAGTATGGGTGGTGGTTACTCTCCTAAGGTCTCAGATATAGTTGAAGCTCACTGTAATACGTTTCGAATTGCACATAATCTTTACTTTTAGAATTGACATATCTCTCGATTTATTACTTAAAATGCTCATTTTCAATAATTTTAACGTAAATTTGCAAAATGGAAAAGCAACATTTTACGCGTTATAGATTTATTGATACCCGTACAGGTGATTTGATTAGATACATGAACATCAACGATCGTTTGGAAGATCATGTAGACAGATTGAAGAAAATGCAGTCACAAATCTTCAACGAGATAAAAATTCCTGTTTCCGCTATCCTATATGAGTTAGCCGAACCAGCTTCTTAGAAAAGTAATGGAATCTGGCAAAGAGTAAAGCTGCCGATACAAGTAATCCCAGTGTTAATCCATACCAGATTCCATTTGCTCCCCATCCTAAATAAATTCCTAGGAAATAACCTACAGGAATTCCTATAAGCCAATAGGCTACAAATGTAATCAAGGTGGGAATATTTACATCCCCTAAGCCTCTTAAAATCCCCAATCCTACTACCTGAGTTCCATCAAATAGTTGAAAGAAACCTGCTATTATAAGTAATTGAGCTGCAATGCTTATAACTGCTCTATCCGAAGTATAAATTAGTGGTAAATACTGATTTAGACCTGCAAATAGTAAGGCTGTTACTGTCATGAAAATTAATACAATGTGATAACTAGAAATAGCAGAAAGACGAAGATTCATGAAATCTTCTTTTCCGAAATTATTTCCTGTTTTAATGGTTGCTGCAGCTGAAATTCCACCTGCCATCATATAGGTCATGGACGCTAAATTAATTGCAACCTGATGAGCCGCTTGTTCCACAGCCCCAATTGTGCCAATTAGTACGGCAGCACCGCTAAAGGCGCTAACTTCAAAAGTATATTGCATAGCAACTGGAGTTCCGATACGCAAAATATTCATTGAACGGATCTTACTAATGGATCTAAGTGTAAATGATTTCAAATACAGGCGAAAATGTTTTGACTTTACCACATAGATTGCCATTACTATGGCCATAATAGATCTATCGATTAAAGTGCTCCATCCAACACCATTTACACCCATTGGCTCAATTCCGAATAAACCCTTAACAAATATGATACCTAAGCAAATATTTAATGCATTTCCCCAGAGGGATATCATCATGGCCTGCTTTGTAAAACCTAATCCCTCAGCAAATTGCTTAAAAGTCATGAATACCATCAATGGGACAATTGAAAAACCAAGTAATCCTAAATAGGGTTTTGCTTGGGCCACTACCTCTGGCGATTGACCCAATTGGTCGATAACTAATAGCGAACCAAAATAAATAAATATAAATAGAAATATTCCTGCTATGATATTAATTAATAAACTATTGGCTAGAAGTCGGCCGCATTCTTTGAAGTTCTTCTTGCCACTTTCCTGAGCAATTAGCGGTGTTAACCCATAAGAAAGTCCGATTCCAATTACCAAAATAACAATAAAAATGCTGTTAACCAGTGACACAGCTGCAAGCGGAATAGTCCCGGCGAAGTGACCTATAATTACACTATCCGCCGTATGCACCAGAGTATGCCCTAATTGTGAGATAACAACTGGGATTGCTAAGGTCAAATTGCTTTGATAGTGAGGCTTGTATTTTAGGTAAATCCGTTTCAATTAGGTTGTTAAATAAATGTTCTGTAAAGGTGTTATTTTATCGGGCAAAATTAGGAAGCTGTATAATATTCTTCTTTTTCTGTAGTATGAATTTTTATTACACCCGATAAAACTAAATTAACAAGGATCTTGTGAGTTATTCTACGCGATATATTTAGTAATTCACTAAATTCACGACTTGTAATTCTCTCATTTTTATCAAGGTATTCAAGTAATGCTTTTTCTTTTGAAGAATACTCCAAGAACACTCCGTGTTCACTGTTTCCACGTTTTAACACATCTACCACTATTTTACTTGCAAGAATACTTTTATCTCTAACTCGAACATAAACCCACCATTTTTTATCTTCACCAAGTGCATAATGTGGTTTTGTGGTACTTTCCTTTATTTCAACTACGAGTACAAGTTTATCATCGACGTAAACCTCTTCAAATAATAGTTCCAAGGCTGGTTTGCAGAAGAGATTTGCCGCTTGGCTTAGCATGTATTTATCCTCTTCCTCCGATTTAAGTCCACTGACAGTACCATCATCAGAAATACCTACCAGCAAACGCCCGCCCTTGTTATTGGCGAAGGAAACCATGGTTTTGGCGATTTTTTCACAGCTGGTAATCCTTTTCTTGAAATCCAAGCATTGCCCTTCACCCTCTAAAATTAGCCTTTTGATATTCATTTTATTAATAAGCAATGCTTTGTTCTTCTCCCTTGAAAAGGTTCCGAATATAAACTTCATTGATTACTGTAACGCAAAGCTCACCTTTTGAATTATACATATTAATAGAATAGGCTTTTACAAACTTCCCGACTGTTTTTAGGGCTATTATGGCTTCTCTAATTTCTTCATCACTAAGTGCAATAGTGAATTCTAAATTTGTTCTTCCTGGTTTTAAATAGTTTATGCTTGCACTTTTAAGCCAAACACGACATTTAAAGCCATTTCTTTCAAGTATTTGATCGAAAAGTACTGCGTAAAATGGATCTGATGCACTAAAAATGGTTCCACCAAAAATAGATTGGTTATAATTTAGATTTAAAAAACTTTTAAAAATTTTAACTTTTACACCAGAGAAACCTTTGTCAAATTTTTTTACCCAAATTCTTTGAAAAAATAGGGGAGGGTAAAATCTCATTCCCCACTTTAGCATATTCTCTGATACCTTCATTTTTGTAAATATCCTAATTTGCCTTGATAAATAAAATTATCAGTGATAGTCTAATGGAAATATGCACTAAAGCTTTTTTCTTGTTTTTCAATTTTGTTTGTAGATTGTAATCTCAAATTTAAAAAATGGATCAGATTGCTGCTAATAAAAAAAATGTAAGATTAATTGTCATGGTGGCCTCTCTAGGCTATTTTGTGGATATCTATGACCTTATTCTTTTTTCTGTTATTCGTATAAAAAGTTTAAAGGGGCTAGGTGTTCCTGACAGTGATTTATTAGATGTTGGTGCAATGTTAATAAACAGCCAGATGCTCGGAATGCTTATTGGTGGAATTCTTTGGGGTATTTTGGGTGATAAAAAAGGAAGAATAAGTGTGCTTTTTGGATCCATTTTACTTTATTCTATTGCCAATTTAGCAAATGGTTTTGTGACTTCTGTACCCGCTTATGCTACAATACGTTTTATTGCTGGAATTGGTCTTGCAGGCGAACTAGGTGCCGGAATTACATTAGTTACTGAAACAATGAGTAAAGAGAATCGTGGTTATGGAACAATGATCGTAGCTGGTGTTGGATTGATGGGAGCGGTTGCCGCAGCCATAATTGGCGAAAATTATGCTTGGGAAACCTCCTATATTATAGGTGGGGTAATGGGATTAATGCTATTGGCTATGCGTGTTAGCCTTGTTGAATCGGGCATGTTTAAGAATTTAAAAAGTGATGGCGTAAGTCGCGGGAATATTTTTATGTTGTTTACTGATGCAAAAAGATTTAAAAAGTATTTAAGCTGTATTTTAATAGGTATCCCATTGTGGTTTGTTGTTGGCGTTTTAGTTACCTTTTCACCTGAATTTGGTAAGGAATTGAATGCTGTTGATCCACTTTCTGCCGGCACTGGTATAATGTATTGTTATATTGGAATTGCTTTGGGTGATGTGGTTGCCGGTTTTTTAAGTCAGATGTGGCGTTCGAGAAAAAAAGTAATGCTTATTTTCTTGTTTCTTACAGCTGTAAGCATCATTGTTTTCTTAAATGCGGAGGGAATGAATTCTCAGCAGTTTATCTGGTTAACATTATTTTTAGGATTCGCCTCAGGCTATTGGGCAACATTTGTTACCATTGCTTCAGAGCAGTTCGGAACAAATTTACGCGCCACTGTTACAACTACAGTACCCAATTTTGTGCGTGGCTCACTTGTTCTTGCCACACTTTCATTTACCACTTTAAAAGGAAGCATGGGTATTATCAATAGCGCTATGTTGGTTGGTTTTGTATCAATAGTTATTGCACTTATTGCTTTGTCTCAATTAAAGGAAACCTTTGGTAAGGATTTGAATTATCTTGAGATTAGTTAAATCATTTTATTGTGATTTCTGATAATTTCTTTTCTGATATTGTTTAAAAACCTCACTTTTGAGCTATGATTACCAAGGAACAAATTGCTGAACACTATCAGCTGATTCAGGATGAAATATGTGCAGGTTTAGAATTGGCAGATGGTGGTGCTAAATTTGTAGAGGAGGTCTGGGAAAGAGAAGGTGGCGGCGGCGGTAGAACCCGTATTTTTCAAAATGGAAATGTGCTCGAAAAGGGTGGCGTTAATTTTTCAGCTGTTCATGGAAAACTACCTGAAGCCATCAAAAAAGCTTTTGGTGTTCAAGAAGATGAGTTTTTTGCTACAGGTGTATCTATTGTAATTCATCCAAAAAATCCTTGGATACCGATCATACATATGAATATCCGGTACTTTGAAATGGCTGGTGAAGCAGGTAAAGAAATGTCATGGTTTGGTGGTGGAATTGATCTTACACCTCACTATGTGATTGAAGAGGATGCTCGATTTTTCCATGAATCACTTCAAGCTACTTGTGATAAATTCCAATCCGATTTCTACTCTAAATTTAAAAAATGGGCTGATGACTATTTTTTCATTAAGCATCGTGAGGAGACTAGGGGTATTGGTGGTATTTTTTACGATCGTTTAAATCCACAGACTACCGGACTAGGATGGAATGATATTTTTGAATTTTCAAAAGCAGTTGGAAGAACATTTGTCCCGGTTTATACAGAACTGATTAATAGAAATAGAAATAAATCTTTCACAGAGGAGCATAAAATTTGGCAATATCAGCGTAGAAGCCGGTATGTTGAATTTAATCTTGTTTATGATGCTGGAACTAAATTCGGCTTAGAAACTAATGGTAGAATTGAATCCATTTTAATGAGTTTGCCCCCTCAAGCAAACTGGGTTTATGATTTTAAGCCAAAACCAGATTCGGAAGAAGAAAAAACAATGATGTTACTAAAGAAAGGCATTAACTGGTCCCAAATAAATAAATCATGAAGCATTTTTTGAAATTTAAATTAATCATATTTTGTTTCGTTATTTTAACTTCTTGTTCTAAGAATCCATTAAGCGGCACATGGCAATATGACGGTGGATTATATAATGGTAGGGAGCAAAAAGCATCCTCTGATTTTAGCATGCAAAGAACTTATGAAGAAAATACCTATCAAGCTTTTATGATTGAAGGTTCAGTTAAACCTGAATTGTATAATTCTGGAAATTATGAGGTACATGGAGATACTTTATTGATTACAAGTAAATTTAGCAGTAGACCATCTCAAAATACCGACCTAACCATTAGTTATAAGTTTAATATTAAAAAAGATAAACTTACCATTAATGGGATTTTGCCTAATGGAATGATTGTAGAGGAATATTGGAAAAGAGTTGATTGATTTATCTCAACAGGAAATTTCTTTTATTGTTTAACAGAATTTTGTAAAAATGAGTTTTGAATAGCCTGGTTTATTTTTTAAAAATTAAATTTAAACAATAATTCTATTAAGGATTACAATTTGAATTGTTTTTTGCCGGTAAGTTTTGATTGCAAATAATAATTTTTACAATTAATTATTCTAATAGGTTTAATTATTGGAATCGTTCTTTTATTTTAAAATAAATTAAATATTGAGTATGAAGAATTGCTATTATCCTTCTAAATACTTGATTTCTATCTTTAAAAAACACTATATTTAAAATTCACACTGCCATATAATGTCTAAAATAATTGTCATAGGTTCTGGGTTTTCGGGATTAAGTACAGCTGCGTATCTTGCTGCCGCCGGACATGATGTTCACGTTTACGAAAAAAATGATTCTGCCGGAGGGAGAGCACGGCAATTAAAAATTCAAAACTATGTTTTTGATATGGGTCCCAGTTGGTATTGGATGCCTGATGTATTTGAGAAATTTTTTGCTGATTTTGGCTATAAAGTTTCTGATTTTTACAAGTTGAAACTATTAAACCCCTCTTTTGATGTAGTATTTCCACATGGTGAGACCATGAGTGTTCCTGAAAAATATTCTGACCTTATAAGAATGTTTGAATCAATTGAACATGGAAGTGGGGCTCAGCTTCAAAAATTCATGGATGAAGCTCAGTTTAAGTACGAGACAGGCATGAATAGCTTAGTTTATAAACCTGGATTATCCTTAATGGAATTTGCAGATTTAGATCTTATTAAGGGTGCACTTAGGTTACAAGTTTTTAGTTCTTTTAGAAAACATGTCCGAAGTCATTTTACTAATCCAAAATTGATTTCTTTAATGGAATTCCCTGTTTTATTTCTGGGAGCCATGCCGCAGGATACTCCTGCACTTTATAGTTTAATGAATTATGCTGGATTGAAATTAGGTACTTGGTATCCTGAAGGTGGTTTTGGTGAGGTTATTAAAGGAATGGTGGAAGTGGCTAAGCGTAATGGTGCTAAGTTTTACTTCAATGCAGCTGTTGATCAAATTTTGGTAGAAGGCAATATAGCAACAGGTATTCTCATTAATGGTGAACAAATTAATTGTGATGCCCTAATTGCATCGGCAGATTATCACCATGTTGAAAGTAAATTATTGCCTGAACCTTACCGTAATTACAAAGAATCGTACTGGGCTAAGAAAGTTTTTGCGCCATCATCATTAATTTTTTATGTGGGTTTAAAGACCAAAATAGAATATTTACAACATCATACCTTGTTTTTTGATGAGGACTTAGAATTGCATTCAATTGAAATATATAAAGATCCTAAATGGCCTGCAAAGCCCCTGTTTTATGTTTGTTGCCCATCTCAGTCGGACGAGTCTGTTGCTCCCGAAGGTCATGAAAACCTATTTTTCTTAATGCCTTTAGCGCCAGGATTAGAAGATACCGAAGAGTTAAGAGAAAAGTATTTCAAGGTTATGCTTGAGCGATTAGCAAAGCATATCCATCAGGATATTACTGAATTTATTGATTATAAAAAATCATATTGCGTTAAAGACTTTGTTTCTGATTACAATTCTTATAAAGGTAATGCCTATGGATTAGCAAATACTTTAATGCAAACGGCTAATTTGAAACCAAGTATTAAAAATAAGAAGATCAAAAATATGTTTTATACGGGTCAATTGACTGTACCAGGTCCAGGGGTTCCGCCATCAATTATTTCAGGCAAGGTTGCTGCTGGCTTATTAATAAAGGAACTTAAATTGTAAAGTAATGAAGTTATTGTACGATAATCTTTCAGTAGAAGTGAGTAAAATGACTACCCGTGCTTATAGCACTAGTTTTTCTATGGGTATTTATTTTTTGGATAATAGTTTACGTGATGCCGTTTATTCAATCTATGGTTTTGTTCGCCTAGCTGATGAAATTGTGGATAGTTTTGAGGGTTTTGACAAAAAATATTTGTTGTCAAAATTCAAAGAGGAGACTTTCACTGCTATTGATTGTCATATTTCCCT
>NZ_JBIILQ010000273.1:0-3390 GCF_044232565.1 Daejeonella sp. | reverse complement strand
ATCAAACCAAACGGCGTCATTTCGAACACTCAATTGGAATTATGGAGCTTAGGATGATTGTTCTGAGTGGAGAAATCTGGTGAGCCGAACTGGGGTTTCCAAATGAACAGATTCCGCGTCGTGCCTCCTTCGGAATGACGGGGTGCTACATCACCATAACTTAATATCTTCCCATAAATCCTTCCACTCTGGATTCAAGTTATTTATAAGTTCAATTTTCTTCTCTCTTCTCCATTTTTTCAAAACTTTTTCACGCGCAATTGCTTCCTGAATAGAAAAAAAACTTTCATAATAAATACAATAAGTTAAATTATATGTAGCTGTGAAACTAGATGAAAAATGATGTTCTTTGTGTTGAATAATTCTATTTCTAAGATTTGAAGTAACACCAATATAGAGTGTTGTTTTATTCTTATTGGTCATGATATAAACAGCTCCTCCTTTTTCCATTGTGCATTTTAATGATTTTTTCTAATGAATAATAACTGGAGTAAGTGATTAATGAGCTAACGGTAGGTTTATTTAATTAGCTAAGCTTTTTGAATTTACCGCCGAGTCGTCATTTCGAACATGCGAATGTAAATACAAGGCTTACGCTTATCTGTCAAGCATGGAGAAATCTGTTGAATCGAACTGGGATTTCCAAATGAACAGATTCCTCGTCGTGCCTCTGTCGGAATGACGGGGTGGTTAAACATGTCCGGAATGATAGGGAACTAGGTTTAGAATTTATATCCCCCAATCATGGCAATATTATTGCTTACATATTCCTAAATTTGCACCAATAAAAATGATAAAAAAACAGATCCTATTTATAATTCTGCTTTTGGCGGGTTCTTTTGCTTTCGCGCAAGTGGTAAAAAACAATGGTGAGCCAGTGTTTAAAGTGGGGGAGCGCCTCGACTACCGCCTTCGCTATGGTTTTATAACCGCCGCCGAAGCATCCATCCGGGTGGAAGAATCAACGGCCCAATTTGATAATAATCCGGTTTTTCATCTTGTTGCAGAGGGTCGTACAGCGGGAACGTTCAATATATTCTACAAAGTGAGAAACCGCTACGACTCCTACGTAGATAAGAAGACCATGACGCCCTATCTCTATACCGAAAATATCCGCGAAGCAAATTATCGCCGAAATGATAAGGCTCGCTTTTATCAAGAAGAGAAAAAGGTGGTTTCCAATAACGGCACTTTCAAGTCCAACGGACAAACATTTGATGTGGTTTCGGCCTATTACTTTGCCCGTAATCTTAATATTTCTGCACTCACGGAAGGGGATACATTTAGCCTCGACTATTTCCTACACGACGGCATCAGCAAAATGGATATTCAATATGTAGGTAAGGAAGTAGTGAAAACCTCATTGGGATATGTGCGCTGTATTAAATTTAGTCCCTCAATTCAACCCGGCAGAGTCTTTAGAAAGAATAGTAAGTTATATCTTTGGATTACGGATGATGCCAATCGCATTCCCGTAAAGGCTCATGTAGAAATTTTGGTGGGCTCGGTTACGCTGGAACTTATCAGTGCCGAGGGACTAAAATATACGATGGGGGTGGCTAAAAGATAAATTATGATTGAAGTAAAAAATACCCTGGTTCACGAGGATATTGTACGTGAAAATTTTGTCTGTAATCTCAATAAATGTAAAGGCATTTGCTGCATCGAAGGCGATTCCGGTGCGCCACTTGAACGCTCAGAATTGGCCATCCTCGAAGAGATTTATCCCATCATTAAGCCCTACATGACCGAAAAGGGGATTGCTGTAATCGAAGAGTTTGGCACCCATGTCAAAGATTTTGAAGGCGATTATACCACGCCTTGTGTAGATACCAATAAGGAATGTGCCTATGTGATTATGGAGAATGGCATCAGCAAATGCTCCATCGAAAAGGCCTATGAAGAAGGAAAAATAGGCTGGAAGAAGCCCATTTCCTGCCATTTATACCCCATTCGAATTACTAATTACCCTGAATTTGAAGTCCTGCATTACGACCGATGGAATATCTGTAGTCCCGCTTGTAGTTTTGGTAACGAATTGAAAGTGCCTGTATATCAATTCCTTAAGGAACCTTTAATTAGGAAGTATGGCGCCGAATGGTATCAAGAATTGGTAGATAAGGCTAAATCGGAATCGACTACTCTTTGATATTTCCTTAATTTTTAGTATATTTTTTTCTTTATTCTTAAATGAAGTCAATTACCTTTGAGTAAAATTAATAAATTGCTTAAAGCTTTTAGATTACGATAAAAAATCCATGAAGGGAATTATACTCGCAGGGGGCTCGGGGACGAGGCTTCACCCATTAACGCTCGCAGTAAGCAAGCAATTGATGCCGGTTTACGATAAACCGATGATTTATTATCCACTATCCACTCTAATGCAAGCGGGTATTAAGGATATTCTGATTATTTCAACGCCTCATGATCTTCCTCATTTTGAGAAGCTTTTGGGCGATGGTAAACGAATTGGCTGTAATTTCACCTATGCTGAGCAGGCTATTCCCAATGGATTGGCACAGGCCTTTGTAATTGGTGAGCAATTTATTGGAGATGATGATGTGGCACTTATTTTGGGCGACAATATTTTCCATGGGGATTCGATTAGCAATCTCTTGCCAACCATCCAACATCCAGAAGGGGGAGTGGTATTTGCTTATCAGGTTTCCGATCCAGAGCGCTATGGCGTGGTGGAGTTTGATGCGGATTTTAATGCGCTTTCCATTGAGGAGAAGCCTAGCCATCCGAAATCAAATTATGCTGTTCCCGGTTTATACTTCTATAATAATTCGGTGGTTGAGATCGCCAAAAATATAAATCCTTCACCACGTGGGGAATATGAAATCACGGACGTAAACCGCGAATACTTGAAACAAAATAAGTTAAAAGTGGGAGTGTTGAGTCGCGGTACCGCATGGCTTGATACGGGTACTTTCAACTCGCTTATGCAAGCGGGACAGTTTGTTCAAGTGATTGAAGAAAGACAAGGCTTGAAAATTGGCTGTATTGAAGAGATTGCCTACCAGATGAAGTTTATCACTAAAGAGCAACTCCAAAAAATTGCCGAACCGCTAGTTAAGAGTGGGTATGGGGAGTATTTGTTGGGTTTGGTGAGGTAGTGATAATTATTAGCCTGCGGCGTCATTGCGAATAATCGAATATTTAGGTTTTTATATTATGATGAGTGGAGAAATCTGTTCAGTCATAGTAGAAATTTCATGCAAATTCTGGTATAAATTTAAAGGCCGTGAGGGCTTAGTTTTTCTTTTCCTTCAGCAGAAAAGAAACAAGCCGAGGCTCTTCGCCGAGACCATGAGAGCCTTTAAAAAACAATAAACCAAATTCGAATAAACGCCGCCGCTGCGTCTGATGCTATGAAAGGTTCTGCGA
>NZ_JBIILQ010000272.1:0-3400 GCF_044232565.1 Daejeonella sp. | reverse complement strand
GCTTTTATTGTTCTTCAATTATTGATTGACCTTTTGATTTGTCGCCAGAAGTCCATTCCCAACTTTCGTGAAGTCTGATTTTTCCATTTTTAAGTCTTTCGGGCGTAGATTTGCAAATTCCTGTCATCAATTCGTTCTTGTCGTTTACCTGATGATAACACATTTTTATATTTCCGTCTATATCGACCAAACCAATCAAATGACCATATTTAATTTTTCCGCCAGAATACTGTGATGTCAGAATATTTCCAGTTTGTTGATATTTAAAAATGGTTTCATTAGATGTTTCGCCACTTTCTGTGTTGCTTATTGGTCTAAATATTTTATCGTTATAGTTTATCATAAATCATATTGATAATAGAAATATTCTGGTAAATAATCTCGTTTGTCAAACCCAAAATCTTCATACACCTTTTGTGCTGTAAAATTGTCTTTTGCGGTGTTTAATGAAACGAATTTTGCCTTTTCTTCGGTTGCAAAGTCAACAGCAGTTTGTAATAATTTTTGTCCTATTCCTCGTTTTCGTTGATTTGGTTCAACGTATAAATCGCCAATGTGCCAATTCTTAATGGTAGAAACCGAAGAAAATCTTGCATACAACAGTGTAAATCCTAAGACCTCAGAGGCAATACTATCGTAAGCCAAAAAAACCTGTGCTTCATTGTTTGAAAGTCTTTCTCTAAGATATTCTTTTGCTAGTTCAAGGTCAGAAGCTTGCTTGTAAAAAACTCGATACTTATTGAACATATCTGCAACCAATCCATATTCGTCTTTGTCGATTTTTCTTATTTCTATATTCAAAATTCAATTGTTTTTTGTTTTACGTTACTTTGGTTAAAGTTGCACATAACTCATATATAAACGAAACAAAATTTCGCCAAAACGCTAAAATTTGATCGTATCGACGAAATTATTTTTCTTTTTAATTAGAGTCTAATATATTGTTTTATTCATATAAATCATCAAAGAGTTATAGCTACAAATCCCTCAATAATAGTCGAGACTTATATTCAGTTTCTTTAACCCCTTAAAGCATTATGCGATTAAAGGTTTTAAAAAAAGCAGCAATTTTTAGATTTAAATTTAATGATATACCCCCCCTATCCTAATTTGAAACGGGAGGTAGCACCTAAACTATTAATAATTTATAACCATTTAGAAGAGAACAACATAAATATAAACCCCTTATATGTTATTGATGTAGGGGTTTAGTGTTAAATAGGATTAAACTCGGATTTCCGGTCCGGTGCGTAAGGAAAAATTACAAAACCCAAATTTTCAATAATAAATGGGCTTTTTAACCTAAAACACATTATAGGGACAAATCCATGACATTTTTTTTAATTGGCTATATCATTTATGTATTATTAAAAATCGAAAACTCAAGGCCTTACCTATCTAATTCAATATCAATTCAATGACCGGGATCACTACATTCGGTTTGATTACTGGCAAATTCAGGTTCAAATCGTTGGAGTTCACTTCTTCCTTTATCCAAATACTTTGCTTTGCTGTGATTTTAATTTCAGAAGCATCGTGTAGGAATTGGGCATATTTAACTTTCCCTTTGAAGTTGGGTAAAGTCAGGTTTTGAAGTGGATAAGTCAGCAAATGAATGTACAATCGCTTTGTGATAGGATTATAGGTCAGAATACTATTTTCTGGAGCTTTAAATTCTGCAGGAGCCTGCGTGCAACCATAAATAGAGCGACTATTAAATTTCATCCATTCACCCATATTACTAAGCGCTTTTTCGGCCCTTTCATCAAACATACCGCGAGCGGTAGGACCTACATTCATTAACAGATTTCCGCCTTTACTTACCGATTCGATGAGTAGCGTAAGTAGCTGATCTGTATTTTTCCATGTGGCTTCATCGCGATAGTATCCCCATGAACCACTGAATGTTTGGCAGGTTTCCCAAGGCACCTGTTTCCCATTTATTTCGGGCCATTTGGCCACTTTAAACTGTTCAGGAGTAATAAAATCCCATGCGCTTTCATCTTTATTTAAATCTAGTCGGTCGTTTACCAAAACCCCTGGCTGCAGCTGGCGCACCATTTTCAGCAGCTTCTCCGAATTCCAATCTTCATGACCTTTGCCCCCTTCACCAGGGTAGGAATAATCTAACCAAAGCAAATCCACCTTGCCGTAATTAGTCATTAACTCACGAACCTGATTGTGCAAATACTCACGGTATTTGTTCATATCACGACCCTTATTAAGCTCTGCTAACTTAGCCTTGTCGCTTGTGCGCAGCGGGTGAATATAATCCACTGTAAAGTCAGGATGATGCCAATCAATCAGGCTATAATAAAACCCGATTTTTATTCCTTCTGCCCTAAAAGCATCGACCCATTCTCTCAAAAGGTCTTTACCATAAGCCGTTTTAGTCGATTTATAATTGGTAAATTTTGAATCGAAAAGGGTAAACCCTTCGTGATGCTTTGTGGTGATCACGGCATATTTCATACCTGCTGCTTTGGCTGTCTTTGCCCATTCACGCGGATTATACAGGTCGGGATTGAAATTATCGAAATACTTTTGATAATCTTCATTGCTTATCTGTTCTTTGTTTCTTACCCATTCATGACGGGCAGGCAGGGAGTATAATCCCCAATGAATAAACATTCCGAAACGGTCGTTCACCCACCATGCCATCCGTTCTTTTTTCTGTTCGGCTGTTTCATTGAAAAGATTCTGCGATTGTGCAGATAGATTGATGATGAAAATAAGCGATGTAATTAAAAATGTAATCTTTTTCATGTGGATTTAATGATCTGGTTAGTCAATTATTGTATCGTTTTTTTGAAAAATCGAATCTCGGTTCGGAATTATTACTTATTTAAGGTTATTGTAAACATTACTAATTTACATTTATTTAAATTGATTTTATTGTGTCTTGTCCTAAAATGAGTTTAATTCTTCTTTCATTTGTTTACTTTTTGTATAAACCTAATTCAGGACAAGACATCCCCCCTAACCCCCCTCTCCGAAGGAGTCCTTTGGACTAGAGGGGGACATGCATGACGCCTAAACCCCCAGTTCATTTGACAGCTTTTTTAAAAACATGCTATAAAACCCAAACAAAATTATTTAGCAGGATCACCTAGCAAGTCCCTCCGTTCACGCTTCTTCCGCCTCGGCTGGTGCGGCAATGACAACCCTAGCCTTCGCAGAACCTTTCATAGCATCAGACGCAGCGGTGGGGTTTATTCGAATTTGGTTTATTGTTTTTTAACGGCTCTCATGGTCTCGGCGAAGAGCCTCGGCTTGGTCCCTTTTTTCCTAAAGAAAAAGGACTAGCCCCCGCGGCTAAGAGCGGGAAAAAGTCATAGAAAATATAAAGTTGGTATGAAATTTCTACTATGACTTTACAGATTTCTCCACTCATCATAAT
>NZ_JBIILQ010000271.1:0-3420 GCF_044232565.1 Daejeonella sp. | reverse complement strand
AGCTTACCATCAATAAAATTGGTTGTTAAGCGCCATAAATGAGGGTTTATACTGCGATTTGCAGCCCAACGCTCATGTGCATAATCACATAAGGTTGCAGCTAGCTCAGCATTGGCACGTTTATCAATACCTGCAATTTTATTTAAATCTTTATCAGTAAAGAAGGCTTTTAATACCAGCTGATTCCAAGCCTTTTCATCAAGATAAATGGTAGGATAAGGATTATTATACATAATTGACTCTAAAACCAGGCCAATATTACTTCTGATTCCTTCAGCACATCTCATTTCCCATTCTTCAGGCCAGGCAAATAAAGACAGTGAAGCGTAAAGTGCTACGAGTTCTTGCACTTCCGCGGCAAGAAATAAATTATCGATTGTATTAAAGTATTTTCTCTTATCGGAAGGGTCAATATATAGGATTAAACAAGTCCGAGCCAATTTATCGGCAGTCCAGCCTTTTAAACTAAACCCTGACTTTAATGTTTCAATTTCAGCCTCTTGTTCCGATGTTATTATGATTGGTAATTTTCCGGTTTTTCTTGGCATCATCGCAAAAGCGGAATTAATAGACTTGATATCGAGTGAAAAGAATTTATCGCTCAACCACGTCCAAGCTTCTTCATTAATATTAGACCGGATCAGCTCAGTTAAAAGTGCCCTTAATCTTTCTGCATCGTAATCAAACATGCCCACAAAATTGAATTTCAAAAAGAATTAAATATTGCGAAATCTAATAAAAATTAGCTAGAATAAGGAAAAAAAAGGATCAGCTTAAGATCAAATACCTCCTGAAACAAAATAATTTAATCCCAGGGCAGCGGCAATAATCAGCAAACCAAAAAACTCACGTGTTTTTTCAATATACGGCTTTTTTGCCTGCATGCTTTCGGTAATACTCGGACTATCATATTTTGTGATCCAATCGCGCACACCATCCTTGGCAAAGAACAGAATCAAAGCATAAATCAAATAAAAAGCAATTAAAAAAAGATATCCCAAGGGATAGTACATCCCGAATGATGCTAATCCGCAAAAAATAGATGCCGCCATATAAATCGGCACCCAGAGCCAATAATCATGATCATTTACATTAAACCATGCAAAAACGACGAATGAAAGACAAAAAATGATGTTTATGAGATGTAGTACCATAAATTTTGAATTAGTTTGGGTACGAAGATAAAGAATCGACGAAAAGAAAAAAAAGACTAATTAGGCCATTCTTCCTTGGGAAGGAGGCCTAATTAGTAAAATAACCCTAAACTAATACATTTACCTCTGCCATTGCAATTTCTGTTAGCTTAACATCAGCAGCTTTCTCTTCAATTAATGTTTCGTTTAATAACTCCTCTGCCCGATTATGCTCCATAAGCCTCGCATAAGTTAGTAAGCAGCCGTAACTTGCTATTTCATAATGCTCAATTTTTTGTGCTATTGAAATTAAAGCAGCATCTAGCACATGGCCACTATCGAAATTATCCATGATTTCATCCGCTTCTTCCAATAGGCCCCTCATAGCCACGCACTTTTTAGAACGTGCACTTAAGCCAATACTTTTGAATGTTTCTATGAGACGTTCAATTTGATGTTCGGTTTGTGAGTAGTGATTATCCAATGCACGCTTCAAATTTGTATTAGTAACCTTTGAGGCCATTTTTTTAAATCCTTTTAACATTTGCCTTTCTGCACCGAGAATATCCCTTAATTCATCTACAAATAATTCATGAAGGTGTGCATTAGGCATATCGGGCGATAATTGCTTTGGGGTTTCCATTTGCTTAATTTTAAGTTTAAATAAATTGATTGTATAAAATAGCAGGCTCTGAGCGATAAAAAATAACAAAAGGCCAAATTGATGACAGCTTTTTTACCGATAGAGAAATCCAATAAATTAAAAGGTGATCATACTCCAGCTTATCAATTAACAACCTAGAAGAATCTAATCTTATTATCAATAATCCATTGACTGTCACCAATTATAAAAGAATAACATATCGCAATTTGAAATGTTCTATTGTTTTTTTATTTCTTTTTCAACAAAAATTCATGGCAGTGGAAGGCAGAAAAAAATGCAAAGTGAAAAGGAAAATTGATTTTGAAATAAATTCTAGATTAGTTAGAAATTAATTAAACAAGGAATATTGAATAAAATCTCTTTCATTCTGCTTGGTAATTGGGGCAGATGTGGAATTTTGAAGATGATAAATTGCACTTTCTTGATCTCTGGATGCGATAATAATTTCTGTCTTTTGAGATTTACTCTTAAATAATTCAGAAACCAATTCGGGCCGATTATTATCTTTCGATAGGTGCGAAAGTAGAAGGTGACTCATATGCAAGCCATGCATACAGAAAAGATTGAGCGCTTGACTATTGGAAAGGTGGCCACGATCTCCACTTATTCGGGACTTTAAATGGAGAGGGTATCTCCCATTTTCAAGCATTTCTTCGTCATAGTTTGCTTCAAGAAAGGCAGCGTCGCAGCTAGTAAAATAACGGATAACATTTTCACAAGGCATTCCTATATCAGTTAATACACCAAGCTTTAACCCATTGCAAGTCACAATAAAACTATATGGATCAGAAGCATCATGTAGCTTAGGAAAAGAAATAATTTCTAGCCCTCCAATTCGAACAGTTCCATGTGCTGTAAAAGTTCTAATAAGATTGCTCTCCAAAGCTAAACCCGACTTTTCCAAGGTGCCCTCGGTGATAAAAACCGGCAACTGATACTTTTTAGCAATTACTGAAATTCCACGAATATGATCCGAATGCTCATGCGACACAAAAATGGCTCGAACTTTTGCCATTGATAAACCTAAGCGATCCATTCTTTTCTCTGTCTCGCGACAACTTAGACCCGCATCTATGAAAATTGCCTCCTCTTGATTTTCAACATAATAGCAATTTCCGTTACTCCCTGAATTTAATGAAGCAAATGATAAAGCCATTTTATTGTGGATAAAAGAGCCTAATCGGCCCATAAAAAGCTTAAAATTATACAAAAAGTATCAAAGACTTTCTATTAAGTGATTATATTCGCCTTAGTCAATCATTTTATCCTAAAAATTTCATGAAAGCTATTATTCGAATTCTATTTTTTGTTTTGGTTTCAATGCTTAATCAACAATTATACGCACAACAAAAACGACTTATAAATTACACTGAAATTGGTGCATTAATTCATAGTAGCACTTCATTAAGCGAAAACACCACACTTAATGGTTTTAGAACCCGAACGGGAATTACAAAATTAGTAAGTAATCATGTGGGAATTGGTTTTGCATTGGGTACAGATAACTATCGCAAACCTAGTGGTGCAAGTTATAATACCCTACCCATAACAATAAATGGTTCCTACTTTCTAAAACCCGACCTTATTGGTTTAAAACTTGATGTTTACGGAGGCTATTCTCCG
>NZ_JBIILQ010000332.1:0-3425 GCF_044232565.1 Daejeonella sp. | reverse complement strand
CAGCCAACACCCAAAATAAAGAAGTTTATGATTTCCTTGCCTCCGTTTCAAACAAATACGGAATCGGTTTCTGGAAGCCAGGAGCAGGTATTATTCACCAAGTAGTATTAGAAAATTATGCATTCCCAGGTGGAATGATGATTGGTACCGATTCTCATACTCCTAATGCAGGTGGCTTAGGTATGATTGCCATCGGTGTTGGTGGTGCAGATGCTTGTGATGTGATGGCAGGACTAGCTTGGGAGCTTAAATTCCCTAAACTTATCGGAGTAAAACTAACAGGAAAATTATCTGGCTGGGCATCCGCAAAAGATGTAATCCTTAAAGTTGCAGGCATCCTGACTGTAAAAGGTGGTACAGGTGCTATCGTTGAATATTTCGGCGAAGGTGCAAAATCACTTTCTGCAACTGGAAAAGGCACCATTTGTAATATGGGTGCCGAAATTGGAGCTACCACTTCAGTTTTTGGTTATGATGATAAAATCGCTACTTACTTAAAAGGTACTGAACGTGCAGAAATTGCTCGCCTTGCTGATGAAATTAAAGATCATCTTACAGGTGATGATGAAGTGTATGCAAATCCACATAATTATTTCGATCAAGTAATTGAAATCGACCTTTCTACACTGGAACCACATATCAACGGGCCATTTACTCCAGATATGGCCTGGCCAATTTCACAATTTGCTGCCGCTGTTAAAGAAAATGGATGGCCACAAACACTAGAAGTTGGATTAATTGGTTCATGCACAAACTCTTCCTACGAGGATATCTCAAGAGCTGCCTCTATTGCACAACAAGCAGTTGATAAAAAACTGATTTCTAAAGCTGAATTTACCATTACGCCAGGCTCGGAATTAGTTCGATATACTGTTGAACGCGATGGCTTCTTAAATACCTTTGAAAATATGGGTGGTGTGGTTCTGGCTAATGCCTGCGGACCATGTATCGGACAGTGGGCTCGCCATAGCGATGACCCAACGCGGAAAAACTCGATCATCACCTCTTTTAACAGAAACTTCAAATCACGTAACGACGGAAATCCAAACACACATGCATTCGTAGCTTCACCAGAGATTGTTACAGCCATGACCATTGCGGGAGATTTGGCGTTTAATCCATTAACAGACTCACTTACAAATTCTGCAGGTGAACAAGTAAAACTTGAAGAACCACAGGGATTAGAAATGCCAATTAAGGGTTTTGCAGTTGAAGATGCAGGATATCAAGCACCAGCTGAAGATGGGAGTAACGTAAGTGTGCTAGTAGATGAGAAATCGTCACGCCTACAATTACTTGATCCGTTCAAAGCATGGGAAGGAACTGATGTGAAGGGATTAAAGCTTTTAATCAAAGCAAAAGGGAAATGTACTACTGACCATATTTCTATGGCTGGACCTTGGTTAAAATTTAGAGGTCACCTAGATAATATTTCTAATAATATGTTAATTGGTGCTACTAACTTCTTCAACGATAAAGCAGATACTGTAAAGAATCAGCTAAATGGAGAATATGGTGCAGTTCCTGCAACAGCACGTGCTTATAAAGCAGCTGGTATTGGAAGTATTGTTGTTGGAGATGAAAACTACGGTGAAGGATCATCACGCGAACACGCTGCAATGGAGCCAAGACACCTTGGAGTTCGTGCAATTCTTGTGAAATCATTCGCTCGTATACACGAAACCAACCTTAAAAAACAAGGAATGCTTGCCTTAACATTTGCCGATGCAAACGATTACGATAAGATTCGTGAGGATGATGTGATTGATATTACAGGCTTAAATGATTTTGCACCAGCAAGACCATTGAGCATTGTTCTCAATCATATTGACGGAACAATTGACACATTTAATGTTAACCATACTTATAATGAACAACAAATTGAGTGGTTCAAAGCTGGTGGCGCATTGAATATCATCAGAATGAATCAATAAGATAAAAATACAACAGTTTGAAAGCTTAAAGCCAGAAGTTCTTAACTTATAGCTTTAAGCTTTTTTTATACAGTAAAAATCATCATCCTAAAAAAATATTCGTATGTCAAAAGTTATTCTCATTACTGGCAGTTCAACGGGCATCGGACTTGAAACTGCAGTTCAGCTGGCTGAGCAGGGCCATAAAGTTTATGCAACCATGCGTAACCTTCAAAAAAGATCAATGCTTGACAATGAAGTTGAAAAGAGGAATGTAAAGCTTAATGTCAGACAATTGGATGTTCAGGATGAAAAAAGTATTGAAGCATGTATCGCAGAAATCATTGCATCTGAACAAAGGATTGATGTGCTGATCAATAATGCAGGAGCAGGATTTATCAAACCAATGGAGCAGGCTAGCATGGAAGAAATTCAGCAAGTAATGGATGTGAATTTCTATGGACCAATACGCTGCAGCAAAGCAGTAATGCCACAAATGCGAAAGCAAAGAAGCGGGCATATTATCAATATCTCTTCGGTAGGCGGAATTGTTGGTTCTCCTGTAAATGAGATTTATTGTGCCGCCAAATTTGCACTCGAAGGCTTAACAGAAAGTCTTGCAACTTACCTAGAACCTTATTTCGGAATCAATGTATCTTTGATAGAGCCGGGAGGTACCATTACTGAGTTCGGAAATAGTCTTACTGACTATTTCGAATCGTCAGGTGGAATTCTGGAAGATGACTACCAACCATTAATGGAAACCTATATGGGATACCGGGCAACTTTTACAGATGAGTTTAAGGAAAAAGCATTTCAGAAGCCATCGGATATTTCGGCGGTTATCATTAAATGCATGAATGATCCGCAGCCAAAGGTGCGATACATGACATCGGAAGGTGTGGCAGCCTTTACGAAAGTTAAAACAAGCCTCGATCCGGATGGGGAGATCTTAAAAACACAGGTAAGAAAAGGGGTTCTGGACAAATAACTTCGGAAATTTAAAAGTATCCACAGGATAATAAATTAAAAAGGAATCTCATAATAAGATTTAGAGGCCTTTTATGTATTTTAGTACTAGGTATGATCATACAATTGAAATACATTTTGCTCTTATTAATCCTGTCCGCTTCAACTCCTATTGTCTATGCTCAACCCACGAACGACAGTTCAGATAAAGCAATTCCTTTAACTGATCCATCTAAATGCTCCGCTGAAGCAGCTTATTCGAATATAAATGCTGTAGATGAGGGTATTTTCGGGACCGCACCTCAATGGCCTGCAACTGAAACAGGCAGGGATGTCTGGTTCAAGTTTACAGCCAGTGCCTATGATCTCAATGTTACAGTAACAGGTAACAGCACCGGTGGGGGAACAACCGGTGGCACCCTTCAAAATCCGCTTATTGCGCTCTATACAATAGATACACTTGGAAACTCTACATCATTCTCTGCTCAAGTAGGATCCCTTGCTGCGGGAACAGCAATATCTACCTATTATAAAGGAGGCCTA
>NZ_JBIILQ010000070.1:0-11309 GCF_044232565.1 Daejeonella sp. | reverse complement strand
ATGCTCGTAAACTTTTGCTTGATCGATTGGCACAAGTTCCGGCTGAGAAACAGGTTCAAGCACAAAATTATCTCCATGAGTAAGAATAGCGCCAAAATGCCCTGCAATAATTAATGATACTATTAAGATAATGGAACCTAATTTGGCATGAAGATTTGTGTACCATTTAAAATCTCTCAATTTAAATAATAATGTAGCTAGTAAAAGAGTGCTCAATCCGAACCACTTATGATAATCCAAGGTATCACCTTCGTATCCATCTTCTAGCGATAATATTAATCCCATTAAAATTGTTAGCCCAGAAAAGAGTAATCCACCAATAAAAAAATAAGATGTAAATTGATTGTAAAGTGGGGCTTTATTATTCTCTGACTTAAAGCGAAAAAACTCCATTAATGAAGCCAGAATGAGCAATACAATTGGGAAATGAAGTAGAAAAGGATGTATTCTTCCCAAAACATGTAACCATTGAGGTATCACTAATTGTGACTCAAAAATCATTAAAAAAATGATTAGTATGTTGAGCCCAAAAATCAGACTAAGTGCAAAAGCTTGAAGTTTGCTTTTCATAAAATAATAAAGATTGCGATTGTTTACACTCTTTTAAACTTATAAGGATAAACTTTTCCAGATGCCCACTGCGCAACATAGATATTCTCATCATTATCCACACAAACATCATGTGGATGGAATAAAATCTTTTCAGCCTGAGACATTGGCTGTAATTTTCCATCCTTATAAATTGGTTCAGTTCCTCCAAGATTTGATACCACTTTATTATTCTTATCGAGAATAGTGGCAAATCCAGAGCCTTCCTTATCCAAATTTGGGGATCGAAGTACTGCAGCGTAAAGGTGGTCGTTTTTGATTACTGGTCGGCACACACAAGCTCCGGGAAGACTAATAATTTCTTGAAGTTTACCATCTAATGAAAATCTTTTAAAGCAATTACGTGTTCGGTCAGTAACTAAAAGACTAGGTGTTCCTGATCTTGTATCAACAACAATCCCATGTGCATTATCAAGCTTTTCATCTCCTTGTCCCCTACCACCAAAATAACCTTTCAGCTTGCCATCATTGCCATAATGTAAAATATATTGAGCACCATAACCATCAGCGATAAAAAAATCACCATTTGAGTGGGTAGCCACTTCAGTTGGGACAAATTCTTTTGCGTTTTTGTAGACACCAGACTCTAGTGGAACATCAATTGTGAGTACAATTTTTCCATCCATTGTAGTTTTAAAAACCTGATTTTTTACAGTATCCGTGATGTACAGATATTGTGTTCCATTTTCATCCGCTAAAGTTAAACCATGCCCACCAGGGAAATCATGCCCCCAAGAATCTAAAATTTTCCCAGATGTATTGTAAACAAGGATATTATTTTTAGTTTCATTGGTCAACAGAATAATCCTGCCATTTTTATCTTGCACCATTTCATGGCAGTCATTTACTGGAAATTTTGCTGAATTAAGAGTTCCCCATTTTGTATCAAGGGTATATTTCATGTTATTATGGCCATAAACGGGACCTTTATCAACTGCAAATAAATCCTTTGCAATAAAAAAGCTTGCAGTTAAAGCGCTACTATTCTTAATAAATTTTCTTCTTTCCATATAATTATTAAAATTTTTAAACTAAAATATCATTAATTACTTTGCCAGACACGTCTGTAAGACGATATCTTCTTCCTAAATGTTTAAAAAATAACTTTTCGTGATTTAGTCCGAGTTGATTTAAAATTGTTGCCTGAAAATCATGCACATGCACTGGGTTTTTTACGATATTATATCCAAACTCATCAGTTTCTCCATAAGAAATCCCTGGTTTTATACCACCCCCGGCCATCCAAATACTGAAACAACGAGGATGATGATCACGGCCATAATTTTCGGCAGTCCATGAGCCTTGACTATAGTTTGTCCGTCCAAACTCTCCTCCCCAAATAACCAGTGTTTCATCTAATAATCCTCTTTGTTTCAAATCAGTGATTAATGCGGCAGAAGCCTGATCGACTTCTTTAGCTTGAGAAGCGATATCAGAGGGTAGATTTCCATGGTGATCCCAACCTTGATGATATAATTGTACGAAACGAACACCGTTTTCTGAAAGTTTTCTTGCCAATAAACAATTTGCTGCAAAGGTTCCAGGAGTCATAGAATCCGAACCATAAAGTTTGATGATATCGTCGGGTTCTTTTGAGAGATCCATTATTTCTGGCACAGCAGTTTGCATTCTGTAGGCCATCTCGTATTGCTGAATTTTTGTATTTATTTCAGGATCTCCAAATTCTTCGTAGGATAATTGATTTAAATGAGATAATTGATCTAAGAATTTCCGACGCTCAAACTTATTCATTCCATCAGGATCTTTTAAATATAGAACTGGATCATCTCCACTGCTAAATTGAACTCCCTGATGAATGGAATTTAGAAAACCACTAGACCATAATTTCGAATAAACACCCTGATTATTTCCTTGTTTACCTTTTGAAAGTAAAACTGTAAATGAAGGTAGATTTTTATTTTCACTACCTAGTCCGTAGCTCAACCAAGAGCCCATACTTGGTCGATTACCTTGCTGAGCACCTGTTTGAAAAAATGTGAGTGCAGGATCATGGTTAATGGCCTCAGTATGCATTGATCGAATGACACAAATATCATCAACAACCTTAGCTGTGTATGGTAGCAAATCACTAATCCAATTTCTAGACTCTCCATATTGCTTAAAATCAGCAAAAGAGCCCACCATTGGGAATGATGTTTGATTTGCAGTCATGCCAGTAAGCCTTTGGTTTCCTTTAATGGACGCAGGAAGATCCTGACCCATCATCTCTCTCAATTTAGGTTTATAATCAAATAACTCTAATTGCGAGGGTGCCCCGTTTTGAAAAAGATAAATTACCCGTTTAGCTTTAGGTGCAAAATGTGGTATTCCTGGTTCGAGACCAGAATCAGATGAAACGCCACTAAATAGATCTGGAACAAGTAATGAACCCAAAGCAGCACTTCCAAGACCTAAACTAAGACGTGAAAGAAATCGACGTCTATTAAAGTTTAAACCATGTTCTAAAAAATCTTTTTCCATCAGGATCTAGTTATAGTTTCTTCCAAGTTATAAAGTGCTGTTATTACTTGCATCATGGCCGCAACATTAATTTTATTCATTTTTTCAGGCTTTGGGTACTCACCAACAGTAATTAATTTTTCTGCTCTACCTTGTTCTTTTTTAAACGTGATTAATTGATCATTATAATAGGTACTCAATAAATTTATTTCATTTACGGTTGGCTTCCGGCAAACAATTAGCCTAAAGGCTTTTATAAGTTTATCTTGAAACTTAGTTTTTTCAGCATCGAGATTGGTGGCCAAAACACGCGCAGCTTCTAGGACTGTTGGATCATTCATCATAATCAAGGCCTGAAGTGGTGTATTCGTTTTTAAACGACCAATCTCGCATTGATCTCTATTGCTAGCATCAAAAATTCCCATAACTGGTGGAGGGACTGTTCGTTTTATGAAGGTGTACATTCCTCTACGATATAAATCAGCACCGTGATCTTGTTTATAAGTCCTTAAAATTCCGCGTCCAGAGGTTGCATTCTCCCATAGTCCATTGGGTTGATAAGGCTTTACACTTGGTCCGCCGATAGTTTTAATGAGAAGTCCGCTACTCGATAAAACTAAATCACGCACTAATTCAGCTTTAATTCGGTAGCGAGGTGCTCTAGATAAATAAATATTCTCAGGATCAACATCCAATTTGGATTTTGAAAGCACTGCAGACTGTTGGTAGGTGGCAGACGAAACCATTTTTTTAAGGAGGCGCTTTATATCCCAATTATTTTCCATGAAATCTACTGCTAGCCAATCAAGTAATTCGGGGTGTGAAGGTAATTCACCCTGCATACCCATGTCGCCAGCAGTTTTTACTATGCCACGCCCATATATTTCTTGCCAAAGTTGATTGACAAAAACTCTGGCCGTTAGCGGATTTCTCTTATCAAATAGCCATTTTGATAATCCCAGTCTATTTTTGGGAAGATTTTTATCAAAAGCTAAAATAGAATTAGGTGTGCCCGGAGAAACCTCTTTATCTGGTGAATCATAAGCCCCACGCTTTAAAATATAGGTCTTTCTGAGCGTATCTCTATCGGCCATAACAGATACGATTAATTTGTTTGTATCCTGTTTATTTATGAATTTAAGGATATTTTTTACCTCGTCGTTACTAATTTCTATTAAGGGATCTTTAGCATAAGTTTCTGGTCCACCCACATCCGACTGCAAACCAACCTCTTTCACATTATTGAAAAAAGCATAAAGCTGGAAATATTCCTTTTGAGAAAAGGGGTCATATTTATGATCATGACACTGAGCACATTCCATTGTAACACCAATAAGTGCTTTGGAAAAGGTGTTTGTGCGATCAATCACATATTGTACACGATATTCTTCATCAACAACACCACCTTCCTCTGTAATTTTATGGTTGCGATTAAATCCCGTTGCAAGAATTTGCTCCTTTGTTGCATTAGGAATAAGATCTCCCGCTAGTTGAAGCGTTATAAACTGATCATATGGTAAATTTCTATTGAAAGAATGAATTACCCAATCACGCCAAGGCCAAGCAGAGCGATAGCTATCATCCTGATATCCATGAGAATCGGCATAACGAGCCACATCCAGCCATTGCAAAGCCATTTTCTCTCCGTAAGCTGGGCTTTTCAATAACTGATCAATAACCTTTTCATAGGCCTTGTGACTATTATCAGCCAAGAATTTATTCATCATGTCGATGCTTGGTGGCAATCCAGTTAAATCAAGACTTAAGCGCTTTAGTAAATGTTCCTTTTCAGCAATTTGATTTGGCTCGAGACCTTTCAGCTCCATCTTATTTAAAATGAAATAATCAATTTCATTTTTTGGCCATTTCGTGTCACTTATTTTGGGAAGTTTAGCTTTTTTGGGTTTGGTAAATGACCAATGGGATTCATATTTAGCACCTTGCTTAATCCACTTTTCAATTAATTTGATTTCACGAGGATTTAATTTCAGGTTAGAGTTTGGTGGGGGCATTAGTAGATTCGTGTCTTTAGTTGAAATCCTTAAAAACACTTCAGATAATTCAGGTTTGCCTGCAATTATAGCATGTGCAGTTGGATTCTCATTCAAAGCTTTGAATGCACTTTCTTCATTGTCTAGACGAAGACCCGCTTCACGTTTATTCGCATCCGGACCATGACAAGTAAAACATTTATCTGAAAGTATCGGCCTGATATCGAAATTATAACTTACCTGATTAGGAATTTGTTCTTCATCAGTCAGATTTACACCTATATAATTACATGATTGAACACTATAAAGTAAAGTTACAATAAACAAAAGATAGAATATGATCCTCTTTTTCATGAAAAGATTATTATAAAAAACGAATAATTTATTTTACCATTACAATATACTGACACATTTTAATTTTATTAAATATTTAGATCTTTTTTTTTCGGAAGAGAAAAGAGCTTTATTAACAAGTGTTTATATTCCTTTTATAATAATAAAAATTAAATTCAATAGTGACAACAATTAAGGTAATTGTTCGTCTTTAGAACTTTGCTTCTCCTGCCTTTTAAAATATCCTCTAAAAAGGAATGATTTTTTTAAAGCTTCCATGTTTTGATTAAATCCATCGGTCCCTTTTTGAAGATTATTAAGGCTTTTATTGAGTTTATTAACCATCATGGTATCTTTAAGTAAGGAGTTTGCAGGCCCCTTTCCTGAATTTATATCTTTCTGTATTTCTGATATTACAGTATTGAGTTGAGCAGTTATTAAAATCAAATTATGGGAAGTTTTAGTCAAATTTGATGCTAAAATGGTATCCTTTAAAAGAATACCCATAGTGCCACTTCCCTTTCTCAAGTCGTTAACTATTACTTGAACATCAGTGCCAACTGAACTAGCCTTTGAGCTAGCTATTTGAATGTTTTTAGCGGAGTTTTTTATATTGTCTGCCATTTGATTATCACCTAATAAATCCCAAAATGCGGAACTATTATTTATTCGTTCAACAGTATTTTTTAATCCAGAAACAATAATGGCAACCTCATTATTAGTTTGTGATAGCGTACTTAAAATTTTCTCTGTGTCAATATTTTTTTTACTCATTAATAGATCACCTTTTTTAGCAATTGGTGCATTTAATTTGCCTGGGACAATATTTACAACTTTATTTCCCACCAAACCATCTGTCCCGATAGATGAAATGGCATCTTTACGAATTATAAGTTCCATTTTGGTATCTATAATCATTGTAACTTCAACGGTTGTATCATTTAATATTTCTAATTTTTTTACAGTGCCTGCTTGAATACCCGCATAAAGAACATTGTTGCCAGGTATTAGTCCCTGAACATTTTCAAACCTAGTTTTCAAAATGTAATTTGAACCAAAGAGACTTCTATTTCTACCAATCATGTACAAAAGGATAATAAGAAATAATAACCCTGCAAAAACAAAAAGTCCGAGCTTAGTATTATTTAATAGTTGTTTCTTCATTATTTATTCGAAAAACTGTTTAATAATTGGATCGCGTGACCTTAGCAAATTCTGATAAGGGCCTGTGATATAACACTTTCCATCAATCAAAATTGAGACTCTATTACTTGCTAACTTTACACAATTCATGTCATGAGTAATAATCAGCGAACTTGTATTATACTTTTGTTGAATGATTAGCATGAGTTGAATAATTTCTTTAGCTGTTATGTTATCTAAGCCAGTAGTTGGTTCATCATAAAGAATGATTTCCGGTTTTAAAATTAAGGTTCGGGCGAGTGCGATTCTTTTACGCATACCACCTGATAATTCAGCTGGCATCATATCTATGGTATGTGCAAGTCCTACATCTTCTAATGCAGTTAGTACTACTTTATCATTTTCCAATTTTGAAAGACCCAAAGAATGCCTTCTTAGTGGAAATTCTAGATTTTCTCTAACAGTCATAGAATCGTACAAAGCATTACTCTGAAACAAAAAACCAATCTTTGATCTTATTCTGTCTAAATCCTTATGGTTTAAATCAGGAATATTTTCCCCAAAAACATGAATGCTACCACTATCAGGTTTCAATAAACCGATAATACACTTAATTAGAACTGATTTCCCTGAACCCGACTTACCCAAAACAACCATGCTTTCACCGCGTTTCAAATCTAAATTGAAATGATTAAGCACCTGATTATTTCCAAATGATTTACATAAATCTTTGATTTTTACTACATTATTATCAGACTTTGGGATTTGTTTATTAATAGTCATTTATAAATTATATTCCCCAAATATTAGTGACCTGAACTGCTAGAAGATCAATGATAAATATCATAACCGAAGAAACTACTACTGCCGAATTTGCTGATCGCCCCACGCCTTCTGTACCTTTATTACTAGTATAACCTTTATAGGATCCAATCAAACCAACTGCAAAGCCAAAAAAGAAACTTTTTATAAAGGCAGGTAAAACATCGCCAAATACGAGATTATCAAACACTTGGCTCCAAAAAAGATTAAAGCTGGTAGTGCTATGAAGATTTACTCCCAAATAGGCACCATACAAGGAAATAGCATCCCCAAGCATTACCAAAATGGGTAGCATAAAAGTACAAGCCAAAACTCGAGTAACAACTAAATACATGAAAGGATTGGTGCCGCTAACTTCCATAGCATCAATCTGCTCAGTAACTTTCATCGAGCCAAGTTCAGCGCCAATGCTACTTCCTATTTTTCCGGCAAAAATTAAAGCAGTAATTACTGGACCTACTTCTCTAACGATGGCTATTGCGACAATGGCTGGCAATTGTGATTCAACACCATAATCAGCCATTGAAGGTCTTAATTGCATTGTCAATACAACTCCCATGATAAACGCAGTGAGGCCGATTAGTGGTAAAGATTTATAACCAATTAAATAGCATTGCTTTATAAATTCTTGAAATTCATAAGGTGGTTTAAAGCCATAGGCAAAAAAACGAGAATTAAAACGAAATAATTCACCACAAAAATCTAAAAATGAGTTAAGATCTGATCGAATAGACATAATGATTTTGAGTGAATTAAAATCCTATTAACCACAATAACAACTGAACTTAGCAAATGTTAGTTTTAAAACTAATTTCTTGGATAATAGAGCTATATCTTCTTATATTGAAAGAATATACCATCATTAGGGTTAGGAAATCTAAGATTTCTCATATTTATTTGTAGAATATAAATCAAAAATCTTAGATAATAATTTTTCAAGAAAAAGAAGTATTTAAATCTGAGAATTAATCAAATCTATCATTCATGTTGAAAATTACCGAACAAGCATCTAATTATAGGCATTTAGAGAAAATGTCGATTGAAGAAATAACAAAATATATAAATAAGGAAGACCAGATAGTGGCACTTGCGATTGAACGAGCTTTACCATCAATTAATATCCTAATTGAAGCCATTGTCGTTAAAATTACTGGTGGCGGCAGATTATTCTATGTTGGAGCCGGAAGCGGCGGCAGATTATCTGTTTTAGATGTTATTGAATTACCCACAACATTTGGTGTTAGCCCTAATTTATTTAATGTGGTTCTCGCCGGTGGAAAAGAGCATTTAATTGAAGCACCAGAGGAGAAAGAAGATGATGTTAAAGCGGCTTGGAAGATGTTAAAGACACATAAAGTTTCCAATTCGGATATTGTAATTGGCATTTCTGCTAGCGGATCTACGCCATTTGTATTATCTGCTTTGAAAGAATGTAGAAAAAGTCATATTACTACTGCTTGCATCGTCAGTAATCCCAAATCAACAATAGCTGAACAGGCAGATTTCCCTGTTGAGGTTATTACAGGACCAGAATTTATCAGTGGCAGTACAAGAATGAAGTGTGGCACGGCTCAAAAAATCATATTTGATATGATTAGCACTACCACAATGATTAAAATGGGGCGTGTTCAGGATAATGAAATGGTACACGTAAAACTTATAAACGATAAGATAATTGATCGTGCAGTAAAGATTCTGATGAGGAACACAAAAATCTCAGATTATAATGAAGCAAAAGAATTATTATTAAAACAAGGTAGTGTGAAAATGGCGGATGACTATTGGAAATCAACACAAATTTAATAGTGAAAAATTTCATAAATAAGGGTCGAATATATTATTCGACCCTACATCTACCTATGAAAAACATGCCCTTTTTGAGGGCACAAGTCTAATTGCAATTGATGTGCCAAAACAATAAATAAGGTTACTGCAGAACAAGCATATAACATAAACATTTGCAAATATCCTGAAATGGATGAAAATAATTAGCAATTGTATTAAAACATAGTTTAAATCTACATTCAATATATAAACTAGAATATAATAATAGCTGATAAATTATAGGAATGTAATTATTTGATAATGAAATAACTTCTAAAATTGGTAATAGAAAGTATTTGATTGAATGGTAAAAACCTTAAAATAAAGAAATAAAAAATCCCCTTCCAATTTTGAAAGGGGATTTCTAATTTAAATGGGTGGCTGATGGGGCTCGAACCCACGACCCTCGGCACCACAAACCAATACTCTAACCAACTGAGCTACAACCACCATTTATTTCTGCAAAAATAAGCATTTAAGCATAGATTACAAATTTTTTTATCTTAATTTTCTAAGCTGATTATCAGTAAGATGAGCGTTTATCTCCTAATAATTTGCTTTTACAAACAATTCAATTCCCCTATTGTAATAAATAAAACATAATAAACTCAATATTTATCATTAGCGTTAATTAGTGGTAAATTTGCATTGTACAAAAACAAGCTGAAATGAATAAGGAAGAATTGGTTGAACTTCAAGTTAGCGGAATGCATTGCAATAACTGTGCACTTTCTGTACATAAATTACTTGAAAAAAAAGGTTTACAAGATGTCTACGTAGATTTTGCAAACAATGAAGTCAAATATAAAACCAACGATCTAAGCACTACTCCATCTATAATCAAAGAAATTGAAGGCCTAGGTTACAAGGTGAGTGAAGATAGTGTTCCAATCCAAGAAAAGGCTTATGAGAAAGTTGAAAATAAATTCTATTTTTCATTAATATTTACGATCCCGCTTTTTTCGCACATGTTCTTGCCATTTCATTGGCTTCATAACCCTTTGGTTCAATTGGCATTATGTACACCTGTTTACTTATTGGGTTTTTTGCATTTTGGCAAAAGTGCTTATCATTCATTAAAAAATGGCATCCCGAATATGGATGTACTCATATTTATAGGTTCAAGTGCCGCTTACATCTATAGCATTGTAGGAACTATTCAGAATTTAGGTCCCGATTACTTATTTTACGAAACAGCAGCTACAATAATTTCACTTGTTTTATTAGGTAATGTATTAGAGAAGCGCTCTGTTACACAAACCACCTCGGCAGTTAGAGATCTCATGCATTTTCAAGAAGTGAAGGCGCATAAAATGAGTAATGGTCAAATTATTGAAATTCATTCCTCTGAAATCAAGCCTGGGGATATCTTAATAATTAATGCAGGCGATAAAATTCCAGTTGATGGAGAAATAATTTGGGGTGAGGCATCAATAAATGAGGCCATGTTAACTGGTGAAAGTTTACCCTTAGAAAAATCAAAATACGATCAAGTTATTGGCGGAACGATGATTGAAAAAGGCAGCATTCATATCTTGGTTACAAAAACAGGTAAACACACTGTTCTATCTCAAATTATTGAGCTAATGAAGAAGGCGCAAGCAGCAAAGCCAAACATTCAAAAGCTAGGCGATAAAGTTGCTACGATATTTGTTCCAATTGTGGTTGGGATTTCTATACTAACTTTTTTTATTGCTTTTTACGCATTTGACGTAAGCCTCCAAAAATCTATGCTCAACGCAATTGCGGTTTTAGTAATTTCTTGTCCCTGCGCTATGGGTTTAGCCACTCCTACTGCCGTAATGGTAGGCTTAGGTCGTGCCGCCAAAAGTGGGATTTTAATTAAAGGAGGAAATACAATAGAGGAAATTGCGCTGTTAAAATTCATGGTTTTTGATAAAACCGGAACCTTAACCACTGGTAATTTTAAAATTAAGTCGCTGGAATGCCTAAATATTTCCCAACAAAAGGCAGAATCAATTATTTTCGGAATTGAAGCCTATTCAAACCACCCTATTGCAAAATCCTTGGTCAAGGAATTAAGTATTAAATCGCCAGAAAAAATAATTTTCGTTAAGGTGAATGAAGAAAAAGGTTTAGGAATGACTGCGGTGGATACCGAAGGAA
>NZ_JBIILQ010000270.1:0-3439 GCF_044232565.1 Daejeonella sp. | reverse complement strand
TTTAGGTATGGAGGAGCAAGAAGTTCCTATTGGTAATAAATTATCATTTCAGGTTAGTTTGAAAATGCAAATTACCACTCTGTCTGATGTTATAGTGATTGGTTACGGCACAGTTAATAAATCTGACTTAACCGGCTCTGTATCCAGAATTACACGAGAGGACCTTATAAAAGATGCTCCCGTTAATATTTTACAGTCTTTGCAAGGAAAAATTTCCGGAGTGAACGTTACGCAGAATGACGGTGCGCCAGGTGCCGGATTAAGTATTAGAATTAGAGGTTCTAACTCCTTTTTAGGGGGTACAGAACCTTTATATGTTATAGATGGTGTTCCATTTAACAATAACAGCAGTGGTTCAACTCCTTTATCAATTGGCGAAGACGAAAAGCAAACTTTGAATGCAATGTCATTTTTAAATCCTAGTGATATAGAAAGTATCGATGTTCTTAAAGATGCATCTGCCACTGCAATTTATGGTTCTCGTGGTGCAAATGGTGTAGTTTTAATTACAACTAGAAAAGGCAAAACTGGTAAAGATAAAATCGAAACAAATTTCATCTTTGGTCAAGCTGAGGTTTCTAAAAGACTTGATGTTCTGAATGCATCAGAATATGCTGAATATCAAAATTTGGCATATCAAAATTCTAATAAGTATACAGGAACTAGCTATAGTCTTCCTTATCCAGGAACTAATCTTCCAGATCCCTTAAACCCAGGCAACACCTATTACGCTAATGGTCCACAAGATTTTATTGGAGACAAAAACAATTGGCAAGATCAGATTTTCCGTCGTGGCTTATATCAAAATCTTTCAGTAAATATCTCTGGAGGAAATGATGCGGGTAGTCATAGTTTAACATTCAGTTATTTAGACCAAGAAGGTACCATCTCTAACTCAGATTATAACAGATTTGGCTTGAGTTTAAATTTAAATAGAAACTTAAGTAAAACTTTTAAAGCTGGAACAAGCACCACATTTGCTAATACCACTACCAATGGGGTAAAAACGGGTTCTGATAAATCGGATGCAGCAAGTGCTGGAGTGATACGCTCTGCATTAACTTTCCCATCAACAGTAAGAGATGCAATTGATTACGATGGTGTAGGAGAGGCTTTTATCACTAATCCATATGTTTATGTAAACTCAGTATTGAACAAGGTAAAAGGATTAAATATTTTTTCTTCAAGTTATGTTGAAGCTTCATTCTTAAAGAATTTTAAATTCAGACAGAATATTGGATTCAGTTATTCTTCCAATGCTAGAGATCAATATTATCCAAGAAGCGTATATGAAGGTTTTTCGGTAAGAGGTTCTGGTTTAAAATCGGATAATATATGGAATAGTGGTGTTTCAGAAAGTTTATTAAGCTTTAAAAAACAGTTTAACAAACACAGCTTAAATGTGGTTGGTGCAAGTACTTTTGAACGCACATCTGGGCAATCAAAAAGAGCAGAAGCAAGAACATTTCCTAATGATGCTTTGCAAAATGAAAACTTAGCTGCAGGAGAAGTAATATTGCCAGTGATTACTTCACGCTTCCAATCTACACTAATTTCATTTTTAAGTCGTGCCAACTATAATTATAACGATCGCTATTTCTTCACTTTATCTCATCGTCAGGATGGATCTAGCAAGTTTGGTAAAGACAATAAATGGGCTGGCTTTTCTTCAGCAGCACTTGCATGGAAAATATCCAGTGAAAATTTCATGAAAAAGATGGAATCTATCAGTGACTTGAAACTCCGTTTAAGTTATGGTCAAACAGGTAATCAAGGTATTGGATCTTATGCTTCCTTAGCTAAATTAAGTGTCTACAATTATCCTTTTGGCGGAGTCGTACAAACTGGTTTAGCAAATGATTTGTATGCTGGTCCCGCAAATGAAAAATTAAAATGGGAAACTACAACGGCTTATAATTTAGGTTTAGACTTAGGGATGTTTAAGAACAGGATAAACTTAACTGTAGACCTTTACCAAAAAACTACTGACAATTTGTTGCAAAACTTAATCATTCCTTCTTCAAGTGGTTTTCAAACTAAATTGGTTAACTCTGGATCAGTTCAGAACAAGGGTTTAGAAGCAACTTTAAGTGGCGTAATTATAAAAAATAAAGCTTTTGAGTGGAATTCTAATTTCAACATTTCATTTAATAGGAATAAGATTTTAAGTCTTAGCCCAGATGTTACAGAACAATACGGTAGAAACATTTCAACCGGTGATGCTCCATTTATTCAAACAGTTGGCCAACCAATTGGTGCTTTATTTGGCTATGTTGAGGATGGTTATTACAGAAATGAAGCTGATGTTAGAAGTGATCCCGCATTCAACGGTCAATCTAGCGCACTTATTTTGAGAGCTATTGGTGAAATAAAATATAGGAACTTCGATAGTGATAACTCTTCTATTTCACAAAGTGACCGAACTTTTATAGGAGATGTAAATCCAGATTACACCTTTGGATTCTCTAATAATTTCAAATATAAACGCGTTGAGTTAAGTGTATTTGTTAATGGTGTACAAGGGAATGACATTATCAATATGAATACTAGATTTAATGGAAATTTGGGAACAAATAAAAACATTACACAAGAAATGCTTGATGGTGCATGGGCTGCAGATAAAGATAACAGCAATGCAACAGGTCCCAAAGTAATACGTCAGTCATTCAGGAACTTATTATTTTCACGCAGGTTTGTGGAGGATGGAAGTTTTGTAAGAATAAAGAACGTTACCCTTAGCTATGATATACCTGTTAAAACTAAATCAATATCAGCAATTAAGGCATCATTAGGGGTAAATAATCTTTATACGTTTACCAACTATTCTGGCTTTGATCCTGAGATTAATAGTTATGGAGATAATCCAGCATTATTTGGTGTAGACCTTGGGGGTTATCCAAACTCAAGGACCTACAATCTTTCTTTACGTTGCAATTTTTAATCTTATTTTAAAAATATACTATGAAAGTGATTTCAAAATATTTTACGACATTAATTGGTTGTCTTTGTTTAATTGGTTTTAATTCTTGCGAAAAACAATTAGAAGAAACCTCTTATTCTTTTTATTCTCCAGAGAATTTTTATAAAAATGAAAATGATGCAAAAGCAGCTATCAATGGGGTCTATAATGAATTATACACCTATGATTTGTTTATACAGCCTTTCTGGAACTTAACCATTTTAGATGACGACCATGTATCTGGAGCAGATTGGTACTTAGGAAGTACAGGATCAGGTAATCCACAAGCTTATTGGGGCTATGATCGGCCTTGGGCGGGTTGCTATGTGATGATTGCTAGAGCAAATAACGTTTTAGAAAATGTGGCAAAGATGGCAAACTTAGACGCAGATCTTAAAAACAGAATTTTAGGCGAAGCCTATTTTTTAAGAGCCTGGGCCTATTTCCAATTGGTACAATTATATGGTGGCGTTCCTCTTC
>NZ_JBIILQ010000069.1:0-11326 GCF_044232565.1 Daejeonella sp. | reverse complement strand
GTCGCTGTGAAGATGAAGGAAATACAGAATGGTGTGATCGTGAGATGATTGCAAAACTAGAGCAGCTAGCACCAGGACCAAAAGAAGAAATTGAAGATGCGGATCCAAGATGGGAAGCATTAAAGAATATAAAAAAGTAAATTAATACATAGGAACAAATGGCACATCCAAAACGGAAAATATCGAAATCTAGAAGAGATAAAAGAAGAACGCATTACAAAGCAGAGGCTCCAGGCTTAACTACTTGTCAGACAACTGGTGCTGTTCACTTACCTCACCGTGCATATACAGTTGATGGAAACTTATATTACAACGGAAAAATGGTAATAGAAAACACATCTGTTGCCTAAATTGCCTTTCTAAAATGAAGATTGGCTTAGATATTATGGGTGGAGATTTTGCTCCCAAAGCGGCAGTTTTGGGTGCAATTGCAGCTCAAAAAGCCCTATCACCAGAAGAGAAAATTGTTCTTTTTGGTGATAAAAATCAAGCTCTACCCTTTCTTGAAGAAGCGGGCGTAAGTCCGGATGTTTTCGAATTTGTTCATACCACAGAAATGATTGGCATGGGCGAACACGGAACGAAATCTGTTCTTCAAAAACCAAATTCAAGTATCAGCCTAGGTTTTTCTTATCTTAAAGATGGCAAAATAGATTCCTTTGCCTCTGCCGGTAATACTGGTGCTATGCTTGTGGGTGCAATCTTCAGCGTAAAACCTGTTCCAGGAGTAATCCGTCCGGCAGTAGCTACAAATGTTCCTAAATTAAAATCTGGCTTCGGAATCATGCTGGATGTTGGCGCAAATGCCGATTGTAAGCCAGAAGTATTGGCTCAATTCGGTCTGCTTGGTAGTTTGTATGCAGAACATGTTTATCACATTCAAAACCCTAAAGTTGGTTTAATGAATTTAGGTGAAGAGGAAGAAAAAGGCAATGTTCTCACACAATCCACTTTCCCACTTTTACAAAAATCTGAAATAAATTTTATCGGTAATATTGAAGGCAGAGACCTATTTAACGACAAGGCAGACGTCATTGTTTGCGATGGCTTTACAGGTAATGTCATGTTAAAATTAGCCGAAACATTTTATATACTCACACTCAAAAAAGGATTTAAAGATGAATTCTTTGACCGTTTCAATTATGAACAATATGGAGGCAGTCCTATTTTAGGAGTTAATGCACCTGTTTTAATTGGCCACGGTATTTCAAGTCCGGAAGCAATAAAAAACATGGTTCTTTTATCTAGAACAATGATTAAAACCAAGTTCATAGCTAAAATCAGAGAAGCTTTTAAATAATTTACCAAATTTATCATGTCTAAAATTCACGCTGCAATAACAGCCGTAAATGCCTATGTCCCTGAATATATTCTAACGAATCAGGAGCTAGAAAAAATGGTTGAAACCAACGATGAGTGGATCGTAAGCCGTACTGGTATTAAAGAACGTCGGATTCTTAAAGGAAATTTAGGAACGTCGGATATGGCTGCTAAAGCTGTTGAAGGTTTACTTAAAAAACGTGGAATCACTGCTGAAGAAATCGACTTGATTATCTTCTGTACCACAACACCCGATATGGTTTTCCCAGCTTCGGCAAATATCCTGGCCCATAAAGTTGGGGCTATAAATGCATGGGGATATGATTTAAATGCGGCTTGTTCTGGATTCTTATTCGGACTAGCAACAGGATCGCAATTTATTGAGACAGGCAAGCATAAAAAAGTATTGGTAGTGGGTGGCGATAAAATGTCATCAATTATTAATTATAAAGATCGTACAAGCTGTATCATTTTTGGGGACGGCTGCGGCGCTGTTTTATTGGAAGCAAATACTGAAGGCTATGGTGTAATTGACTCCATCCTGAAAAGTGATGGTTCAGGCGGTCCGTACCTATGTCAAAAAGCAGGTGGATCACTCAAACCTGCCAGTCATGAAACAGTAGATAATAATGAACATTTCCTACATCAGGAAGGTCAAGCGGTATTTAAATTTGCTGTAACCAATATGGCTGATGTGGCCGCAGAGATTATGGAAAAAAATAATCTTACATCGGAAGATGTAGATTGGCTGGTTCCACATCAAGCAAACAAGCGGATTATTGATGCTACAAGCAATCGTTGTGGCATAAATCCAGAAAAAGTGATGATTAATATCGAAAAATATGGTAACACAACAAATGGAACCATACCTTTGTGCTTATGGGAGTGGGAAAGCAAGTTAAAAAAAGGTGATAATCTCATATTAGCTGCTTTTGGTGGAGGCTTCACATGGGGGTCTTTATATTTAAAGTGGGCTTACTAAAAAAAAATAGATGATTTTTTAATATTTTTAGTATAATTATAAAACAAAATCCAAAACCTAAACTAAACAAAATGGATATTAAACAAATTCAGGAACTCATAAAATTTGTTTCCAAATCTGGAGTAAATGAAGTTTCTCTTGAACAGAAAGAGTTTAAAATTACCATAAAAACCAATCAGCCACCGACTTATATAGCAAGTGCACCTGCACAGGTTGCTCCACAATTGCCTGCAGTTGCTGCTAGTGTTGCCACTGTTACTACAAATGCAGAGCCGATAGCGGTTACACCAGCCAAGGAGGATAATTCATCTTATCTGACTATCAAATCACCAATGATCGGTACTTTCTACCGCTCTGCAAATCCGGAAAAGCCATTATTTGTCAATGTTGGCGATGAGGTTAAAGCGGGCCAAGTGGTTTGTATCATTGAGGCGATGAAACTTTTCAACGAAATCGAATCTGAAATTTCAGGTCGTATAGTTAAAATATTAGTCGACAATGCTAGTCCGGTAGAATACGATCAACCCCTATTTTTGGTTGAGCCTATCTAATTTGAAGAAATAATTTGAGACCTACAGACTATTCATAATGTCTATTCTTGTAGTTCATCATTTTTACAAATCCTCAAATTTTCAAAAGAAAAACTATGTTTAAGAAAATACTTATTGCAAATCGTGGTGAAATAGCTCTTCGGATCATCCGTACTTGTAAGGAGATGGGAATTAAAACCGTCGCAGTTTATTCCACCGCTGATCGGCATAGCCTACATGTTCGTTTTGCCGATGAAGCCGTTTGTATTGGTCCGCCAACAAGTAAAGATTCTTACCTAAGCATACCCAATATTATTTCAGCGGCAGAGGTAACCAATGCTGATGCGATACATCCAGGATATGGATTTTTATCAGAAAATGCTAAGTTTTCAGCAATCTGTAATGAGTATGGCATCAAATTTATTGGTGCTACAGCGGATCAGATTAATGGAATGGGTGATAAAGCATCTGCGAAGGAAACGATGAAGAAGGCGGGAGTGCCAACAATTCCGGGTTCCGAAGGACTTCTAACTGACGTTAAGCAAGGAATAAAAATTGCCAATGAAATAGGATATCCTATTATACTGAAAGCTACAGCAGGTGGAGGAGGTCGCGGAATGCGCATCGTTTGGAATGATGGAGAATTTGAACCAGCATGGGATTCGGCACGTCAAGAATCTGCCGCAGCATTTGGAAACGATGGTTTATACCTCGAAAAATATGTTGAAGATCCAAGACACATTGAAATTCAGGTTATTGGTGATCAGTATGGCAAAGTTTGCCATTTATCAGAACGCGATTGCTCCATTCAAAGACGCCATCAAAAGCTAGTTGAAGAATCCCCTTCGCCATTCATGACACCGGAGCTCAGAGAAAAAATGGGTGAAGCAGCAATTAAAGGAGCAATGGCTGTAAGCTATGAAGGCGCCGGAACTGTAGAATTCTTGGTCGACAAGCACCGAAATTTCTACTTCATGGAAATGAATACCCGTATTCAGGTGGAGCATCCTGTTACTGAAGAAGTTATAAATTTCGACTTAATTAAAGAACAGATAAAAGTTGCTGCAGGTATTCCTATCTCAGGAAAAAATTATATTCCTGAAATGCACGCCATTGAGTGTCGCATTAATGCAGAAGATCCATTTAATAATTTCAGACCTTCACCCGGACTAATCACTAATTTTCATTCACCAGGGGGACATGGAGTGCGTGTAGATACCCATGTGTATGCAGGTTATCAAATTCCACCAAACTATGATTCCATGATTGCTAAGCTAATTTGTGTGGCACAAACACGCGAAGAAGCTATTTGCACAATGGAGCGTTCATTAAGTGAATTTGTGATTGAAGGTGTTAAAACCACAATTCCTTTTCATTTAAGATTGATGAAAGACCCTAACTTTAGAGCTGGGAACTTCACCACGAAGTTTATGGAGACTTTCGATCTAAAGGAATAGCAAATCAAATGGTATTCTCTCCTCAATTTGCGGGCAGAAAGTTCAATTTTAGTGCTAATTGTCACAATTAACATGATGCTTATTAAATTTATTTTAAATACCATTCTAAAATCAAATAGAATGGTATTTTTGTTTATAAATTATGAGTAAGGAACGTACTGACCTAGTTAAGGCCATCAAAGAAAAAGGTAAAACTATTGAGGCCGAAATGTCTTTTTTTGATCATCTAGATGTCCTTAGAGGACACCTAATCCGTGCATCAATAGCCATTGTAAGCTTTACCATTCTGGCATTCAGCTTTTACGACTTTATTTTTGATGAAATTATCATGGGACCAGGACGTACCGATTTCTGGACTTATAGAATGATGTGCGCGGCGACAGAAAAATTTAATTTAGGTGCCGACTTCTGTGTTAAAAAATTAAGCTTTAACATCATTAATACTGAGTTAGGGGGGCAATTCACCCTACAGTTAAACTCATCGCTAATGATTGGTATTGTGCTTGGAGTACCTTACCTTCTGTTTGAAATTTGGCGTTTTGTAAAGCCTGCCCTTCATGAAAATGAACGTAAATCAGCCACTGGTTTTGTTTTTTGGGCCTCACTCCTATTCATTATCGGTTTGCTTTTTGGATATTATATTATTGCTCCACTGTCCATCAACTTCCTGTCAAACTACGAAGTCAGTTCGATAATTAATAACCAAATTACTATTGCTTCCTATTTTTCTGTTGTAGCTACTTTAACCATCGGTGCTGCAATAACCTTTGAGCTACCAATTGTAATTTACATACTTTCGAAACTTGGTATCATGACTCCACAATTTATGAAGTCATCTAGAAGATATGCCACAGTAATTATCTTAATCATTGCAGCCATCGTTACTCCAACACCAGATCTAGTAACGATGCTAACCGTCAGTTTTCCACTTTTCCTACTTTATGAAGTAAGTATTTATGTCTCTGCACGTGTAGCAGCTAACAAAAAGAAAGCAGAGATGGCCTTTTATAAGAACGATTAATATATAAAAATGAATAACAATATCAGTATCGCCATTGGGGCAGATCATGCAGGATTTGAGTACAAAAATATGCTCATTGACTTTTTAAAGGACTATACCATCAAGGATTTTGGAGCCTATAGTGCCGATTCAGTTGATTATCCCGACTTTGCCCATCCAGTAGCTAGTGCCGTTGAAAATTCTGAATTTTCGATAGGAATCCTGATATGCGGAAGTGCAAATGGGGTAGCTATGACTGCCAATAAACACCAAGGCATCCGAGCAGCAATTTGCTGGAATGAAGAATTAGCTGAACTTGCACGAACTCATAACAATGCGAATATACTTTGTATACCTGCTAGGTTTACAACTATTGAAGAAGCTAAAAATATCTGCATGAAGTTTATCCAATCTTCTTTTGAAGGCGGCCGACATGCAAATAGAGTAAATAAAATTTCTTGTTAAAATAAACTAATCAAAAAAATGATGATAAAACAATCACTATGGGTATTACTTGTTGCAGGCATTTCTGCTCAGGGCTTTGCTCAGGATCCAAATGCACAGAAATTTGCTGCACAGATCACAGCTAAACATGCTAAAAAACATTTGAGCATTCTTGCTTCAGATAAATTTGAAGGACGTGAAACTGGTAAGCGAGGAGCCGAGATGGCCGCAGCTTATATCGCTAATGAATTCAAGAAATTGAAACTAATCGCTCCAGTTAATGGAACTTACATTCAAGAGGTTCCATTGACAGAAACTTCATTCGAAGTAAGCAATTTCACCGTAAACAATTCTTCACTTACCGTGGGTAAAGATTTTCTTTTCACAGGAAGTGGAGATGCTAAATCACTCAAAGCGAGCGAAATCACATTTATTGGCTATGGTATCGGAGCAGATAATTATGATGACCTTAAAAACATGGATATTGCTGGAAAGCTTGTTATTGTAATTAATAAGGGAGAGCCTATGAAAAATGGAGTATCGGCAATTAGCAAAACTGCAACTGCTTCCGACTGGTCTACAAGCCGCTCAAAAAGAATGCAATATGTAATGAGCAAGAAACCAGCATTAATCTTAGCTGTAAGCCCAGATGTTGCCGCTTCAATTCAAAACTACAAGCCTAGAGCTGGTCGTTTAAGTGTTAAAAAAGAAAGTACTCCAAATAATCGCGCAAGCATTGCAGGAGTTGTTAATATCACCCCTGAAGTTGCAAACCAGATTCTAAAAAACAGTGGTAAAACCTTTGAAGCTTTAAAATCTTCGATTGATGAAAGTGGTGCACCACAATCACAGGTGTTAAAATCTGAAGTAGCCATTAATTATGGTCCAGTAAATAAAGAGGTTAAATCAGCGAATGTTTTAGGGTACCTTGAAGGGACTGACCTAAAGGACGAATTAGTTGTTTATTCTGCACATTACGATCACATTGGATTAACAAGCGACGGTGGTGTAGATAAGGTTAATAATGGCGCTGATGATGACGGATCTGGAACAACAGGTGTATTAACAATTGCAAGGGCTTTTGCAAAGGCAAAAAAAGCGGGCCACGGACCAAGAAGAAGTGTTTTATTCTTATTGGTAACAGGTGAAGAAAAAGGATTATTAGGTTCCGAATATTATTCATTAAATCCAACATTCCCAATGGCCAATACCATCACCAATTTAAATATAGACATGATTGGCAGAACAGGTACAGATTACAAAAACTCACCTGACTCAACTAATTATTGCTACTTAATCGGTTCAGATAAATTAAGCACGGATCTTCACAAAATCAGCGAAAACGCAAATGCCGTTTACACGAAGATGAAGATTGATTATAAATTTAATGACCCTAAAGATCCAGAAAGAATTTACTATCGCTCAGATCATTATAATTTCGCTAAAAATGGTGTACCAATTGTATTCTATTTCAATGGGGTACATGAAGATTACCACAAAGCGAGTGATGAGGTTAGCAAAATTAACTTCGAACTGCTAGCAAAGCGCGCCCACTTAGTTTATTATACCGGTTGGGATCTCCTTAACCGTGATAAGCGACCAGTTGTGGATGTGAAAAACGACATGCCAACAAATCGCTAATAAGGACCATAAATCTTGCAAAAATGCCTCCGAAATTCGGGGGCATTTTTTGTTTAGACAGGTCACGACCTGTCACTACTAACTACTTTGTAATAAATACTTTGTACTAAATACTTTGTACTAATTTCTAAATACTTAAATTCGCATAATGAGTAATGCAGCTGCCGAATTCGTAAAAATTTCTGATACCAAGGCCTTCGACTCGGATCATAGACGTATTATCAATTATAATATTGGTAAGTATGATGTGGCTGTTGAACGAGGGCTTTCGAAATTTGCGAACCTCGAGAATTCAAAACGTAAAGCACATACGGTAAAATGGAAGGTTATGGAGAATCTCGATAAGCTCCTCCCTGAATTCGAAGCAAATTTTCAACGAAAAGGCGGTAAAGTAATTTGGGCTAATGATGCAGCAGAGGCAAATGAAGAAATTCTTCAAATAATAAAAAAGGCCGGTGCAAAAACAGTGATTAAATCGAAGTCGATGGCCACTGAAGAAATTGAGCTCAATGAATTTCTTGAAAAAAATCACATCGAGACAGTTGAAAGCGACCTTGGAGAATATATCGTGCAATTATTGGGGCAAAAGCCCTATCACATAGTAACTCCAGCCATGCATCTAAGCAAGGAGGATATTGCTAAACTCTTTAATGAGCGCTTTGGTACCCCAGTCGATGCTAGTCCGGAACAATTGACACTCAAAGCCAGAGAGTTACTTAGAGAAAAATACACTTCAGCAGATGTTGGTATTACCGGCGGAAATTTCCTGATTGCAGATAGCGGTAGTATTGCACTCACAGAAAATGAGGGTAATGCGCGCCTAACCACTACCTTCCCGAAAATACATATTGCCGTTGTGGGAATTGAGAAAATTATTCCATCCATCAATGATTTAGATTTGTTCTGGCCGCTATTGTCCACACATGGAACCGGACAGAATTTGACGGTCTATAATACCATTTTAGGCGGACCACGACAAAGCGCTGAAAGTGATGGACCGGAGGAGATGTATGTTATTTTACTCGATAATGGACGCACTAACCTATTAGCACAAAAAGAACAGCGTCAGGGCTTATATTGCATACGTTGTGGGGCATGTTTGAATGCATGTCCGGTGTACAAGAATATTGGTGGGCACACGTATGAAACTACGTACAGCGGACCAATAGGTTCAATTATTACGCCACACATGGCGGGAATGGAAGAGTTTAAGCATTTAAGTTTTGCATCTAGTCTTTGCGGAAAATGCACCGAGGTTTGCCCAGTAAAAATAGACATCCACAAAATGCTCCTCTTAAACCGGAGAGATTCTGTGAGCCAAGGAATGAGTAACAAAGCCGAAAGCTTAGGCTGGAAGGGCTGGAAAATGGGCATGATGAAACGTAAGATGATGGATATGCTTGGTGGCAAATTCAAAAATCTCTTATTAAAGAACTTCTTTCAGAAGAGCTGGGGTAAACACCGCGTACTTCCACAGGTTGCTGAAAAATCATTCAGTAAGCAATGGCAAGAAAAACAAAAAGGAGAGTCGGCATGATTTTATCTCCCTGTGATCGGCTTAATCTTTTAAATGTGAAGGCTAAAACAGCCTTTCTAAAAAAATACAAAATAGTATTATAATAACCAGGTCAACTCAAGGATCTATCTGAACTCATTGTGCTACTAATCCCTACCATAAAAAACCAAAAGGCTGTTCCCTATAATAAAGAATAATTTAACAAGCCTACATTTCCACAAAACAACAGCGAATAGAGAAGCATATTAATCGCCGCAGAATAAAGACTCTAGGAAAACCGTGTTTACATTATAAGCTAATCACCAGTTTTAGGACTAAGCAATTATTTGGCCTTTGTTAAATATTATAGACCGTTGCAACTATAACTAGAAATATGGTAACAGTTAATATAAGTATAGAAAGGAATGATTTTGATCTTACTTTCCATTTATCTGCATGCCAGCCCTTAAAGCTAAATATTACTAAAACTGGTACTGCTAAAATAAAGGGAATGGTTGAGAACTCAAATATTGCTTCAAGAACATCATTTAGAAGAATATTTTTGAAGGAAATATAGATTAAACTAGCAAAATAAATTAAACTAGCACAACTTAAAATTAGATTGTAGTCCTTCTTCATGATTTTCAATTCGATTCATTTTTTTCTAGGCTTAGCAAAAAAAAATGCAAATCCAATCAATTGATTAAAAAAGAATGTTAATCGTTAGTATAATACCCTAAACATAGGCCAAAACAAACGATACTCTAATCAGTCCGTATTAGCGAAAAAAATATTTGAATCCCCGCTAAATAACTGTTTTTTATTTTACAAGGCTGACGAAACCTTTTTTAACTATTGATCCTGAGTTAAATGTAAATACATAATAGTAGGTATCTTCTGGTAGCATAAAACCATTATATAATCCATTCCAATTATTATCATAATTAGTTTTAGAATAAATAATTTTTCCTGAACGATCCAAAATCAATAACTTATTATCAGGGTAGCTATCTAAATTTTCAACAATCCATACATCATTTTCACCATCGCCATTAGGTGTAATCAGATTATTTGCTGTCACATTATAATCTTCCATAACTTCTACAGTGATACTTAATGTAACGCTACTTCCATATGAATTAGTGACTAAAACCGAATACATGGTGGTTTTACTAGGCTCAGCAATTGGATTTGAAATATTCGCGGAATTTAATCCTGTAGTAGGACTGTTCCAAGTATAACCTACCAAGTCAGAACCACTTACATACAAATTAGAGCTAAAGCCTTTACTTATTTTAGGGCTCGCACTAGCAGCAACTTGAATTTTTGAGGCCAACAAATTACCTGTACCTGTTAGTGTAGGAAGCTGACTAATAGAAATTGGAATTATTCTTTCAAAGCTAAGACCAGCCTTATCAGTAGTCTTTACTCGAATTGTAAAATCCTTTTTGCTATCAAAAACATACACTTGAGAAGCTCTAATTTGATTCCCAAAAATATTGAATGCAGCATTGTCAGTTGAACCCGTACCAGATACTAAACTATATGAATGGCTATCCGCTCCGTCCTGATCTGTTGAACCAAGAAGCCCAACTATCTGATTAATAAAATTCGACTCAAACAAATTAGCCTTACTAATAGCAAGTGCCGTTGGTGCCTCATTTATATCTCTCACAGCAATCGAAAGAATTTTCTCATCCGAACGATTGTATTTATCTGTAACACGTATACGAACTGAATAAACTTTTTTGCTTTCGTAATCAATTTCAGAATTGCTTTTCAATTCATTATTTACGATATAAAATTTACTGTTGTCGGCAGATCCCGACCCATTTACAAAGCTATAAGTTAACTCCTCACCCCCGAGGTTTTGATCAGTTCCAAAAAGGTCAATGATTTTAGTCCCCAAAGCACTATTTTCCGCAATTGAACTAGCCGCTAAAATCAAGCTAGGCTTGAAAACAAAAGATGAAATTTCTCCTAATGCTAAATTGCTGAAAGTAGAGTTCATTTTATTATTAGTAACATCAATTGATGTATTCTGACGATACCATTTGCTTGCATTATGTACAACCAATTGTAGATCCTTCTCTTCCAAAGTTCCAACTTCGCTATCTAAGTAATTAAAAGTTAAACTACCAGTGAAATTGCTTGTAGGGTTACTAAATTGATAAACTCTTGAAGCCTGATTACTTAATGGAGCAATAGAATTTGATGATCTACTTAACAATGTGTTCTTTAACTCTAAGTTCTCACTTGGAGCAAGTGTTAAGCCATCTGCATGAAATAAACCACTAGAATTTATTGATAGCCCTTCCTCTGAACCAACATAAAGTATAGAATTAGTTTGTGAGAATGATTTGAATGAGACTAGGACGAGTAAAAAAAGTAATTTAGACTTCATATTTTAGATTTATATACACCCAATCTTTTTTAGATTAGATTAATTTTTTGTCA
>NZ_JBIILQ010000333.1:0-3485 GCF_044232565.1 Daejeonella sp. | reverse complement strand
CGATTGCAGGACGATGGTCATCGAATTCAGATGGGTGCCGATCACGCCCTTTTGCTCGCCCGTCGTGCCTGACGTGTAGAGCAAGGTGTTGTGATCATCGAGTGTAACGCCTTCCATCCGCACTTCGGGCGCATGGGCGCTGATAAGTGCCTCATATGCGCTGTCATCGCCGCCACCGCGTCCGACCACAGGGCAGGCGCAACCGTCGAGCAGCCCGGCGAAATCGGGATCGACGAAGACAACGCACGGTATAGCATCGGCGATGACCTTGGTCATTTCCCCCGCGCTCAACCGCCAGTTGAGCGGCATGAAAACGGCTCCGATTTTCCAGCACGCAAACATCAACTCGAAATGATCGGTGCTGTTTCGGGCAAGCATGCCGACCCTGTCGCCCTTCAAAACACCCAGGGTGTTGCGCAAGGCGGTGGCCAGCCGGGTCGCACGATCATTGAAGGCAGCGTAGGTGAAACGGCGTGCCGTCGTCAGATCGACTGCCGCCAGTCGCTCTGGATTGTACGATGCCTGATAGTGGAGCCAATCACTGACCAGAGATGCTCTTTCTGTGGCCACGCAGCTCTCCCTATTCGGTGTCCCATCGACACGGGATCAATCGTAGATTTGTCCGGACAAATATGCAAGACCACGGCTCAGACTCAATGCCCGTCCAGCGCGACAATAGACATAGGTGAATGAGCCGATGCTATTTGCCTTTTTTGTATTTGGCCCGCTTGGGATGGCTCGTCTGTTTGACTTTGGCCGTCACGATACCGGCAAGCGCACAACGGACCCAGCCTTGGAGCGAGTCGGTGGTCAGCGTCGAAGTCATGCCTGCCGCAACCTGCCTGTTCCGCTCCGCCCTGCCGGCTCCGCTCCACAGGCAATTGCTGCACCCGCGCCCATGCGCAACAACTACGGCCCGGCTCTAATCCCTGCTGGGTGAAAGCAGGGAGGGCAGATCAGGCCAGTCCAGTTTGCCCGGGACGCAAAATTACAGCCAGTCAGGATGCCGGGCAATAGGCTATCTTGCAACGGCACCTTCTGCATAGGCCGCGATCGCCGCCGCCTGACCAGTCTGCTTGATGATTGCCTGAGTCCTGAAGTATCGCAACAACCCGGCGGAACCCATCCGGCTGGGGCCCATCCCCGATAGTTTGAACGAGGAGTTTTCCGCATCCCAAACTCCGGATGTCAGCGATCCGTCGTTGATGGAGACGGCTCCAGCTTCAAGCTGCGCAGCGACTTTTTCGGCTTCGACAGGGTCGCCGATCACGGCGGCGGAGAGCCCGTAAATGCTGTCATTGGCCAACCGGATTGCTTCGTCGATCTCGTCATAAACGGTGACCGGGATCACCGGCCCGAAGGATTCCTCGGCGATGATCGCCATCTGAGGGGTCACATCGATCAGCACGGTCGGCCGCAGGTACTTGCCGCCGCCAAGCACCTCGATCCTGCCGCCTGTCAGGACAGTTGCGCCGCCCGCCACCGCTGCGTCGATCTGCGCCTGAACCTTGTCGCCCTGCGGTGGAAAAATGAACGGACCGATGTGGCCTCTGGCGATATCGGGATAGTTGAGCTCCACCGCATCGGCCTGTGCAACCAGCGCTGCAAGGAAGGCATTCGCGATCGAGCGATGGACGTAGAGCCGCTCGATCGACTGGCAAGCCTGGCCATTGGCCACCACGCTGGAGCGCAGCGCGATGCTGGCTGCTGTTGCAGGGTCAGCCGAAGCAAGCACGATCATCGGATCCTTGCCACCAAGCTCGAGATTGGCCGGGATGAAGGCCGCAGCGGCGGCTTCGGCAACTTTGCGCCCGGTCGCCACCGAGCCGGTAAAACACACGTAATCGACGGAAGCCACGATAGCCCGGCCCGTGTCGGCATCTCCTTCGACAACGCACAGCACTTTCTCCAGCTCGGGCACCGCAGCAATTGCCTTGCGCAGCTCTGGAATGAAACGCGGCGTCACCTCCGATGGCTTGATCAACACAGCGCAGCCCGCCAGCAAGGCCGGGATGGCGTCAATCAGGGCCAGCAGCAAGGGGAAGTTCCACGGCGCGATCACGCCAAGTAACGGATAAGGAACGTGGCGATTGCTGATCAGGATGCCGGGATTGGCGCTGGGCACGTCGGTCTTGTCGAGCGCGGCGATCATCACAGGGCCTTGCGCGGCCCAGCGCTGCAATATTCCAACAACCCCCAGCAGCTCGATGTTGGCGATCGCCAGCCGTCCCGTGTCGATGCTTAGCTTGCTGCAAATCGGCCCCATGTTGGCCTGCAAAGCCTCGGCCCATTTCAGCAGCACCGCAGCACGGCCCTCGGCCCCAAGCCCCCGCCAAGCAGGTTGATTGGCCCGAAGCCGCGCGGCGGCACCGTCAATCTCGGCAGCGCTGGCAGCATTAATGGCGTAGTCGATCTCGCCGGTGCGTGGGTTGCAGACGGGGATTCTCATCGGTTGAGCTCAATCAGTTCGTACCAGGTCATCATATAGCCTCCGACCCCGCCCTTAAGAAAAATGGCATCGTCGTCATCGGTGATCCACAGTTCATAGGGCGGATGCTCGCCCGCCATACCGCTGGCACCGTCATCAGAGAACTGGAATTTTCGTGCTGCAAAAGTTCCGGCTCGGACCGTCACTTCTTCCTTGCCAAGGTATTGCGCATCGATCTTGACTTGGGCGATCATTGGCGGGGTTGCGCCGCGATGGTCGGGTGACGGCAGGTAGCAGTTGAACTTGCGCTTCTGGCCCTCGCTCCACTCCTTGGTCGACAGCAGATAGCCATCGGAAATGATCGGGTGAGTGCCAAACCCATCGACCGGAAGCTCGGCCACAACGCGTTGGCTCAGTCGCCCAATCGACGGGCCATAGCTTTCACATTCGATCGTTTCACCATCGAAACGCAACCAACCCGAGCCCATGAAGTTATCACCCACGGTCAGTCGAACGTGCAGGTCCATTGGTTGTTTGTTCTCGTCGAGCGCGTAGATGATGTCACGCATCACCGTCGGCTCGGGCTCATAAATCTCGCAGTGCGCGCGCAACGTCACTTTGCCGTCGGAATGGCGCGTGAACATGAAGGTTTCGAAGCCGCGAACCTTGCCCATCATATCCGGCTTGCGCGAGGTATATTCCAGCCTGCCTTCGATCACGCGGTGCTTCATCGCCGGTCTCCCAGGAACCCTATCAACAGCAATTCACCTTACGGACGATTTTGCGCTTGCCAAGCCCAATTTGTCCGGACAAATTTAATTCAAGAGAAAATTGGAGTGAACGATGCATTTTGCCGAACTGGACTTGCTGCGCTGGGTGCACATCATTGCCATGGTCTATTGGCTGGGCGGCGAATGGGGGGTGTTCCAAACGAGCTACAATGTCACCAACAGTGCTCTCAGCCTGGCAGAGCGCAAACGACATATGGAGACCGCCTATCGGATCGATATCTTGGCGCGCACCGGGATCGTGCTGCTGTTCCCGCTTGGATTGCATA
>NZ_JBIILQ010000068.1:0-11481 GCF_044232565.1 Daejeonella sp. | reverse complement strand
CCGAAGAGGAGATTTCTGGTAAAAATGGTCTTGAACTGATTGTTCCTGAGCTCGGACTCCTAGAATTTGCCATTGTTGGAGAGCCCACATTGATGAATCTTGCTATTGCCGAGCGGGGTTTAATGGTTCTCGATTGTGTTTCTCATGGTAAAGCGGGTCATGCTGCACGTGAAGAGGGTGAAAATGCTATTTATAAGGCAATAAAAGATATAGAGTGGTTTAAAACTTACGAGTTTGCAAAGAAATCAAGTTTATTTGGCCTTATAAAAATGAGCGTTACCGTAATGGAAGCGGGATCACAACATAATGTGGTTCCAGCAATATGCAAATTCACCGTGGATGTGAGGGTAACGGATGCCTACAAAAATGAGGAGGTACTGAAGATCATTCGTCAAAACGTGAATTGTGATGTTTTTCCACGTTCAACCCGTTTAAAATCTTCGTCCATCAGCACAGATCATCCAATAGTTGTGGCAGGACTTGCTTTGGGTAAAAAAACTTATGGTTCACCAACTACCAGTGATCAGGCTTTGCTGGATATTCCATCACTCAAAATTGGACCCGGTGATTCGGCAAGGTCACATATGGCTGATGAGTTTATTTATGTATACGAAATAAAAGAAGGTATCGATCTTTATATTCAACTTATCACTAAAATTGTGTGATGCCGAGAGTTTTAAATATAATTTTGGAGTCTGAAAGAGTCTTATTACGTCCATTAAGCTTGGATGATGAACAATCTTTGCAGCATGTGGCAGATGATGATGCACTTTGGATATATGGTTTAAATGATCTTTCAAAGTCAGGAGAGCTGAATAAATATATTCTAAAGGCTTTAACTGATCGTGACGATGACACTGCTGCTGTTTGGGTAATTATTGATAAAAAGACCAATCTGATAGCTGGTTGTACGCGATTGGCCGAGATATCTTGGAAAGATGAACGTGGACAAATCGGCTGGACTTGGATTGGGCGCGATTTTCAGGGCAGCGGACTAAATAAAGAGATGAAATTCCTAATTTTGAGCTATGGTTTTGAGGTTCTGGGACTCAATCGAATTGAGTTCAAGGCGGATGAACGAAACCATCAATCACGACAAGCGCTCTTAAGTATTGGTGCAACGCGCGAAGGAATTTTACGCCAACACATGAAAATTCACAATGGATATATCAGAAATACTGTATTTTATAGTATTTTGAGGTCTGAATGGGATACTGTTAAAGAACAATATTTTAAAAATTTCAACTCTAAATAATGAGTAAGCTCTGGCAAAAAGATACCATAACTGAACATTCAGTAGAAAAATTTACAGTGGGTAATGATCGTGAGTTGGATAATCAGCTTGCAGCTTTTGATGTTCTTGGATCGCTAGCTCATACGCGTATGCTCGAAAGTATCGGACTTATAGATAGGCTTGATCTTGATCAGGTTCAAGCGGGATTGAAAGTAATTTTTAAAGAAATACAGGAAGGTAAATTCAGTATTGAGGCAGATGTGGAAGATGTCCATTCTCAAGTAGAACTCCTTCTTACACGAAGGTTAGGGGAGGCTGGCAAGAAAATTCATAGTGGCAGATCTCGTAATGATCAAGTTCTGGTAGATTTAAAACTATTCTTTAGAAGTGAGATTAAGTATATTGTAAAGAATACGGAAACACTGTTTAATCAGCTAATTAGCCAGAGTGAAGAGCATAAAAATAAATTACTTCCCGGATATACCCACCTGCAAATTGCTATGCCATCTTCCTTCGGATTATGGTTTGGAGCCTATGCTGAAAGTCTTGCCGACGATATGGAAATGATGTTAGCAGCATGGAAGGTATGTAATAAAAATCCACTCGGGTCGGCAGCAGGATATGGATCGTCCTTCCCCTTGAACCGTAGCATGACTACTGAACTTTTAGGCTTCGATTCCTTGAATTTTAACGTGGTTTATGCGCAAATGGGACGAGGGAAAACGGAACGAATTTTAGCGCAAGCTATGTCCTCAGTTGCGGCCACCCTAGCAAAGTTGGCAATGGATGTTTGTCTGTTTATCAATCAAAATTTTGCATTTATAAGCTTCCCTGACCAATTGACCACCGGTTCAAGCATTATGCCTCACAAGAAGAATCCTGATGTTTTTGAATTAATTCGTGCAAGATGTAATAAAATTCAAGCTTTGCCGAATGAGATAGCTCTCATGACAAGCAATCTTCCTTCTGGCTATCACCGTGATCTTCAATTATTGAAGGAAAACCTTTTTCCTGCTTTCAAATCATTAAATGAATGCTTAGAAATGACGGCCTTCATGCTTCAGTCTATTCGTATAAAAGATGATATTTTGAAAGATGAGAAGTATGCCTACTTATTTAGCGTAGATGCGGTTAATGAGCAAGTATTGACTGGGATTCCTTTCCGTGAAGCCTATAAAAATATTGGTGTAGCAATTGAGAAAGGTGAATTTAAAGCTCCTGCATCAGTTAAATACACGCATGAAGGGAGTATTGGGAATTTATGTAATGAACAAATTCAAACGTCCTTTAATGGAGTTTTATCAGGTTTTACTTTTGAAAAAGTAGATCGTGCAATTGCTAATTTAATTGCCTGATAATTATTAAATAAAAAATTATACTATCCTATCATACATGAATATATCCAAATTAGCAAATACCCTTGAGGGTTCTGAAATAATAAAAATTGCTGGCGAAATCAATGAGCTGAAGCGGAAAGGGGAGCAGATTGCCAACTTAACTATTGGTGATTTTGATTCTTCGATTTATCCTATCCCTGATGAGTTAAAAGCGGGAATTATGGAGGCTTATGCCGATAATCAGACCAATTATCCTCCTGCCGAGGGTGTTGCCGTGTTGAGAGATCAGGTTTCGGCTTTTTTAAAGGAGCGATTCGGTTTAGATTATACTAACAAGCAAATATTAGTAGCAGGTGGTTCAAGGCCACTGATTTATGGTACTTTCATGGCTCTTATTGATCCGGGAGATAAGGTAATTTATCCTACTCCGTCTTGGAATAATAATCATTATTGCCGTTTTACAGGCGCAAAGGAAATTCCAGTAATTACTACTGTTGCAAATAATTTTATGCCAACAGCAGAAGAAATTAAACCGCATCTTAAAGGTGCAACACTTCTTGCGCTATGCTCTCCTTTAAATCCAACAGGAACCATGTTCTCTAAGAAAGATTTGGAAGAGATTTGTGACTTAGTGATAGCAGAGAATAGGAGTCGGGCAGTAGATGAAAAGCCGCTTTATATCATGTATGATCAGATTTATTCGCTTTTAACCTTCGGCAACGAATTTCATTATGATCCAGTAAGTCTCAGACCAGAGTTAAAAAATTATGTTATTTATATCGATGGTATTTCCAAAGGTCTTGCCGCAACCGGTGTTCGCGTGGGTTGGGCTTTTGGTCCGGAGCATGTAATCGATAAAATGAAAACTATTATTGGGCACGTCGGCGCATGGGCACCAAAGCCTGAGCAAGTGGCAACAGCTAAATATCTTACCCAACAAAACGAATTAAATTCATATCTGACAAGCTTTAAGGCTAAAATCCAGAAAAGTTTGGATGCACTTTATCAAGGGATTATCCAAATGAAAGCGGATGGTTTTGCCGTTAATGCAATTAACCCGATGGGTGCTATTTACTTAACAGTTCAAGTTAATTATATCGGTAAAACTACTCCTGAGGGCGATGTTTTGAAAAATAGTGGCGATGTGAATTTTTATTTAATCAAGGAGGCAAAGATGGGTATTGTGCCTTTTTCAGCTTTCGGGACTGATAGTAGCGTGAACTGGTTTAGAGCATCTGTTGGAGCTTGTTCTTTGGAGGATATACAGCAAATGATTCCAAGAATGAGATTAGCACTGAGTAAACTGAAATAAATAAAAAATGGTGCTAATAGAATGCCCCCAAAATTTAGACAATAATGGGGGCATTTTTATGAATTGTTGTGCTTATTGAACCCTGGCTGGTCTGCCTTCATTTCTACTACTTCGTTCAGGAGCCGAAGGAGCATTATTTTTACTAGGCTCAACTCTCTGTGTTCTTTTATTTTGTGAAGGAGCTGGTCTTGATTCTTCACCTGAAGTCCTTTGAACTCGTTCTGTTGTTTGAACTCGCTGAGGGCTTTGAGCTTGTTGAGCTCTAGCGGGCTTTTGTTCGCGTGCTTCTGAGCTATTTCCTTGCTGTCCACCATTATTCCCTTGTCGCTGTTCACTAATGCCTCCTGAGGCAGGATTTTGTACTTCACGAGCATTTTGATTGTCATATGTTTTGTTTGTACGCTGTGAAGATGCTGGAATTTGCTTATTTTCTGATCTTTCAGCAATTTTGCCAGTACTGGCTTCATTACTTTCGTTTATTGAGCTTCTTCCTAACCCATTATCATTTGTTCGTGTAGGTCTCGGATTATTTCCAGGGTTTTCTCCACGATCCGAATTCCGAATCACTACAGGTCTGTTATTACTGCCTGCATATCCTTGAGGGCCAATATTTCTTACTTCATTTATCATTATTGGCCTACGTGTTACGCGTCTAATCTCGTCTATCCTGGGGCCAGTATAATAGCTATTGTTATTAATCACATAGGTATTATTGATGATAACTGTCCTACTATAAATGGAGATATTTCTTCGCCTATCATACCTTGGGAATCTTGAATAGTAAATGGACGGTTGTGGCACGAATACCCAGTAATAATCGGGAATACGTGGACCAATATTAATGTTGATATGGATACCGGGCCCAAGAGGAGCCCATCCATAATATCCGCCACCACTCCGCCAAGTTACCCAAGCTGGTCCCCATTTGGTATCAGGAACCCATAACCAACCTTTGCGGTTACTATGAATCCAGCGGCCATAATGAAATGGTGCCCAGCCCCAATCGTAATCAGAAACCCAGGTATTGCCATATTTTGTCATTTCCCAGTGCCCATCGCTATAATAGGGTCTAAATTCTTCCTGGTCTACGTCCGGACGCCATACATTTCCATATTGTGGGTCATTAATCCAAACCCCATAGGGTGATAACTCCTGATAAAAGGTCTCCAAAGAAACACCATCGTATTGAGCTTGAACACGTGATGGTAGCGCAAGAATTAGAAAAATTGATACAAAGAATAAATAGCTCGGAAAATTTATTTTCGTTCTCATCATTCAAAAGTTTATTTGTTTGTGGATATAGACTAGAGTATAAAACCTAGCCAAAGGTTGTATTGTAATTAATTTATTACTTAATCAATTTAAACCCTCCTATACCTTAAAAAACTCATCTATTTATTTCCCATTTACTCAATATCATCCTGATTTTGACTATTTTGTCCAAAAAACTATACATGCTTTTAGGCACTCTTTATCTTATACCTGTTCCATTGGCAGAAAATGCATCTGCAAAATCCTTTACGCCCTACCTAGTGGATACTATCAATCATATAAATGAGTATATCGTTGAAAATAGTAAAACTGCGCGTAGGTTTTTAAAAGAAGCGGGGTTAAAAACTCCTCAAAGTGAGCTTATTGTACATGATTATGGAAAGCATAATCGTGATGCTAACGTAAACGAATTTTTTAAAGGCCTTCTTTCAGGTAAGGACGTTGGCTTGATGAGTGAAGCAGGCTGCCCCGGTGTGGCAGACCCTGGTGCAGAAATTGTTGCATTAGCACATGCTAAAGGTATTAGGGTGGTCCCTTTAGTCGGACCAAGCTCGATATTATTGGCTTTAATGGCTTCGGGTTTTAACGGACAAAGTTTTACTTTTTATGGTTATTTACCCATTGATAAATTACAAAGAGCCAATAAGGTGAAAGAACTTGAGTCGGTGGCAGAGCGCCATAGTCAAACACAAATTTTTATCGAAACCCCATTCCGTAATGATTCTATGTTGGAAGAAATTTTGAAAAGCTGCAAACCCGAAACAAGGTTATGTATTGCTTGTGATATCACGGCTGAAGAAGAATTTATACAAACCAAATCAATTAAGGAATGGAGGTTAAAAATCCCTCACTTGCATAAAAGGCCCGCCATTTTTTTATTGTTTAAAAAGCAGTAGCGCCATTTTTCGATGTATTTTAATAGGAATTAACCGTGTATCGTTTCCGATTTGCCGTAATTTTGTATCACCTTGGCTTCATAATCTAGAAACTCTTTCCATCGTTTTTCCACATCAAAGCCATCAGCATATTTACGTGCTAGTCCAATAAACATGGTATAATGTCCTGCTTCACTAATCATAAGTTCATGATAAAATTTTGAAAGCTCTTCATCATTGATGTGTTCAGACATCACTTTAAATCGCTCACAGCTTCTTGCTTCGATCATTGCCGAAAATAAAAGTCGGTCGATCATCTGTTCATGCCTACTTCCTCCTTTAATCACAAACTGCATTAACTCGTTCACGTAATTGTCTTTACGTTCTCTTCCAAGTACAAAGCCTCTGGCTAGAATTAAATCGTGAACCCTTTTAAAATGATCCATTTCCTCTTGAACTAGAAGTGCCATTTCTTGTACAAGATCAGATAAGTTCGGATTTTGAACAATCAAGGTTATCGCATTACTTGCTGCTTTTTGTTCACAAAATGCATGATCTGTAAGGATTTCTTCAATATTACTTTCTACCACATTTTTAACCCAAAGTGGGTCTGTAGGAAGTTTAAGCTTTAAAATTGTTTTTTCGTTGCTCACAATTGTAATTTTACCTTTTAATTTAAAAAATTGTTTTTTTATCGGTATAAATTTTTGCTCTCTATAAATTCTAATGCTTTTTCGGGCACAAAAAATTGCACACTTTTTTCTTCTTGTAGGGCTTTTCGAATAAATGTTGCTGATAATTCCATCAATGGAGTTTCTGTGATTGTGATAGATGGGTGATCTTTGAATTCTTTGATTTCAAATCCTGGTCTCGGATAAATATGAATATGGTAATCGCGGAGGATGAGTTCATGGTTTTTCCACTTCTTGATTGAGGCTAGGTTGTCGGCACCCATAATCAGACTAAACTCATGTTCAGGATATTTCTCGTGTAAATGAGTGAGTGTGTCAATAGTATAGGATGGTTGAGGTAATTTCAGCTCAATATCACTTATACGAATGTTTTGGGCATCCTCAGTAGCAAGTTTTGCCATTTCCAGTCGATCGTAAATATTGATGAGATCACTTTTATTTTTTAATGGGTTAAGAGGAGATACAACTAACCAAACTTGCTGAAGATCAGTATAGTTGGCCATGTAATTGGCAATAATTAAATGGCCAATATGGATAGGGTTGAAAGAGCCAAAGAATAATCCTATTTTCATTTAGCTAGATGTGAGATGTGAGACACTAGATATGAGACGTTAGATATGAGATATGCTATATTTACTATTTAGCGAGAAATTCCTTAATTAGTGTTTCTGCTTCATTACATGCTGTATCTAATTCATAGTTTTTTAATATCACATCAAACTGATCAGCAAACTTTAGTTCTTTGTCGGCTTTTTTGATACGTTCTGCTAATTTTTCAGGCAAATCTGTGCCACGCCCAGTAAGCCTTTCAATTAATACATCCAGTGAAGGAGGTTGAACAAATATTGCAAGGGCGCTTTCGCCAAATTTTTTCTTTAAATGGAGTCCGCCAATAACATCAATATCAAAAATAACATGCCTACCCTCCTGCCAAATTCGTTCAATTTCCGACCTTAAAGTACCATAAAATGTGCCTGTATAAACCTCTTCAAATTCAACAAATTCTTTTTGCGCAATTTTGTGAAGAAAACTCTCCTGACTGATGAAATAGTAGTCTTTGGCATTCACTTCATCTCCACGCTGCTCTCTTGTGGTAGCCGATATTGAAAAAGATAATTCAGGAAACTTCTTTAATAAATGCTGTACAATAGTGGTTTTACCTGCGCCAGAAGGAGCTGAAAATATTATGAGTTTACCCTTTTTCATACTTTATTTATACGTAATAATTATACGTTTTTTGTGTCAATGGTTTTAATTTTTAAATTTATTAACTCGAAATGGAAGAATGTAAAGGTCATTAATTAAGGCATTACATACAACGTATTAATGTAACTAACAAAGATTAGCTTTATAGCACATTTAGCAATTGTTCTTTAATTTTTTCAAGCTCTTCTTTCATTCCTACAACAGTCTGTTGCATTTTAGCATCATTTGCTTTGGAACCCATGGTATTAATTTCGCGACCAATTTCTTGGGATATAAATCCGAGTTTTTTACCATTTGCATCTTTATCTTGCAGTGCAACAATAAAATAATCGCAGTGGCTCTTTAAGCGGGTTTTTTCCTCAGTGATGTCTAATTTATCAATAAAATAAATCAGTTCCTGTTCAAAGCGGTTGTGATCTATATTTTCTTTACCTACTGCATCTTCCAAAAATTGGTTTAGTCGATCTTTAATGGATGGAATACGTAAAGGCTCTTGCTCAGAAACCAATCTCATGCCTTCCAAAATATTTTTGATGCGTAGTATTAAATCTTGCTTTAACACATTCCCTTCATCCTGTCGGAAGTTTTGGAAATTAAGTAGCGCCTGCTCAAATGTTTTATAAACTATTTTCCACTCGTCCTCGCTTAGCTCATCCGCCGAATATTGAACTACATCCGGGAAATTCAAGGCCATTTGGAACAGGTTGCTGCCGGTGTCACCCAAAGTATCAGCCGCCTCTTTTAATTGGGAATAATAGTGTTTCAGTAATGCCTGATTGATTGTAGATGTTTTCAAATTTGTTTCAGCATATTCTACATGAATGCCGATGTTAACTTTTCCACGTTCAATCTGACGTGTACACTCATTTCTTAATAAAAACTCTTTATCAGAAAATGCTTTTGGAAGTTTTAAGGAAAGCTCCAAAAATTTACTGTTTAATGATTTGATCTCAACCGTGTATTTTGCATGTGCATAATCACTGCTCGCCAAACCATATCCTGTCATGGATTTAATCATTTTGCAAAGATAAGATTTAATTGGATAGCCTTATTAATATCATCATTTAACATTATTTAGGATATTAACAGCCTATGTTTTACTAATTTTGGCTTAATGAAGAAATTTCTTATCCTTTTTGTGATTTTAGTTCAACTTGTTTTTGGATTTGACAAATCCTTGCATGCGCAGGAATCCTCTGTCCGCGGGTTGATAATGGATAAGTCGGGGATGTCGAAAATCCCAAGTGTATCTATTCTAAATAGAAATACCCAGCAATTTACAGAGAGTGATGCCTATGGATTATTTAAAATTAATGGATCAAAAGGTGATACACTAACTTTTTATAAAGCGGGTTATACTGATTTAATCCTTGTTTTAGCTAATTTTTCTGATTTGGTTTTAAGGATGCAGCCAATTATAAAGCTAGCTGAGGTTAAAGTATTGGGCGAGACTAAAAAACAAGAATTGGATCAAATTAAAAGTCAATATCGAAAAAATGGCTCATATTATGCAGGGAAGCCACCTTTTTTGGCTTTTCTCTTCCAGCCTCTCACAGCAATTTATGAACTTGTGGGCAAAACGCCTGCTCAAGCCCGACGATTTAACGTTTATTATACAAAGGAGCTACAGCAATCTGAGGTGGATCGTAGGTTTAGTACTAATGTGTTGCGTAATATTACGGGCTTAGATAGCCTTGACCTTAAAAATTTTATGGTGATGTATCGCCCTGATTATAGCTCTTTATCTACTTGGGATGAATATGCACTCATCAATTATATTAAAAGATCACTTCAAACATTTAATCAATCGGGCCGGCCCAAGGGTTTGCGAAGTTTGCCACCTTTGCCAAAAGCCAAAGATTTAACGGAGAAGAATTTGAAATATTAATTAGCCTCGATTAAATATTCCATTCGCTTTCTAACCTTGGCTTTTAAATCTTCAAGGTCATCAGCTATTAGTCCCGCAACCTCCACAGGTTCATCAAATACACAAGTAATTATTCCCGGTTTAGCATGAAGCGGATTGGCTCTAGGCAATAAAGTTCTTGCATTTAAAATGACCATTGGTGCGATATCGGTTTGTGTTTCAATAGCTAACCTGAATGCGCCATCGTAAAAATCGGCAAGGTCTGATTCTGTTTTATTCATCGTTCCTTCTGGAAATATTAAAATGGATTGCCCTCTAGCTAAGTCGGTTTTAAGTTCCTCTACACTTCGCGCGCGACTTTCCTTATCTTTTCGGTCGATTAAAACCACTACCCTCTTGTAAATCATGCCAAAAAGTGGTGTTTTGGCCATCTCAATCTTTCCTAAAGGCTTTACGGATCCTGAAATGCTTAATACCACGGCAATAGCATCTAAGTATGAGTTATGATTACTAATGTATATATAGGCTTTCTCTGGATTATGAAGCTCATAACCTCTAGTTCTGATTGGGAAGAAACAAAAAATTGAAAATATTCCTGCCCATAGTTTGAGGAAAAGAAAGATAATATCTTGCGCTTTTTTTTGTTTAAATAAGATGGAGCTGATTAAAATAAATGGTAAAACTACCAGCATTGCCAAAATAAATATCGTTAAACTATAACCCAAAAAGAGTATTGACAGTATTTTTTTAATCATTCTACTTATATTTTATAAATATTTAAAAAGATACATGCTTTTTCAGCAGCAAGTTTTTCTGCATTTTTCTTGTTGTAATCTCTTCCAAGCGCGCAATTTTCGCCATCTACATTTACCTGAATGGTAAAAAGCTTTGCATTTTCGCCCTCCTCGTTCGGAATAATTTCAAAAACTATGTCTTTACCATGCCTTTGGCACCACTCTATGAGTTTACTTTTAAAATTTGTTTCTGTTAGCTCAAGTGTATGAATATCAACATGAGGTTTAATTATGCGGCTGAGAAGGAAGTTTCTGGTAAAATTATAATCCTTGTCCATATAAATGGCACCGATTAACGCTTCAAAGGTGTCTCCCAATAAGGATCCTTGTTTATTATTATGACCTAGAGATTTGTTATCAAACTCAATATGCTCATCAAGGCCAAGTCGTTTGGCGAGCTGATTTAGATTGGCCCGACTCACTATTTTGGAGCGCATTTCTGTTAAAAAACCTTCGTCTTTGTAGGGATACATTTTGAATAATAGTTCGGCAACTACCGACCCTAGAATGGCATCTCCCAAAAATTCTAGACGCTCATTACTGTTTTTAGCACCATTCTTAACTTCAACTGCAGCAGAGCGATGCCTAAATGCCATTCTATAAAGTCGCACATTTCCGGGTACATAACCTAATAGATTATGTAAAGATCGGATGTACTTACGATTTGGCGAAAGATAGAGTTTATAGATTCTTGAAAATGGCATTAATGACCGTTAATCAAATTGATAAGAACTAATATACAGGTTTAAATAGATTAGTTTTAATTATTTAATGGCAAGAATATTTAGTCTTTGTATTTTTTGAAAATTACAGAAGCATTATGCCCCCCAAAGCCAAAAGTATTACTTAAAGCAGCGTTAACGGTACGTTTTTGAGCCTTATTGAATGTAAA
>NZ_JBIILQ010000330.1:0-3526 GCF_044232565.1 Daejeonella sp. | reverse complement strand
ATTATACTGATTTTGATGGAGGCGTTTATTTAATTGACAAGAATTCAGGAAAACTGGAATCTAAAATGATTTTTTCTGCAAATGATCATGGTATTACCCGTCTTCAAGGTGCTGTTTTTTTTAATGATCAGCTTTTTTTATGTGGTAATATTAGTGTGAATAATGAAAAAGGAACTAAAGGTAGAATGGTTCGTTACGATGGAATATCAAGTGGATTACCAACTTTAAATGTGGTTTTTAATACAGTAGAATACGGGACAAATGCCACTACTTTCGACCATGGTTGGAATGCTTTAGAAATAAGTAAAGACGGAAAATATATTTACGCTAATACCGGTGCTCGGACTGATCATGGTGAAGTTCAAGATAATAAAGGAGCTTATCCTAATGCAAGAGACAATGCACTTACAGCCAAAATTTTTAGGTTTCCAATTAATGCATTGAATCTTGAATTACCAAATGATTTAATTAAACTTAAGGAAGCTGGGTTTATATATTCGGAAGGTATTCGTAATGCTTATGATATCGCTCTTGATCCTTCAGGTAATTTGTTTGCTGTAGTAAATTCCTCTGATTATGATCATAACGAGGATATGTTTTTGGTAAGAGGAGGTAGGCATTATGGTTTCCCTTGGGTGATGAGTGGAATTGAAAATCCTCAGCAATATCCAGATTGGCAACCAAACCCAGACACTGACCCTTTTCTTCCTCGTTCTTCTCATGCTTGGGCAGTGAAATATTTTAGAAATGATCCAGAATTTCCTAAAATTCCTGAAGGAGTGAAGTTTAGTCCCGGTGTTCAGAATCTGGGACCAGATGCCAATGAATATAGAGGACACTCTGGTAAAATTCTGGATGGTGACAATACTGGCGTAACCACGAGTACTTTTACGCCACATAGCTCACCTCTGGGACTTGTTTTTGATACTCGTAAAGAATTAGCTTCAGATTTTAATGGAGATGGTTTTGTGCTTAGAAACTCCTTAGGTAGTCGCTCAAGTATGATGAAACCTTTTACAGATCAAGGTCGTGATTTACTACACTTAAAAATGTCTTATGATAGCGGCAGTGATAATTATTTTGTTAAAACGACAAGAATCATTGATTCGTTTAATAACCCAACAGATGCTATTTTAGTAAAAAATGTACTTTATATTATTGAATACGATGCTTTGGAAGGAACAATTTGGAAAATCACTTTGCCTTCTAGAAGTAAAAATTCAAGAAAAAAATAATTTATCGAAAAACATTTAAAAGGTTTAATCATTAATGATAGCGTTTTTTAGATATTTTTTTTGTTTATTTAGATTATAATTAAAATTTATGAAGTTTAAAATATTCGTCCTTGTCGCAACAATTTTTGTTTTTACAGTAAGAGTTTCAACAGCACAAACTATTTCTAAAGAGGAATTAGTTTTTTTAACTTCCGAATGGAAGGGTGAACGCTTCTCTGATGGCCGTCCGAAAATTGCAGATAATTTATTAGAAAGAGCTAAAAAAATTGGAATTGATGATGCTTGGCAAGTTTTAAAAGTCATGGGTTATACCAATCAGTTTGAATATGGTTGGAAAACACTAAATGATGATATGATTACCGGTAGGGCAGTTACTGCTATGTTTATGCCTACAAGACCCGATATTGAAAAGAATTTAAAATCTAGGGGGGCACAACAAGGACGCGTTGGGAATACAAATTCATGGCCCATAGCTGTACTTACAAAAGGAGATGTGTACGTTGCTGATGGTTTTGGGAAGATTGTGGCCGGTACTTTAATGGGTAGCACGCTAGCAACTTCTATTTATACCAAATCTGGCAATGGGGTGATTTTTGACGGTGCTGCAAGGGATGTCCAAGGTCTTGAAGAGATTAAAGGTTTTAATGCATTCGTGCGTGATTTTCATCCGAGTTTCATGGAGGATATGGTTTTAATGGGATTAAATACTCCAATTCGTATTGGTAAAACTATGGCTGTGCCCGGCGACCTTGTCATTGCGGGTAAAATCGGTGTTCTATTTGTTCCAGCTCATTTAGCTGAGCAGGTGGTTTCTACAGCCGAATTTATTGTCAGAAGAGATAAATATGCTTTTGAAGTCATAAAATCAGGTAAGTTCTCAAGCGGTCAATTAGATAGTGAGTGGACGAGTGAGATTAAAGATGATTTTATTAAATGGATGGAAAAACATCCCGAAGATGGAAAAATGACTAGAGCTGAGCTTGATGTGATTATGAGTAAAAGAACTTGGTAAATAATAATAAAAATAAATTTTAATTAAAATCTGATATTTTGAAACAGTTAAACTCTTATTCTGCAGCAATTGGAATTGCAGCTCTATTGCTTTTGATTTCTCTCGGAATGATTTTTACGGGTAATATTCAATTAGCTGGTCCGATACTAATGGCCTTTTTTCTAACTCTGGCATTCGGTTTTAGAGGTTATGAAAGTCTTAAGGGCTTTGCCTACACTACTATCATATTTGCTGCCGTAACAATGGCACTTTATTACCCAACTTATTTCATAACTGTAGGCGAGTTTAAACTTACAGGTTTAATTACCCCCCTAATACAGATTATTATGTTTGGAATGGGTACTTCTATGAGTGCGAAGGATTTTGTGGCAGTTATTAAAACTCCAAAAGGCGTTGTTATCGGTATTATAGCCCAATTTTTGATCATGCCTAGTATGGGTTATTTCTTAGCTTCTATGACAAGTTTTCCTCCTGAAATTGCAGCCGGAATTGTCTTAATTGGTTGTTCTCCAAGTGGTTTAGCATCAAATGTGATGTCTTATTTAGCGAAAGCAAACCTCGCATTATCTCTTACTATCACTTCAATTGCTACGCTACTTGCTCCTGTATTAACTCCCTTACTCATGAATTTGCTTGCAGGCGAGTTTATTGAGATTGATATGTTTAAAATGATGTGGGATATCGCAAAAATGATTATTATTCCTATTGGAGCCGGACTATTATTTAATAAGCTATTATCAGGTAAGGCTAAATGGCTAGATAATGCTATGCCAATTGTTTCTATGACTGGTATTGCCTTAATTATAGTTGTAATTACTGCAGCTGGTCGTAATAGTCTTCTAGAAATTGGAGGTCTATTGATTCTAGTTGTGCTTATTCATAATATTTTTGGCTATTTCTTAGGATACTGGTTTGCTCGTTTATTTAAAATGCCCGAGCGTGATGCTAGAACTGTTGCTATTGAAGTGGGTATGCAAAATGGGGGTCTTGCCTCTGGAATTGCAAATAGCCTAGGTAAAATTGCTACTATGGGCTTGGCACCTGCTGTATTCGGGCCTTTGATGAATATTACAGGATCCATGTTAGCATCTTACTGGCATAAGAAAACTCCGGAAGGTTATGTAGAACCTGAACTAGAGGGTGAAGTTCGCTCACACTAATTGTTAATTATTAAAAAAATTTCTATGTATAAATCATTGTTATTTATTGTTTTAATAGCTTTTTCAGCCCTTAATTTAAATGCTCAAACCAAGGATGTTCAAGCGGTTTCTCTTGCAGT
>NZ_JBIILQ010000269.1:0-3529 GCF_044232565.1 Daejeonella sp. | reverse complement strand
ACTGCCGACCCACTTAAAGATACAAATGCAACACGTTACGATGAAATCACCTTCGATGAGGTGTATAAGAAGAATCTCAATGTAATGGATATGACTGCATTTACACTTTGTCAAGAAAATAAACTCCCAATCATTGTATTCGATATGAATAAACCGGGTAATTTTATGCGTTTAGCTGAAGGGGAACCTATTGGCACATTAGTAAGAGGCTAAAAACAGATTGAATACTGCCTGAGTACCTGAGATTACAGGAATTTAATTAATTTTGTAAATCGAACAGAAATATTATGAACGAGCTTATAAAGAAACAACTGGAAGATGCAAAAACTCAAATGGAAAAAGCCATTGAGTATTGCGATAATGAATTGGTAAAAATACGTGCCGGAAAGGCAATGCCAACTATGCTAGATGGTATTTTTGTAGATTATTATGGCACTCCAACTGCTCTAAATCAAATTGGAACGGTAAATACGCCTGATGCACGCACCCTTGTTGTACAGCCGTGGGAAAAAACAATGCTTATTCCTATCGAAAGAGCAATTATGGAGGCAAATATAGGCCTAAACCCGCAAAATGATGGGATAGTGATTCGCTTGAATGTTCCACCTCTTACTGAAGAACGTCGTAAAGACCTGGTAAAAAAAGTAAAAGAGGAAGCAGAAAAAGGACGAATCGCAGTACGTAACATCCGTAAAGATGCCAACGAAAAAATAAAACGATCCAAATCTGAAGGTGTCTCTGATGATGAAATCAAAACTGGAGAAGGAGAAGTGCAGAAATTAACCGATAGCAATATTGTCCGAATTGACCGCCTGATGGAGGTTAAAGAAAAGGACGTCATGACTGTCTAAATATAACATACATATCAAAGGAAAGGGAATAGGAATTTAACTTGTTCCCTTTATTTTTTATGAAAATTTAGCTATGAAACTACTCATACAATATTTAAAAGATTATAAGGGACTGATTTTTTTAGCATTGCTCCTAGCAGCTGTGAATCAGATATTTTCACTTTTAGACCCATGGATTTTCAGAAAAATTATCGATACCTACGTAACAAGATATCAAGAATATACAACTGAAGAATTTTTTAAAGGCGCTGGCCTACTAATTCTTGCTGCCATGGGGGTAGCAATGGTCTCGAGAATTGCAAAAAACTTCCAGGATTATTATGTCAATGTTATTACACAACGATTGGGAGCAAAAATATATTCAGATGGATTGGCACATTCCCTTGAATTACCCTATTCAGTATTTGAAGATCAGCGTAGTGGTGAAACTTTAGGGATTTTACAAAAAGTTAGAACCGATAGTGAAAAACTCATTGTAGCACTAATCAATATTGTATTCACTTCTTTAGTTGGTGTAACTTTCGTATTTATATATGCCATAAATATTCATTGGTCGATTGCAGTTGTTTATATTTCAGTAATTCCCATATTAGGCTTTATAAGCTCCGTATTGAGCAAAAAGATAAAGGTTGTACAAAAAGCAATTGTAGCTGAAACCACGGCACTTGCAGGATCAACTACCGAATCATTAAGAAATATAGAATTAGTGAAAAGCCTCGGACTCTCAGGTCAGGAAATTAAACGCCTAAGTAATACCACAGAAAAAATATTAAAACTCGAGCTCAAAAAGGTAAAGTATGTGCGTAGCCTAAGTTTTATTCAAGGCACATTTGTCAATTTACTTCGAAATATGATTTTGCTATTAATGCTTTATCTAATTTTTGCTGGAAGAATTAGTGTGGGAGAGTTTTTCTCACTCTTTATTTATTCATTTTTTATTTTTGGGCCACTTCAAGAACTCGGAAATATTATCAATGTTTTCCGTGAAACAGAGGTATCATTAGACAACTTTAAGGCTATTTTAAATACTCCTAAAGAGAAAAAACCTGAAAACCCCAAAGTTTTAGGCCGTGTAAATAGCCTTAAATTTGATGAAGTAAGTTTTAAGCATCAATCTTCAAACCGAAATGCACTTGAAAATATTTCATTTGAAACAAAGCAGGGACAAACAATCGCGTTCGTAGGTCCGTCTGGTTCCGGAAAAACCACTTTAGTCAAATTACTTGTCGGCTTATACCACCCAGAAAGTGGCCAGGTTTTATATAATGATATTCCATCCAAGCAAATCGACTTGGATGAACTGCGTGAAAAAATCAGTTTCGTAACACAGGATACCCAATTATTTTCGGGCAGCATTCGCGAGAATCTCCTTTTTGTTCGCCCGGATGCAAGCGATGAAGAATGTATGCAAGTTTTACAAAGAGCTGCCTGCCAGAATCTTCTTTCACGCGCAGATAAGGGACTAGATACCATTATTGGTGAGGGAGGTGTGAAAGTGTCGGGCGGTGAAAAGCAACGTCTTTCAATAGCAAGAGCCTTACTTCGTGAGCCAAATATTTTGGTGTTTGATGAAGCAACTTCATCACTAGATTCATTAACAGAAGAAGAAATTACCGAAACTATTCGTAATGTATCTGTTGTTAGTGACCACATAACTATTTTAATTGCACACCGACTTTCAACCATTATGCATGCCGATAGGATCTTTGTCCTTGAAAAGGGCCATATTATCGAATCCGGAAGGCATGATGAGCTATTGGCTGAAAAAGGATTGTATTATGCCATGTGGCGTCAGCAGATTGGCGAAAAATATTCAGTGTAAGTTATAATTTCATTATATTTAACTATAAATTAAATGAAATTATGCTAAATTTTGTGAATGTCAGCTCTTCGATTTCTATTTTATTGTTGATAATAATTTTAATAATCCATGCTGTTTTAATGGCATACATTTTAATTGATATCTCGAGATCACAATTTAAAGATCCGAATAATAAGATTTTATGGACCATCATAGTTTTGATGGCTCCCATAGTAGGAATAACATTATATCTATCTATGGGGAAAAATCAAAAAATAAAGAAAATGTGATGAACACTATATTATTTTACAATATTGGAATATTAGAGCTAATTTTAATTGCTTTTGCCGTCATTTCGCTTGTTCTGGTTATTCCTTTTGCAATATTTGATACCATAAGGTCGAAGGAGCTGAGCACCCCACACAAATTCCTCTGGATACTGTTTATTCTAGTAGCCCCATATTTGGGAGCTGTTGTTTATCTTTTTTGGGGACGCAAACAAAAAGCACTATGAGCACATTATTAGTAATTTTATTTATTGGAGGTGCCTTACGATTTATATTGGGGATCATTTGGTTCATCTTAATTGTGGTCACACTTATGGACCTTTTAAAAAGTCGTATTCCTACAAATACCAAACTATTATGGTTGATTGTAATCCTACTCGCACCCGTTTTAGGTTCAATTATTTACCTTATTTTGGGCAGGAGTAATAAAATTTAATGTCGGTTAATTTGATTTAAGCTCAGAGGGATAAGCCTTTTGGTTTTGAAATACGTAAAAATCACAATTAAAAGTGTCATGGTCCCACCAAAAAGTACGGACGGAATTGTTCCCATGAGCTTTGCACTTGCCCCCGACTCAAATGCGCCAATTT
>NZ_JBIILQ010000268.1:0-3543 GCF_044232565.1 Daejeonella sp. | reverse complement strand
GCAATGGAAATGGAATTCCCTTTATAAACTACTACTTGTGGGGTTTTCAAAAGTGCGGTTTCTAAAGTAGCTGTTCCAGAGGTAACCACCGCAGCTTTTGCATTAAGTACTAAATTATAGGTGTCATTAAAAATGATTGGTATTGAATAATTACCTAGGTATTGTTCATAATCCTTTTCCGAAAAAGATGGCGCGCCAGCAATGGCAAATTGAAATTCTGGAAAACGTTCTACTATCTTCAGCATCTCTGGTAATACACGTTCCAATTCCTGCCTTCTACTTCCCGGGAGGAATGCAATTAATGGTCTATCATCTAAACCATAATTGGATTTAAAATTGGCATTCGGCTTATTTAAAGCAATCGCATCGAGTATAGGATTTCCCACATAATCTACCTCCATTCCCCATGATTTGTAAAAATCGACTTCAAATGGAAGTATACAAAACATACGGTCGACAATCTTCTTGATTTTTAAAACCCGCTTTTGATTCCATGCCCATACTTTGGGTGAGATATAATAAAAAACAGGAATTTCATGGGTTTTGGCGAAATCTGCAATTTTTAGGTTAAAACCGGGGAAATCAATTAGAATAAGTACGTCTGGTTTATTAGCCAAAATATCCTGCTTGGCCATTTTAATATTTCTCAAAACGGTACCCAAATTGGTTATTACCTCAACAAATCCCATAAACGCCATTTCTGAATAGTGCTTTCTTAGGGTTCCACCCTCTGCCTTCATCAAATCGCCGCCAAAATAATTAAAAGAGGCATTGGCATCATGCTGCTTCAAAGCCTTCATCAGGTTTGATCCATGTAGATCTCCCGAAGCTTCGCCGGCAATGAGGTAATAATTCATAGATCTATTTAATTAAAAATCCCAAGTATTTAAAATCGGAATCGCATGGTGGGCAGTCATGTCAAACTGTACCGGAACAATAGACACATAATTATTTTCCAGAGCCCAAACATCTGTATCTTCACCATGATCGTTATTTTGAAAAACACCTGTTAGCCAGTAATACTTTCTTCTATTCGGATCGCTACGTTCATCAAACTCCTCTGCCCATTTTGCATTTGCTTGTCGGCAGATTTTAATACCCTTCAAACTTGCCCCTCTTGGGAAATTCACGTTCAAAAGCGTCCCCAATGGTAAATGCTTAGCCAAAACTTGTAAAGTAATAATTTCAATATATTTTCTGGCGTGACTAAAGTCGGCCTCGTTTGAAAAATCATCTAATGAAAATCCAATGGATTGAATACCTTCAATGGCACCTTCTACGGCCGCCGACATGGTCCCGGAATACAATACATTGATTGAATTGTTTAGTCCGTGGTTAATTCCAGAAACACATAAATCCGGTTTTTTACCCTTAAAAACCTTATTTACAGCAAGCTTCACACAATCCACAGGTGTGCCAGAGCATTTATACATCTCCACACCCTCATACAAATCTACTTTATCAAGTCGCAAAGGCTTAGCAATAGTTATGGCATGACCGGTACCCGATTGAGGGCCATCAGGTGCTACAACAACTACATGGCCAATGCTTTGCATTACTTCTATCAGAACTTTTATTCCTGGCGCAGTGATTCCGTCGTCATTAACGACCAAGATGGTTGGCTTCGTTTTTTTCATTTGCACGAAAATACGAAAGAAAATTGAATTGGGATGATGTAGGGACGGGTCGCAACCTGCCTCAACCAAAAATGCGGTAACTTTTAATTATATGATTACCTATAGAAATTTATTTAGCAATCATAAAAATATCTTTTGGATCAATTTTTAAATATTTATGTATTTTTAGTTTAATATTTACATTTAAAGGGATGAATTGGAACAATTTGACCTCCATCTCAAAATCAAGCTAAATATTAAGCCATAAATTAAGATTCTATTACAAAAATCATAGTCAAGGGCATTAGCCAAATTCACCAATAAATAAACACCATTGCATGAAAAAATTAATTTTACTATGTCTTGTTATTCTAATACTGAGTGCATGTACACAAAGAGCAGAGACACTAAAAAATTATTTCACCTACCCAGATAGTATAGAAACTGCCGGGGTGAAAATGATTCCTATTCAAACTCCTTCAGGGACGTTCAAAGTCTGGACAAAACGTTTTGGGAATAATCCCAAAATTAAAATTCTTTTACTCCATGGTGGGCCAGCAATGACACATGAATATATGGAATGCTTTCAAACTTTCTTTCAAAGGGAAGGTTACGAATTTTATGAGTATGATCAACTAGGTTCGTATTATAGTGATCAACCAAAAGATACTACACTTTGGAAGATTGATCGTTTTGTGGAGGAGGTTGAGCAAGTGCGAAAAGCTATTGGTGCTGACGAGTCCAATTTTTACATATTAGGTAATTCTTGGGGTGGTATTTTAGGAATGGAATATGCGCTGAAATACCAAAAAAACATGAAAGGCCTTTTGGTATCAAACATGGTAGCAAGCGCGCCTGAATACGGTAAATATGCGGCAGAAGTGCTAGCAAAACAGATGAAACCAGAGGTTTTAACTGAAATTAGAGCAATCGAAGCAAATAAAGATTTTAGCAATCCTCGTTACATGGCATTACTAATTCCAAACTTTTACAACAAACACATTTGTCGTTTAAAGGAGTGGCCTGATGCCGTTAATCGTTCATTTAAACATGGAAATAACTCAATTTATGTACAAATGCAAGGGCCAAGTGAATTCGGGATTGGCGGACTATTAGAAAAGTGGGATATTAAAAATAGATTAAAGGAAATTGCTGTTCCAACTCTAATGATTGGTGCCAAATATGATACTATGGATCCTAATGCAATGGAAGAACAAAGTAAATTGGTACAAAACGGATCCTACCTTTACTGTCCGAATGGTAGCCATCTTGCAATGTGGGATGATCAAAAAATTTATATGGATGGCGTAATTTCTTTTATAAATAAAATTAATACTGGCAAATAAAAAAACACTTTAAAATTCTTGCAAGCACCGAAAAAGAAACTTGTAATTGGGAAGAAGAACATTGAACTTTTGAATTATTCAGGAAGTATTTTTGGTTATTTATATTTCGCCTTAGGCATAGGTCGCGCCTTGTCCCTACGGCGAAATTGTGATTTTTAGGAGAGTATAAGATTCATTAAGACGGGCTTCGAGAGCCTCAGCCAGCGGTGCTAAGAGCCATAGACAGCGGTGCTAAGAACCTCAGCCAGCGGTGCTAAGAGCCATAGCCAGCGGTGCTAAGAGCCATAGCCAGCGGTGCTAAGAGCCATAGCCAGCGGTGCTAAGAACCTCAGCCAGCGATATCGAGAGCCTCAGCCAGCGGTGCTAAGAGCCATAGACAGCGGTTAACAAAAGTCCCTCTTCCAGATGTCGCCAGCCTGACAACGGACAACTGTGAACGGACAACTGAGGGCAGCCAAATAACAACTCATTCCAGATGTCGCCAGCCTGACAACGGACAACTAAATTGTCTGAACTATGATTTTTAGGAGAGTGTAGATCCCTTAAGACGGGCTTCGAGAGCCTCAGCCAGCGGTGCTAAG
>NZ_JBIILQ010000267.1:0-3554 GCF_044232565.1 Daejeonella sp. | reverse complement strand
TATTTAATCCCGGACTGCCAGAGGTTCGCCAATATATTGTAGGGGTAATTATGGACGTAGTAAAGAATTATGATATTGATGGGGTTCATTTTGATGATTACTTTTATCCCTATCCAGAACCAAAACAGCCACTGGCAGATGGGGAAATTTTTAAAAAGTACGGTAAAGGATTTAATAATATTGATGATTGGCGCCGCAATAATGTGGATACTTTAATTCATGTTCTTTCGGATAGTATACATACAGCAAAAAAATACATGAAGTTTGGGGTAAGCCCCTTTGGTATTTGGCGCAATAAATCTCAGGATCCTTTAGGCTCAGTAAGCAATGGTTTTGATGGATATGGGAAATTGTATGCCGATGCACGGAAATGGGTGCAGAAGGGTTGGTTGGATTATCTAAATCCGCAGATTTATTTCCCCTTTGGCTATGAAGTTGCTCCCTATGATAAACTAAGTGATTGGTGGGCAGACAATGCTTTTGGGAAGCATGTGTATATCGGGCAGGCAGCTTATCGGGCTATGGAGAACCGTTTGGGATGGAGTAATCGCCGACAAATACCAGATCAAATAAGATATTTAAGGAAAAATCCTAATATTCAGGGGAGTGTATTTTTTAGTTCGAAGTCTGTCACTAATAATCTGGCAGGAGTGCAAGATTCACTTCGCGCTGATTTTTATCGTTTTCCGGCACTTCAGCCTACCATGGACTGGCTTGATCAAGTAAAGCCGAATGCACCACGTAACCTTTTGGTAAAATCTAGGGCTAAAGAAGTTGAAATAAGCTGGGATGCTCCCCTAGAGGCAATCGATGGTGATAAAGCATATGGCTATTTAGTATATCGTTTTAAAAGAGGCGAAAAAATTGATTCTGAACAGGCTGAGCATATTATCCATATTTCTTTCAGCGCTACGCAAACAAGTTTTATAGATACGAAGGTGAGCACCAATCAATCCTATGTTTACGTTGTTAGGGCTATTGATCGTTTAAAAAACGAAAGTGAACCATCCAATGCGGCTTCAATAAGTGTTAAGTTTTAGGTTTTTTATAGCGCAAAAAAAAATCCGGTTCAATTTGAACCGGATTTTTTTTTAATTTATTTTTTCTTAATTCTTTGTTTCAGGAAGTAATACCAGACGGATATAATTATCTGAGAGGCGGGTTTTAGCTGCCGATTTTAAGAGTTCAGGAGTTATTTCTTTTAATGACTCCACGTATTTTAAAACCTGCTTAGGATCCTCCTCATTTTGATATTGAGTAGTTAAATAACCCAACCAGAAGTTATTATCCTTTATTTGTGTTTCAGTTGAGCGGGTTTCTTCTGCGATGAATTTTTCAATATCCAAAGCTTGTGCACCTTTCTCTTTGATTTTGTTAATCTCATCCAATGTAGAGCTTATTAGTTTGTCAACATTCTCTGGAGCACAACCAAACGAGATATTGAAGGTGTATCTACCTTTTGGCATTTTTGTGTAAGATGCACGAGCGCCAGCACCATAAACACCACCTTCATCTTCGCGTAAACGCTCAACTAGCTTGATTGTAAGCACCTCTGCTAAAGCATCTAATTGATTATTATGCTTCTCACTGTAGGTATAATCGCCACTAAATACTAGGCGAACATTTGCCTTCGGCTCCTGCCCTTTGAAAACCTTTTTCTCTATTTTGCCTGCTGGAATATTAATGCCAAGATCTTTGGCGGTTTCGTTGCGGTTTAATGCTGGCAATGACCCTAAGTATTGTTCAAGCATAGGCTTGATTTTTTCAGCATCAAAATTTCCTATAAAAATAAAGGTGAAATCACTAGCATCCGCAAAGCGCTCTTTGTAAATTTCAAAAGCTCTATCCAGACTTACCTGATTTAATTTTTCGATGCTAGGACCAGTACGGCGGACATTATAATTTCCTAAAATAGCAGATACTGAATCAGCGAAAACGCTATTTGGATCGTTGCCTCTGTTTGCTAATCCACCTTTTTGCTGTTCAATTAAGCCCTTGAAGGTTTCAGCATCCTTGCGTGGAGCAGTAAAGTATAGATAAGTTAATTGAAGCGCTGTTTCAAGATCTTTTGGCGTAGTCGATCCTGATAAGCCTTCAGATCTTTCAGCTATGTAAGGACTTACAAAAGCAATTTTACCGCTCAATAGCTTAGGTAGCTGAACCGAACTGAACTCACCAATACCACCACTTCTAATAATTGCAGTAGCAAATGATGCCGATTGGAAGTCAGCATCGCTGTAAAGTGAGGTGCCTCCGGGACTAAATGCTGAGAAGCTAATCTCATCATTTTTGAAGTCGGTAGGCTTTAAAATCACCTTTACTCCATTGCTTAATTTTAATTCTGTAACCCCAATTTCTGCGGTTTTAGACTCAGAAACAATTTTTCCACCTTTCAACTTTGCTGCAAGAAGAGGCTTATTAGAAACCTGATCAACATAGGCAATAACATTGCTTTGCTTGATTTCGCTAATCCATTTTTCTATGGCAGCTTCATTTGGTAACTTATCTTTATCCTTTTCAGGACCCATGATAATTACATCACGATTAACATCTGTAATGTATTTTTTTGAATATCCGTTAAGATCGTTTAAGGTGATGCCAGCGGTTAAGCTATTTGCTAAATTGAATTCATATTCAATACCCGGACTAGCCTCATCCTCAAGGAAGTGACGTAGGTATTCATTTACGAAACTATTAGATGGAGTTTTATCTTTTTCCTTGAAAGAAGATTCCATGCTAGTTAAATAGGATTGCTTTGCACGCTCTAATTCAGTTTCTGTGAAGCCATAACGCTGTACACGTTCAGTTTCAGTAATCACAGCTTTGAAGCCTCTTTCCATTTCTCCTGGCTTTGCCACTACTACGGCGCTATAATTATCTAAACCAGCTAGGAATGGACTGATACTTGCACCGCCTTGAAGGAACGGCGGATTAGCTTGCTTGCTTAACTCTGCAAAACGTGCACCTAACATTTGGTTGAATAATGATCTTACAATACTGCTTTTGTAATCATTTTTGGTGATTAATTTAGATTCCGGATGCTTGATTATAATTTGAGCAACACTTACTGGGAATTCTTTATCAGTTACCGTAATAAATTGGTTTTTGTTGAGTAATGGAATACTGTATCTAGTACGTGCAGGAGCTTTGTCGGATTTCTTTAGATCAGAAAATTTATCTTTGATCGTTTTTTCCATCGCATCAACATCAATATCACCAACAACAATTAGTGCTTGCAGATCTGGTCTGTACCAATCTGTATAAAATTGACGTAAAGTTGCTGGAGTAAAATTCTTAAGTACCTCCTCGGTTCCAATTGGCAAACGATTTGAATAACGTGAATTATTGAAAAGCATAGGAAGATACTGATCTTGCATACGCTGCTGAGCACCTTTTCCTAATCGTTTCTCCTCAACAACTACTCCACGCTCCTTATTAATTTCTTCATCATTTAAGGTAGCATCCTGAGCCCAGTCGCGCATGATCTGAATTCCGTTTTTTAGGATTTCAGGATCATCTGAAGGGATAGGCAGCTGATAAACGGTTTCATCAAA
>NZ_JBIILQ010000266.1:0-3591 GCF_044232565.1 Daejeonella sp. | reverse complement strand
CCTTTTACAGAATTAACAAGATTTGGAATAAGATCAGCTCTCCTTTGATAAACGTTCTCAACCTGAGCCCACTGCGAAGTTACCTGCTCATCTAGTTTTACCATGCTGTTGTATCCGCATGAGCTTAATGAAAGCACTGCGAAAAATGCTACGATATTCAATACTATTCTTTTCATAATTATTTAATGTTTCTCTAATCTATAAATTTACACTATAGGAATCAATTTTCATACCTTTGTTACAAATCTGGGATAATACCTAGCAAAATATATGATCAAAGAAATTGAAATTGTTCTGCTCCCTGAACATTCAGCAGATGAAAAAAATATTCACGAAAGTGCTTGTAAAGCTCTAAATATTGACATTGAACGTGTAAAAAGCGTCCAGATTCTAAAGCGCTCAATCGATGCTCGAGGGCGCAAAGTAGTCTTCCGATTAAAAGTCAATATTTTTATTGATGAAGTCCCAAAACCTGAAATAATTGCCGATTTAGATCATAATGTCAGCGACAAAAAGCCGGTTTTAATAATTGGTGCCGGTCCCGCTGGCTTGTTTGCAGCTTTGAGGTGTATTGAACTCGGACTAAAACCTGTTATTATTGAGAGAGGTAAGGATGTTAAGCAGCGAAGGAGAGACTTAGCAGTACTAAATAAAGAAGGCATAATAAACAATGATTCGAATTATTGCTTTGGTGAAGGTGGCGCAGGAACTTACTCTGATGGTAAATTATATACACGTTCAAATAAACGGGGCGACATTCAATATGTCTTAAAAACATTTGTTAGCCATGGTGCTACAACAGATATTTTAATAGATGCACGCCCACACATCGGTACAAATAAGCTCCCGGGCATAATTACCTCCATCCGCGAGAAAATACTTAATGATGGTGGTGAAATACATTTTGATTGCCGTGTTACGGATTTGATAATTTCTAGCAATAAACTAAGAGGGGTTCTTGCTGGCGATAAAAAATTTGAAGCGGAGGGCGTAATTCTTGCTACTGGTCATTCGGCGCGCGACATCTATCATTTATTAGAAAAACATAATATTTTAACAGAGGCTAAGCCATTTGCATTGGGGGTCAGGATTGAACATCCCCAGGAGATTATTGATCAGGCTCAGTATCATTGTAGTGATCGCGGGCCCTATCTTCCTCCTTCTTACTATAGTTTAGTTGAGCAGGTAGATAATAGGGGCGTATTCTCCTTTTGTATGTGTCCTGGCGGGATTATCGCTCCATGTGCCACCGACCAAAATGAGATTGTAGTCAATGGCTGGTCTCCTTCAAAACGAAATAATCCATTTGCTAACTCCGGGACTGTTGTTCAGGTTAATCTCGAGGATGTTCCTGGCAGTGTAGATGATCCTTTTAAAATGCTTAAGTTTCAATCTGAGATTGAAAAACTTGCTTTTCAAGCAGGTGGAGGTAATTTGGTTGCTCCCGCACAACGTATGCTCGATTTCGTAAATAATAGGGTTTCCACAGATCTTCCTCATAATTCGTATATCCCAGGAACAAAATCTGCCGATTTATCAACAGTTTTGCCAGATTTTATCTACAGGAGGCTTCAAAAAGCTTTGCCTGCCTTTGGTAAAAAGATGAACGGTTATTTTACTAATGAAGCAATATTGGTAGGGGTAGAGTCAAGAACTTCTTCTCCTTTAAGAATCCCTAGGGATAAAGAAACTTTACAGCATCCTCAACTTGCAGGATTTTTTCCTTGTGGGGAAGGTGCCGGATATGCCGGTGGAATTGTTTCTGCAGCAATTGATGGAATGAACTGTGCGGATGCTGCTTTTAAAATAATTAATTAAACTAATCACATGAAAAAAACACTCATTTTAGGCGCAAGTACAAATCCTGACCGCTATTCAAATATTGCCGCTCATAGGTTAGTTACACATGGCCACTCTATTGTAAATGTGGGCTTAAAATCAGGTGAAGTTGCTGGTATTGCTATTGAATTGCCCGATATTGTGCATCATGATATTGATACTATAACACTTTATCTGGGGCCGGCCAATCAGATTCCTTATTATGATTATATCATTAAGTCAAAACCTAAAAGGTTAATATTTAATCCTGGCACCGAAAATGCGGAACTTGAAAGTCTGGCGAAGGAGCATGGGATTGAAACTACAGAGGCTTGTACGCTAGTGCTTTTATCAACAGGACAATATTAAACGACATTTGGATTGGTAATTCTTATTTCTTTTGGGAAGTAATTGTTTAACCGATTGTCGAGAATTTTTGCCCAGCCAAGTGGATAATCTTCAAAACACATTAATGCCCATCCTTTATATGCTGATTCTAGCTTTAGTTCTTCTCTTTTGAGATAGGAAATGGATTGATCATGGCTTAAATTAATACGATGGGTATTTGGATTATTTAAGAGACTTGCTGCCAATTCATGATTTGGGACAAGATCTTTGCCCATTATTTTACCAATTCTTACCCCCGATTTCTTCAAGTAAAGACGAGATTGTAAATATTGTAAATCTGCTTCCAGTTTTGCAGGAATTGCAAAAAACTCTTCGTTTAAATTAACTTTTCGTAGTTCTGGCGATTCAATTAGCCATTTTCCGATGATTTCTTCACTCTTGCTGTTTACAGTGTTTTCTTTTGCTCGTCTAATCTGAGGAATAGCGCTAATTGATTTTTTTGTGAAAGCGGCAATAAAAAATCCCTCACCTTTTACCTTGTGGGGATAGAATCTGTATCCATAACATTTATGGTGTTCAGATTCTGTTTCTACGATCCCCCATGAATCTTCTATTGGTATTCGTACATTTTCTAAATCAAATGTTTCACAAAGCCAATCTGAAATATCCTCATTTTCTTGCTTGGAATAGGAGCAGGTAGAATAAATTAGGGTTCCATTTTGCTTAATAGATTCAATTACATCAGTAAGTATGCGTTGTTGCCTATGGCTACAAAGTAAAACCGCAGCTTCCGACCATTCATCGATGGCAGCTGGGTCTTTACGGAACATTCCTGAGCCGGAACACGGAGCGTCCACAATTATCGCATCAAAATAACCTTCTAGTCTTTTAAAGTCTTTGGGATCATTATTACTTACGAATGTGTTCTGTGGGCCCCATTTATTTAGGTTATCACATAATACAGGAACTCGAGTTTTAATGATCTCATTGGCTAGCAATAAGCTATTTTTTGTTAATAGCGAACTAATTAAAGTGCTTTTCCCACCAGGCGATGCACAAAGATCGAGTACTTTTAGGTCTTCAGAAAGATCTAAGGTATTTTTCAATACCTGTTCTAAAAACATTGATGAGGCTTCCTGTACATAATAGCATCCCGCATGCAATAGGGGGTCTGCTGTGAAAGATGGCCGTTCGGAAAGATATCGTCCATGCTCGCACCAATGCATAATTTCTGCATTAGGAAATGCATTTACGGGTTTGAATGGGTTTAACCGAATAGAAGTCAGTTGCTCTCCGTTGGTATGTGTTGCAATAAAAGCTTCGTCTTCAATATGGTATTGTTCAATTAAAGATCGAATAAGTGCAGGTGGAAGTTTGCTTGCCATAGTGGGATCAAAAATACAGGAATACTTGATAATGCCTTAC
>NZ_JBIILQ010000014.1:0-23393 GCF_044232565.1 Daejeonella sp. | reverse complement strand
TAGGCATTTCAAATTCTCTACTAAATTCAATTCCTGACAAATTCATTTCAATGGCTAATGCTCTTTGGTAAATAATTTCTTGAAATCCATTACCAAGCATTTTGTGGACAGTCATAGAACAGCCAATTATTTTGGAGGTTAATTCTGAATATTTATACGTTTCCTTAATCATAGCAATCATTTAATCACAAAAATCATAGTTCAGACACCTTTACCTGCCCATTCATCAACATTGGCAATAGCCAATCACGCAGCTCGGTAAGTTTTTGGTTTTCCAATAAATTCTTTTGTTTTTTTGATTCCGATTGTTTCATAAAATCGTAGAATTTATTTGTAGCCGACATTTCAGGTACAACAGTATAATGAGAACTTACAAAACTTTCAAATAAGAGGTTTTTTATTCCACTTGTTTTGCCTTCATAACCAAATAATACACCTGCATCATAAATACTTTTCCAATGATAAACGAAGTTGTAAAGCTGTGTTTTGTTTTTCAACGTAACAGCTTTACAAAAATTAGAACAAATAATAGGTGCATCAAAACGAGCCAGCGTCTCTTCTGTAATAAAAGCTAATCTTCCAGTAGATTGAGTTGGACTGCCACCTGAAATTTCCACAATCAAATCAGCAGGATCAAGTGTTTTATGTAGGTTCTTTTCAAGAATATAACGTTCTGGTGATTTTAATTCGCCTAATCCGTTTAATCCATTAATATCTGCTCCTCGAATGCAATAAACCTTTTCGGTATAATTGCCTTCAATTTGTTCTTTACCCCAATCTCCACTCTTATCATTGTTAATCCAATCAGAAAACAATTTCACTTCCCACCCCTCAGGAATCTCCCTTTTCAACTCCTCATTCCAAACCATTTTCCCACCACTAGTTTTGTATGGCTTGCCGTTTACATCAGGAAAATCAAACTGCACAAACCAATAATCGTAAAGCGTTTTTGCCATCGCTTCCATCTCAGCATTGATGCGGTTGTTGAGTTCGATTTTGGAATCTAATGGGGAAAGTACTGAGGCGATTTTTCGTTGTTCAGGAAATTCATGCACATAAGTTATAATATTTAGAAGGTTTTCTTTATTAAGTTTTGGTTGCGCACTACCTGTAATATAAGGGATAAAATATATTCTATTGAAATTGTAGTATAAATACTTATTGCAATTTTCATTGTTGGCTTTTAATATATGGGCATGGTTATTTACCCAAAATTTACCTTTCACAAGATTGCAAATGTTCTGTTTATTTGATTTCAAATTCTCACCATCCTCGGCAACTAAAATATATTCTCCATCAAACAAATAATTATCTACATAATCAACGATGTTTTGAGCGCCATAATATGGATATAATTTTTCTAAATTTTCTCTTTCATTTGAAGATAATGGCACTCTAATATGATTATATATATCAACTAATTCACCAATTCTTTTCATTTTTAAGCCTCTATTCATACTTCAACCCATTTAATTGTTGCTGAATTTCTTTTTCCAAGGTTTCTGATTCTGCAAAAAGACTGTCCAAATTGGCTTTAAACGCATTCATTTTGGCTTCAAATTCCTCAGGGCTAATATCTGTATAATCAATTTTTACCTCAAAATATTGCCCTGCACTAAAGCTGTAATTCTTTTCTTTTATCTGATCATAAGAAACCACCACGGTAAAATCTTCAATAGCTTCGTGATTGTTAAACGTGTTGATGATTTTTTGTTCTTCTTCGTTGGAAAGCAGAGTTTTTTGATTTTTACCCTCTTTTACGGTTGTACCTAATTTAGAGGCATCCATCAATACAATGTCACCTTTTTTATTGGCGTTGTCAATAAACAAAATGCTCACATTAGTTCCCGTAGTAGCAAAAATATTACTTGGCATACTTACCACACCTCTCAACATTTTTTGTTCTACCAAGCGCTCTCGTATTTTGCGTTCTATGCCACTTTGAGCTGTAATGAACCCAGTTGGCACAACAATAGCTGCTTTCCCTTTAGATGAAAGAGAATGCATGATATGCTGAATAAACAAAGGATAAATAGCCATTCCTTCTTTTTTAGCCTTAGGTACATTAGGTAAGCCAGCAAAAAAACGATCGTGGTTTTCTTTGGTATCCAAGTCGGCTACGTAATCGCTAAAGTCCAATTTAAATGGAGGATTAGAAACAATAAAATCAAATTGTTTCAGCTTACCATTGGCATCTTTATGGTAAGGTTCTAAAATGGTATTGCCCTTTACAATGTTTGGTATGGAGTGGACTAAATCATTTAAAATTAAATTCAAACGCAAGAGGTTCGATGATTTTTGAGAAATATCTTGCGAGTAAATGGTACACTTATCCTCACCAATAGCATGCGCTAGGTTCATCAATAATGTGCCAGAACCGGCTGAAGGATCATAACAAGTTACATCTTTTTCAGGCTCCGTTACCAGACACTGCGCCATAATCTTTGCCACGGCATGCGGTGTAAAATACTCGGCATATTTACCTCCACTGTTGGTATTGTAATCGCTAATTAAGTACTCAAATATGGTCGCGTAAAAGTCAAACTTCTCGTGAAAAATATTTTCAAAACTAAAATTAACCAGCTTATTGATAATGGCTTTACAGAAATCATCGCGTTTGTCTGTGACGTATTTACTGATATTTTCAAACAATACGATTTTTTCGCCACCTTCGGTGACAACAGAAAAGATGTCGCTATTTTCTTTTGCGATTTCTAATAAGGTATTATCAAATATGTCGGCAAAGTTTGCCTCGTTTTGACGTTCAAATAAACTGGATATAAATTGCTTAGGATTAAGGTGAGCAGTACTTTCGTTCAACTGCATCATGAGCATTTCATAATCGTTTGCAGAATATTTTTTCAATTCTACTTCCCAATTTTCAGCTTTTGCTAAATTGGGCTCAAGGCGTTTAATCTCGTAAACAAACTTATCGTTTAGGAATTTATACAGAAATACCTGGGTAATAATTTTAAATTCGTTTCCATCGTTTCCCAATCCATAATTGGCGCAAACGCTTTTTAAATCATCAATAAGGGCTTTAGTTTGCCTTTCAAATGTTGCTGTTGTAGTCATTTATTTTTTTAATTTTTTAAGATCATTTTCAAGTTCGTTTAGGCTTGTTTCTTTTTCCTTTGCTTTTTGAACTTCTTGGTATTTTTCAAATTCAACCCTTGATTTTTCAAGGGCCTTTTCGTGACTAATTTTGCCTGCATGAGTTAATAGTTCTCTGCTATTTAGCTGTAAAATACTATCTAACCTTTTGATCCAATCAGACATATACATGGGTGACCGTTGTTGCGACATTGTTTCAGCAAAAGCTAAATATTGCTCAACCAATAAACCTAGCAGCTTTATTTCATCTTCTTTGAGGTAATTTTTGGCAATGCTCACATCCGTCTTTTTGATGGAAACAGCGTTTTTTTTGTCAAGAGATTGCATACCCAACATTGGCAAATTGGCATCAACTCTTCGATATACTAATTCAGCAGCTGTTTGTTCACTAATGGCCCACAATAGTTTGTTTTGCACTATTTTAAAAAACTCAATGGTTTTTTCATCCTTGGCATCATAATCAATGCTTGTTGCGTAAATATCCTTTATCTTTTGATAGAAAAATCGTTCCGAAAGACGAATTTCACGAATGCGCTCTTGCAGTTCATTGAAATAGTTCATGGAAGAACCCGTCTTAAAACGGTCGTCATTCAGCACAAAACCCTTAATGATGTAATCTTTTAGTCGTTGCGTAGCCCAAATACGGAATTGGGTTCCTTGAGGAGATTTTACGCGATAGCCAACTGAGATGATCACGTCAAGATTGTAATGATCTAGTTCTCTTTGAACTGCTCGATTACCCTCTATTTGAACTGTTCGGAAATTCCGAACAGTTGCCCCGACATCCAATTCGCCATCCTCAAAAACATTTTTAATATGCTCACTTATTGTGGCTTTGGATTTATTAAATAAAGCACAAAGTTGAGCCTGTGTAAGCCAAACAGTTTCCTCCTCCAGCCGCACATCTATTTTGATGTTGCCTTCAGAATTTTGATAAATTAGTATTTCTCCCGTATTCATCATTATGCTACTCGGCCATAAAATTCATTCATGTACTCTTTTACCATCAATGCATTAATCACTTTTGCTTGTTCTGCATCCAATGGTAACTGATATTTATTTTTTAATTGCTCAATAACCAATTTCACCATCATTCGTTCCACATAGCTTTCGTTCTCCATCATTTTAGAGTTTTGTACAATTTGAGCATCTACTTCTTGTTTTAAACTTTGTAAGGCTTCAAATAATTTACTTTCACTATCGGTTAATGGGTCTTTTTCCATTAATCGCTTATGGAGGCGTACATATTTTGCATCGTTAGCGTATTTAGCTTTCAATAGTTGGTTTTTACGCTCTAATTCCTTGGAAGCACTATAAATATTCTCGAGTTCTTTAATGTTTTGTTCCATTTCATCCTTGGTCACTTCGTTTAAGTTTTTCTTCTTAAACAAACGCTCCAATTCTTCTTTCAGTGAAATAAAGATGGGGTCTTTGGGGTCGAAATTGCCACCTAAAGATTCGCGAGTTTTTTGCAGGATATTTTTCAATTGATCCGCTAATATCATTTCTTCTTCTTTCACTTTTACAAAAGCAAAAATCACATCCTCTAAAGCGATATTTAAGAGGTTGCTGGTATCTACATTATTTTCTAATGCTTCTTTAGTATTGATAAGCGTTAAACGATTATTAGCCTCACGTGCTAATTGAGTGAGCTTATGAAAGTCGAGCTTATCCAGCATTTCATAATTACCCGATAAACGAATGATGTTATACAATTCACGAGAGCTATTCAAGGCTTTCACAATTTCCAACATCTGTTTACGGTCGCTTATCTGTGTAATTTGTTGCGAAAAAACTTCCGCATTTTTTGTATCGTATTTAAACAGGACGTCTTCTATTTGATGAATCTCAGCAGTGATTTCTGCGACACTCTTAAAAATGTCGGAATAATGTTGCATTTCATCCCCAAGTTCCGCTTGGAGTTCATCAAAATAAGCACGGTTGGTTTTGTCAAACTCTTTTTGAATATCCGCAAAGTCAACTACATAACCGTATCTAAATTCCTTATAGGTTCTGTTAACTCGTGTTAAAGTTTGTAATAGGTTATGGGCTTTAATTACACGCCCAATGTATAGTTTCTTTAATCGAGGAGCATCAAAACCCGTTAAAAGCATGTTGTAAACGAATAGGAAATCTATTTTTCCTTCTTTAAAATTCTCTACTTTTTCTTTGCGCTCATCTTTAGTACCAATGTCATGTAGAATAAGCGCTGCTGATTTTACCTTACTTCCAATTTTCTTTTGTTCACCATAAGATTTTGCAGGCTCAGCAGCCATCAAATGACTTTCTTCTTGGCTTATTGCATAGTTTGATTCAAATATCTCAAACATCATTTTTGCTTGTTCTGATGAATCGCAGACTACCATACCGCCAATGGTTTGATCATTCATGGCAATACGTGCATTTTCAAAATCATGCACGATATAATCCAGCATAGGTTCTACAAATTTTGGATGAGCATACACAGTCTTCTTATCCGCATCCCCTTTCAGCAATTTTATATCTGCTAATGCTTGCTGTAAACTTAACTTGTATTTTGTCTCAATTTCTTCCCTAATCAAACGCAAAGTATATCCATCAGCGATTGAAGCATTATAGTAGTATTTGTGTATATAGCCTCCAAATAATGATTTCGAATTAAAATCGGTTCCAAGTAGCGGAGTGCCTGTTAATCCAATTTTTATTGCATTAGCATCCGATTCATGCAGGTTAGCCAAAAAACTACCTTTTGGATTATAACTTCTGTGAACCTCATCTAAGAAATAAACACGTTGGATATTTAAATTGTAATCATTGTTTTTGATTACATCGGTATCATCTTCAAATTTTTGAATGTTTACAACAGTGATTTCAGCCTTACCAGAATTATTGTGGATGACACTAGTTGATTTAATATCACGAGCAAACTCCTCTCTTGAATTGATGTTATGCACTACCAAGCCTCTGCTTTTAAATTCTCTTCCTGATTGTATTAACAAATCAATTCGATCCACAATAAAGTAGAACTTAGGCACAATGCCCTTTGAGTGGAAATAATCGGTGAGATATTTTACGCTGTAATAGGCCAACGCTGTTTTACCACTACCTTGGGTATGCCAAATAATTCCTTTTTTTATTCCTTCTTCTAATTTCTTTTCAATGGCTTTGGTAGCAAATAGTTGCGGATAACGCATAATGTGCTTTTGAAGTCCATTTTTTTCTTTAACATAGGCTAAGCCGTACTGTAATAGAAAGGAAAAACGTTCTCTTTGGAATAATGAAGTGCAAATTTTATTGGTAGGTGTTTTAGGATCTTTATTGGTAATAAATTCAGATGAATGTTTTATACCTACTAGATTAGTATCTATTAAAATAGCAGTTTCCATATCATCCGGCACATCAGAAAGTATTTTAGCTAGGTCAAATTCATCCTCTTCTCTAAAAAAATTGAAACCAGGCTTTTGGTAAGAAGCGGTTGCGTAAAATGCCCCCTCAATAGGTAGGGGTGAGCTAGTGTCATACTCCATATTGTTGGAGAAGACCATTAACTGCGTGAGGTTGACAAACTTTTTGAATTTCTTATTCTCAAAACGTGTTTGAATGCGTTTGTGTTCAGCTAAAATACCATCTTGATTATTAGGTTTTTTAACTTCAATAAAAGCCAATGGCATCCCATTGATTAAAAGAATGATGTCGGGGCGAAACTCATCGTCATCTTTTCTATAGGTAAGTTCAGTAACTACATTAAATGTATTGTTATCGAAATTCTCGAAGTCAATTATTCGTTTGCCTGATGTTGAGGTTAACTTTTCATAAAATACTTTCCCTAAATCCTCATTCTCTAAACTGAGTGAAACTTCATCATATAAGCGTTTCACATCTCCATCGGTAAATCCAGGATTTAAACGTTTGATACTTTTATTAAAAACATCCGTAAAAATATTTGTTGTTTCATCCCATTTTTGCCCCTTCAACGAAAGGTAATCAAAACCTAAGCGCACCAAGTGCAGTATAGTTGGGATTTTTACTCTACTGTTTTCGTTAAAAGCCATGTGTAATACTAATTAAAAATTCGTTTAACTCTATTTTTTAATTCATTGGTTCTATTATCTATATACTCTTCAATTTCAGCTTGAAGGGACATTCCCTCGCTTAGAGAATGATTTGTAACTAAATGTGGAGGAATAAATATGTTGTCTCCTATCTCATCAGGCTTAAAGAATGCGAAACCCTTAAAAAGGTTAATATTAATAACCTGGCCATGAATGAGTTCAGCAGTTTGCTCATATGTTCCGATAACGTTTTTAGCTTTAATCCAATTTTCAACTTTGGGATTTGAGTCTACATGGTTTTTAAACCATATAAGCAGATCTAAAAGCTGATAAAACACGCTTTTAAAGAGGTAGGACGTTTTGATATTTTTTACATGTAAGTCAATATCTGACCTATGTGAACCATCTTGCGTCACTCCTAAAATACTCCGGCAGTAACTTACAATTTGTTTGGGAAGGTGAGTTTCAGGAAGATGTTTATATTTCTTATAAACCAGGTCCGTTTTTTCATATTGATCTTGTCCAGAAAGGAAAATGCTACTTTGATTTAATGCTACATTTGGGCTTACAAATTCAGTAGGTAATAAATTGAATTTATTGAAGGCAATGAAAAGGTCTTCAACGATTTTTCTAATGGTATTGAAATGATTATTAATATTGGCTTCGTCATTTACTTTTAATAAATATAAAATATCTTGACCTGCAAGCTCGCCAATGTACTTTTCAGTACAAACTTCAAATACACGCTTATGACTGTGGCGGATTTGAGTGTCTTCCTGGTTTGCAGCAGCAAGTTTTATATCTGAAAACAAGCGATCAATTTCTTCATCACTACCCTTTTTGTAAACATCCGTAAAAGCTTGATTAAAAGTGCGATTATCATATGCTTCAGACTGACCGGTAAGGACAAATACTTGAAATTTTTTCTTGATTTGAAGCAATCTTTCTTTTGCCCTATGCACATTGTATGTATCTTCCGAGCCCTTCACATCATCCTCATTTTCAAAGAATTTAGCATCCAGCAAAACGCCATCATAGAAAGGATAATTTCTCTCTAATTCATCCATGCCACTATTTAATGATTTAAATGGTATCAGATTTATGCTGTTTCGTTTTGCCCGACCTTTTGTTCCGGCAAGCGTTTCGTGCTCATCGTCTATCCAAAGTATATTATAAAAATAATCTTCCATAATTAGTTAATCAGTGTAATCGGAAATTTAAATTTAAATTTCACGGGAAAGAATGGGTCTTCGCTCAATGATAAAATCCAATCCGAATTATTAAAATCCGTAGCAATTCTGTGAATGTCATAGCCACCTAGGCCACTTCCGTTACTTGAATTAGCTGTAGAGTATTTAGTAATAAACTTCTCTCTATCAAAGTTTTTTGGAAATGGCTTTCCGTTATTTCTAATTTCTATGGAAAGGAAGTCATCCACCTCTGTCAGTTCAATGGCTACTTCATTACCTGAAGCCATCTTGTCAAATGCGTACTTTTTAGCATTTGTTAATAGATTATCAAGCAAGGTTTTGAGAAGTGTTATATTGGCATCGATGCCTCTTTCTTTCAACTTTTCACCTTTTATTAGCAACTTCTTTATCTTGAAGTTTAATCCATTGTTAGAAAGTTCATTAATGATGTTATTAATGTCTGAAAGCGGAATTATTTGCTTTTCATACTCAGAAAGAACAAGACCATTCTCTCCTTTTTCAAGAACATCAGTAATGAAGTTTACATCTTGTTTGATCTCTTTTAGAACCGAAATAATGTCAGTATCATAGAATTCAACAAATGACTTGTTCAATGATTCAAAACCTTCTTGTTTCTTAATTAAAAAATCTAGTAAGTTATCCGACCAGTCTAAAATATTTTGCCTGGGTCTTCCTAGAGTATGTTTCAAAGAAGCAAATTCATTGAACTGTTTGATTGACTTACCAAGAGCTAAAGCATCTCGCTCTGCTTGAAGGTTTTTTATCTTATCTGATAATTCATAAATAGCCTGAACTTTGGCTCGTTGTTCTTCTAATGAAGGAAGTTTAATGACAACTTCCATTAAATCATCTCTTCGAATAAAAGGAATTGCTGCTCCCATTCTGATTGCCTGCAACTGTTCTTTTATGTAATCTGCATGCAATTCATTGATTAGATATGCTTTTTCAACTATAGTATCATTAATCCTAAAAGCAAATATGTCTTGGTTTTTAAAAATTGGCTCTTCTAAAAATTCAAATAGAGTTGGCTTCAATGTTTTCCAACGAACTGCAAGAAGTATGCAAGATTCTGATACAAGATGAATATCAGGCCTTGTTAATCCAATTTCTTCAATGTTATAAATATCAAGTGTGTAATCAACCTTATCATCTTTTAAATTCCTTATACGAACAAACTTTCCATTTTCTGGCAAGTTACCTTTCTGGCCCCTTATGTACTCCAGAATATCTTTGAGCTTAAATAGTTGCTCATTTTTTGCGTGTTCAATTTTCTTTTGAAAATACCTAGGAACATCCAAGTTGTAATCAAAGGCCTGAATTTCTGCATTATCTACCAATCTTGACACATCGTCATCCTCTTTAAAGTCAAGGATCAAACTACTTAAAGCAAAATCATTTAGAACCTTATCTCGTGAACTTCTTTCATCAACAAACTTATCAGCTTTAATAAATCTAACTTTTCCGGTTCTTTCCTTATTCTTATTGATTACCAGAATAATTAGAGGAATTCCCGTATTTGATAAAAGTCCACCTGGTAGAGAAATAACCGTATCTAATAAATCTTCATCAACAAGCAATTTTCTCAATTGCTGATCATAATTTTCTTTGAACAAAAAGCCCTTAGGAAGCAGAGCAATAAGTTTTCCATTGGCAGATAGTGATTGAATTCCCTTTTCTATCAGAAATTGTTCCACTGTTCTGTTTGTGGATTGTATTTCTCCGCGCTGAGTGTTAATTCGAAGACCAAATGGGGGATTGGAAATGATTAAATCAAATTTTTGAGATTCACTAGGCCAATGCGAAATAGAATCTGCACATACATAATTTGAAGAAACTTGTCTTCCATAAGCCATAAGTCGCAAAGCACCTAATGCCCAAGTATCCCGGTTTAATTCTTGACCAAAATATTTTTGGTCTGGATTAAGATAAACTCCAAAAGAAGCTAAACCAGAAAAAGGATTAAAAACTTTTGCATCTTTTTTCAAATCAGCCAATGTGCATATAAAACGAGTTAATTCTAAAGGTTGAATAAATTGACCTGCATATCCCCCTTGAGATTGTGAAATTCTATATAACACACTATCAAACATATCCGGGAAATTCTCAGTTAAAACTTGCCGATTTATTGAAAAAAGCACGTTGAAGATGTCCCTTAGGCCATCTTTGCTCAACCTTTGAATTAAAGGTTCAAAACTATGGGCTATATGAAAATATTGAATAGAAAAATCAGATTTTGAAACGTCCAATTGGTTGATTAATCTTTCTATTAGTTTTTCATGCCCATCAAATAGCTGGTCTGATAATAGGCCATCTTTGTACGCTGAAAGTAAGAACAATACCACATAATAATCATTTGTAGAACTAAACCCACTTTCACTTCTAAGTATATCAGATAACTTCCAAATAGCTTTATCTAGTAACAACTGCTCTTCTACCTTAAATTCCTTCATCATGTACTCTAAATTTATTGACTAAACAAAGGTGTAATTTAACTATGCAGTACAAGTGCATAGGTTAAATATATTTTTTAAATAGCTTTTCAGAAATATTTATAAATCTTAATCTAAGACTTTTGGGTTCAATAATTTCTAATGCATCCATATATGAAAATAATAGTGCTAGCAACTCATGATTGACTTGAACGGAAAGTTCAATAAGTACATTAGTGTCTGTTTTGCTTTTTATTTTTTGAGATCCATGTAAAGGTTTACTTTCAATATATGGCCATAAATCATGGTTTATTCTTATTAAGACTTTCTCAACTAATAATTCTTTTTTGATTGTTACTCCAATTACATCATCGAAATATTCATCGAAGTTTATTTCATTATTCTTGCAATACTTTATTTTTGATTCTTCGAATCCAATAATTCTGTCAAGAGCAACGTTTGTAATGGCTTGAAATTCCTGATTAAATCCAAAAAGAAACCAACGATTATTATATTGTTTTAAATACCACGGATGCAAAACAACTTCTTTTGGTATATTTTGTTTGTAACCCTGATAGGTTATTGCTAATACAATTTGATTTTGAATCGCATTGAATATTCCAGTAAAGTGGTTTAATCCTTTTAAGAAAGGGTTTTGTTCAAATCCAACTGTTGATTGAATATTCCCTTTCAACTTGAATGTGTCTTCAAGTTTGATTTGAATTTCTTCTATCCATTCAAAATGTGGCAAGCCCTTGAACCTAGATAAAATAGCCAAAGTCTCTTTAAGCTGCTCGGCTTCAGACTGATTAATCGCTTGATTTTTGATTGAAAACGATTTGTTTGCGTATCTATAATATACTCTTTTACCATCCTTTATTCGATCTAGCGTAACTGACCAACCTTGTTCACTTTCCATGAATGTGATGTCATCAAAAACTTGTCTTTTTTTTACTCCATCCTCAATACCAGAAAATTGATATATCGATTCATTACAAGCGTTAACAAGATCTTCAATAAAGAATTTTCGCCCATAATTACTAAAACATCGGTCAAGTGCATGATACCGGATTGTTGCATGTTTATTTGTTCCCATGTTTTAATAGCCCAAAACGAACACAATGAATTATATCTGTTTTATAAACTTCTTTTTTATGCAAGTGTATTTTAATAGTTATGTTGATTATTCTATGCTCCTTAAGCCTTGGTGGTAAATTACCTGTCCTTGTTGCAAAAGCCCTTTTATTAACTCAGAATAAGTGCTGTTTATTTGAAAAAGAAGCAATAATTTATGTCACTAAAGTAGTGAAATTTAACCAGTTATTATAATTACAAATTTTGGTTTAAGTCACTTTATTACATTAAAAGCAAGCTCTTTTTAACTCTACGATAACCAATAGAATCTACCTAGTTGAAGGCTTCATCGATTTATTGATTCACCGGATACTTCTTTAAATTAGCTGAATTATTTGGGAATAATTTTTTTATTGATTTGATGGACATTTAAATTGTGCTATCTAAAGCTGTTAAATCCCAATTATCTTCAAATGAAGTGTAATAAACATAATCACTAGCTTTTGTTACATTAAAATTACCTTTAAAAGGAAAGTTATTTTTCAGATAAAAGGCACTTTGTTGTTTATTGTTTTTGAAAAAAAATAAAAAAATAGTAAAAGTTCCATTCTCTACAATTTCACTACCTTTTGCTAAATACAATTTAAATTGATCTTGTTCGTCATTGTTTAATAGCTCTTTAAGTTCTGGTAACTGGTCAAGAGCCTTGCTCCCTATCAGAAAACTTTTTATTGTTGACATTATACAAATTTACCTATTAAATTAACGTGATTTTGGAGCTCTGAATTTGTATAATATTCCCTCATTCAAAAAGCTATAATAGCCTTCAATAGGCAGTATCAGGAAGTAGCTGGGCTATTTAGGAATCGGTGCAGATTCTAAAGTTAGGGAAATAGCCCTCACAATACAATGAGGCAAAATCTAAGTCGATTCTAACACTTTTTTGTAATGGAGCATTTTTTTAGAAGGAGTTTATCTTAACTATTTTTTTTATATTAACTTTCAAACAAAATTGTAAGATGAATAAAAAAATAGAACTGGCTTCAGAATTTACTATTGAGGACTATGAGCAAATGGAAAACGATATAAATAAAGAGGGTATTGCTGATTTTGTGTTTAAGAGGTTATCGGAAAGGTATCTGATTACCTTAGAAAAAGTCCCATTGGATTTTAAAAATGGATTCTCTATGATGGCCAATGCATGTTTGTTAATCGAGACTTATGAAAGTTTTATACAAGGAAGGAAAGTAACTACTAAAGAATGTCGTCCATTTGACTCTTTTTTTAAAAGGGAAGAAGGATTCAAAGATTTTAAATATGAAGGCCGCAATTTTTATTTTAATGTTCGATGTGGAATCCTTCACCAAGGCGAGACAAATGGCGGATGGAGAATTACAAGAAATAAAGATGCTCCAATTTTTAATAAAGCTGAAAAAACTATAAATGCTGCAAAGTTTTTCAAACAACTTAGAGTTTCATTAGAATCTTATCGAGAACTGTTAATTAATTCCGAATGGAATGATTTGATATGGCAAAATTGTCGAAAAAAAATTTCCTATATTATTGAAAATTGCAAGTAATGGGTATTATTTACTTCGCTTATGGTTCAAATATGGATTTCAATAGATTAAATGAAAGGGAAATTTCTTTTGAATTTATTGGTTTGGGGATCTTAGAAGATTATGAGCTAAAATTTAATAAGATCGCTTCAAAAAAAAGTGGAGTAGGGTACGCCAATATTGTCAGTCAAAAAGGAAGTAAAGTTGAAGGGCTTTTATTTTCAATTGACAATATAGAACTGCTTGATCAATTTGAAGGTTTCCCTAGCCATTACAAAAAAGAAATTTTAAAAATTCATTATTTAGGCAACCTAATCGATGCCATTGTTTATGTGGCTTCCATTAAGTGGGTTAGCAATAGCTTGAAGCCAGAAAGAGCTTATTTGAATCGATTATTGGCTGCAAAGGATTTTTTGTCTAAAGAGTATCTTAGTTTATTAGAAATTACTGAAACTATCGATTAATATAGATTATTAACGAATGCCCTTAAGCCCAGTCCTTTTCTAAATTATCAATTACATAAAGCATGGTTTCCCTTAAATTTTTCTTTTGGCCTATGGCTTCATTAATAAAATATCCAATCTTTGGATAGAATTTGTACTTATTGAGATAATCAATCCGATCTTCAAAAATGTCTTTTAATTCAAATACTAACCAACTAAGTTCACTTGCATGTTCTGTAAGGATACGTGTATCATGGGGAAGCCCTAAATAAGTCGGATTATCAGTTATGATAAGATTTGCTCCTCCAAAATGAGGGGAAGTTTTTGAGTAATTACCCTTTTTTATTTTGGCCCTTAGTTCTTCTAAACTTGTCTTTTGGGAATCTGCTTTCATTTTAAAATCCGATTTTATTTAATATAACCACTTAATCTAAAATTAATAAAAATATTTTAACATAGCGATAAAAGCATACAGGATAACATAAATTAATATTTTACTTTACAAATTTACAAGATGCCATCATCAACAAAGCTGCAAAATTCACCTGTAGAAAGTATAAGATGATCTAGCAATTGGATATCCATCAATTTTGCAGCTTTCTTAGTTTTCATTGTGAGAAACATGTCTGCATCTAAAGGTTCAAGAATTCTTTTATTCTAGATATTAATCAGGGACTATATGAAAGTGACAATCACTAATATTTTTTGCCTCATTAATTGCATTTGTTAATATTGGAACTTTCTGTAGGTTAATATTTTGGTTTTGGGATTGAATTCTGCTGAGATTACATGATCTTGTTCAAACATAATGGCAGCGTTTGGGATATCACTCAGACTGGGTTCATAAAAATCGTAAATGGCTTTTTTACTGTTATACGCCCATAGGCCAGTAAGTTTCCTTTTTTCTAAATAGCTTCGTACAGCCCAATATTTAATAGAATCTTGTTCAGGCCACTTATTATCTTCAGTGTAAAATAGTTTAATCTGCTTTTGACTAAAATATTTGCTATGGGCTATTTGATCAGTTAAAAGGTTCGCAGATTTGTCGCTTAGCTTTAGACTTGCATTAATTTCACCCTCATTTCTGAATAAAGTAACAGTGTTATCAAATTTGATAAATGATGTTCCCCAATAAGGAATATTAATACCTAAATCACTTCCAATTTCATTTCTAGATTCAATTTCTGAACTAACAGATTGATACTTGAAGTAGATTAAAAAAAGCAGGAAAAAACTTGACCTGAATAATATCGTTGAAACCTTTTTCAATTTTACTGCCTGATAAACCCATCTTATGTAAAAATAGGTTAAGGGTATTAAAAACGAGACCATGAATAAAAACAAAACAATTGGGTCTGAAGAGGGCAGTCTGATGCTATTTCGCTCAAATAGCCTTTGAGGGTCAAACCACATCACAGCTATGGCTAAAATAAAAAATACAAAACTTGATATTGAGGCTATTTTGCTAATCGTATTCCTATTTATTATAGCCACCTTGATCCACCTAAACCATAGATAGCCAGGTGCGCCAAGGAATAATAAAATAATCAAAGCAAAAACAATGTAATCAATCATTTGGTAATTAAAATTAATGTAAATGAATGCACTTATTAATGAACCTACATGTTAAAAAGACATCGCCATCAAGTCATTCTCTGAGCCATTAAACACATTATGATCTACCATTCCTGATATGCCAGAAATTCTTGCTTCTTCTGTATGCTGCCAAAATTTCCATTTACCTTTTAAAGGATTCTTCAGGGTTTTATAATTTGCAACCCAAAGATGATGATTGGGATATCGTTTTTCTAGATAACTCGTATAATACTTTCTACTTGCATAAAGTATTGGTTTTTTTCCTGTTTCTAATTCAACTATTTTAAGCCAGGCATCTATTTCTTCATAAAAAAGTTTGATAGGTGTATTTGGATTTTCTTCTAAATCCAAAACTGGGTATAAATCTCCCTTCTTAAAATCAACCACCGAAAGATAAAATTTGGCTTGTTCTATTCCACTAAGTTTTGGTCTGAAGTAATGGTATGCCCCCCTTTTAATTCTGTTTGATTTAGCGCCTTCCCAATTCTTTTTAAAATTGCGATCCAATTTACTGATGCCTTCAGTAGCCTTAATAAAAACGAATTTTATTTTTTTTTGTTCACCTACTATTTTCCAGTCAATTTTATTTTGGTAATGAGAAACATCTATTCCATGTACCTCAAAGCCTGGAGGAATAACTGGAGCCTTTTCTGATGCTTTCCTTCTATTACAACTTGAGTTTAATAATACAAAGAAAGATATTAAAATTAGGCTTATGTTGAGATTTATTTTCATCAGATGTTATTTTTATAATAGCCAATTTTTAATTATTGTTTACTAGAAAGTTCTAAATCCATTATAAATTCAGATGCTACAAAATGTCTTTTTAATATGTTTCTCATGACTATATTCTTTCCCCATTTTCATCGTACTCTGCATTAAAGTCAGAGATGAGGTAGCCATCTTCATAAAGAGCAAAGGATTTGAGTTTCCCATTTTCATGCCACTCCTTGCAAATCCCATGTTCTAAACCGCCAATAAAATTCATCTGACTAGCTATTTGACCATTAGGATAATAGCTAGTATCTATGCCTGAAATCTTATTGTCAATCAAATACAATTTTTCCTTGATGTTCCCATTTTCAAAATAAAAGATGGCATCACCTTCGTAAAAACTTTTTCCTTCATCATTATAATCTTGATAAATTGCGAATGCTTTGGCGTAAAGCTGCCCACTTTTATAATAGGTTTTTACAGTATCAGTTGGTTGATTATCTGCTTTATAAACAATATGGCGATAATAAACCTGTTTTTCTTTACTGCATCTGTTGAAATACTTATCAAAGTATTCAGTTAATTCAACACCTATTTTAGGCTGATAATTACTTTTTGCTTCGATAACTTCTTCATCCACTTCTTTTTTCTTGTGGTAATAGGTTATTGTTCCATCTTTAGAGATGGTTTTTCCTGTATACAGTTCTTCAGAGATAAAAAAGCCGATGTATTGATCCCCATTAGCAAAATCAAATGTGCCAAAGCCATGTAGGCTGGACTTAATAAAACTGCCTACATATTTCGACCCATCCTCATAAATCATCACGCCTTCACCCATCATCTGACCATTTACAAATTTCCCAGTTTGTACAGTTCCATCTGCGTATGTAATAATGCCTTGTCCTTCTTTTACTCCATTTTTATATTCTCCTTCATAAGTTGATTCTAATTCCCCGTCTATGAACTTGGTAAGTTTACCAATACCATTGGCTTTCCCATTCTCGCAAGAACCTTCCCAGCTCATTGTTGTGCCATCAATGAAGTAAGGATCCAGCACTTTACAACCCTGGGTGTTACTAAGCACCCATTCTTCTTTGAATATTTGGGCGTTTACCGTGATGGATATAGTAAGCAAGAACAATGATGATAAGATGCGTATTTTCACATTTATGAGATTTAAATTGTAATTATATTTTCGATTTTTTAGAATTTCAGTCCATTTCATTATCAGTTTATAAAGTATCGCCAAAGTCCGTTCTTAAATAAATAGTATCTGGATTTCTCATTTGATCTTGTTCAAGTGTGTCAAAAAGTGAAAAGTCAATAGTTACAGTATTCATACTGGGGACAAATTTTCCAACATCAATAGTTTTATTAATTGAAAAAAATGGGGTTGGCAGTTTTAATTCAGAAGGCAATAAATCATTTAGCATCTGATGTAAATCCATTATTGCTAAATGCAATGCATCTAATCCAACAACCTGGACAGTTCCATACATTTCTTCTCTGTAAGTGATATTCTCAAAAATTTCAAGTTCCTTTTGATTCGGTAAAAGAATATTAAAAGTCCAGTGAGATTCAAATTGCAAATAGTTGTTTTTTAATAATTCTAACAATAATATTTGAAATCTCATTATTGCCGTAGGGACTAATTTAGTAACGGATAGATGATCACTGATATCTTCTCTTGCAATTTTCTTGAAATCATCAGCAGGATTACCATAATTGGGAAAGGCCGCTATGTTTCCTATTTCTCTTTTTAGATATCCTGACATTATTGATGGGTATGTCAATTCTAAATTCTTTTTTATATCGTTTAATAGTTCACTAAAAACTGTATCAATAGGGCTATCTACTAAATTTAATATATAGAATTTGGGGTTTGCAAGAACGTAGTTTGCTTGAAATGTTTTCATGGCTTAGTTGTGCTTAAATATATGAGCTGCAAATTGAAATAAAAGAAAATTCTATAATTGAAACTCAATAATTGATATGATGTAAGATATCCATTCTTAGATTAATATACCTTCTTTTAATAGTGAGTTTGAATTAAATTTTTTATTGTTGGCTCTATTAGATATTGTGGTGCTTCAATAACCATAATAATAGGTTTAAGATTTTTCATTTGGGGTATTTATCTTAATCATGTACCAATAGGCAAGAGCAGAAATAATAGAGTTTTACATTTAATCCAAACCGGGTTTTAAAAACTCATTCATTTTTGCTAGATTGACTTTCCAATGAAACAAAACTCCTACATACAGAATATTCTTCATTATTTCTCACAGCTGGACTGGGACAGGCTTTATTTTTATTTAAAAGAAGAATATGCTTATCAGGACACCAGCAAGGAAATATTTCTATCTAAAGTAAAAAAGATTTTCCAGGCCCATATTCAAATGGGGGATACCGAACTTATCCTCACAAAGGGTCAATGTAAAAGTAAAATATGCGATAACTGTGGTAAATCAGGCTATCGATTCATTGGTAATAATTCGAGGAATTACATTGATTTGATTTTTGAAACTTCGGGCGATGATATCACTGACATATATGACTGCAGTGATTTTAGCACTAAAACAGATTCCGGCAAATTAGAACGCAACTATCATATTTTTATTGAGAAAGATGAAGCAATTACGTTTAATAAATCACCAGAATATTGGGCGAAAGTTAATTCAGCCAACATGGCTTATGACGAGTTAATTTCAAATCCTCCAAAAGAAATAGACTATGAGGGTTTAAGTTATTGGGTTGAAAAATATACGTTTACCAACAAAACAATAGGAAGGTTCTCCGTATTTAACCCTAAAATGAAATGGAGCCATTTTTCAGAATTGTATGATGATTTATATAAGTTTAAATCTTACATAGATTTGTATGGAAGTAGGTTTAATATAGAAAATACGAATTTAGAGCAGATTACAACGGAAGAAGATTTGATTAATTGGGTAATCGGTACTGAAACACTTTATGAGCAAGTCCCATTTGGAATAAACATTGAAAAAGAAAATGAGAATTACTACGCCTTGGATAAAATAATTATTCTTGTTGGTGATCGTTTAAGCCATGTGTCAAAATTTCATCTAGACCATAGTAGTCATAGAGAACAATTAATTAAAAAATATTATTCATACACCAAGCAGGAAGAGAGAGAGATTTATAGTAGAGAAAACGAAGCAGATAATCATAATGAGATTTGGAAACTTAGCTTTCATCTGGAAAATCGCAAAAAATCAAAAGAACTGGGTGTTGAAATTCCTTTTTTCCTTGATTAAAATACGTAAGTCTGCATTTTAAATTAACCGTGTTTTGACTAAAGCGATAAATAACAAACAAAATAAATATTTCTATGGATTACACGGATTATGCAGGTTTAGATGTTAGAATTATTACCAAAGATGGGCACATTTGTGAAGGTTGCGTATTTGGGTTTATGTTTGAAAATCCAAAAAGTGAAGTCGTGCAGGAAATATTGGTCGCTCATTACTATAACCTAAAAGTTGATGATTATACGGTGTCAAACATAAAGGTTGAGGAGGTTGAAAGTATTGAAATATATACGCCTTAAATTATTCTTGTATATAAAAAGGAAGGTCAAAACCATGGCTTCCTAAAAAACATTTTAGCCTAGAGATTGCCATAATCTTAATGAAAGTCTTTTTTGTAATTCAGATATTACCTTCTAATTTTCATTTTTACCTATTGGGTTCTCTTTTATAAAGCTTTAGTTTATAATTTATATGGTAATTGATTGTGCTTACAAATTGCATAAACTATCCATCACTCGGAAGTCCAAAACCTGCAAAGTCTACCAAATAAATATAACCCTGATTTCTTGCTTCTAGACACCAATCATTTGCAAAATTTGTATCATTTTCTAAATCGAATTTGCAAGTGTCCTCATATGACCAAACCACTACTTCGTTCACTACAAATCCTGAAACAGTTTGATGACCTTTGACAATATTGGTGTTACCTGCTAATTCTCCTATGGGTTTTGTTGTATTTTCCTTTAGCAGTTCATGAACAATAAATTGTGTGCCGTTGTATGGAACAACTCTCCTTCTTACAAAAACAAAATCACCACTTTTAACCGAAGTATTAATGTAGCTATTAACACCGCCATTAAAATTAAAGGCTTTAGCTGCCCAACCTATTTTTAATTTTTTAATTTCCGGCTGTACCGGGATACCGAGCCTAACATTTGCATTTTCGGCAATAACATATCGGTTATTATTTGCTAACGCAATTTCTCTGAAATGCTTGAAGATTAGCAAACGATACCTTGCTCTTGTATAAGCTACAAATGCTAATCGTTTTTCTTCGGATAACTGTTCCTCGAGTTCTTCTTGAGTTAACAGTTCGTTTATTTTTAAGGGTAGATTTGAGAATGATGGAGGGATAATAACGCAATCAAATTCGAGCCCTTTAACCTTGTGCATTGTAGTTAGAACTATTTCCGTTTCATGAGTTGCATCCGAAATACTACCTAAATGTTTTTCATATATTTTATACAACTGCCCATCATCTTTATAGGTCAATTCGGTAATGAACTCTAATAAATTATTGAATATCTGAATTTCATCTTGTTCTTCCAAGTATTCCAAAACAAGGGCATGAATAACTCTAATATAAAAATGATTCCAATTTTGGTTCTGGTTTATCAGATCGGTTATAAATACACGAAACGTTTGCTTAAAATCTAATGGAATCTGTTGTCCTATTTTAGATTTCAAGAATAGTATAACTGCGTAACATTCTCTAATACGAGTAAACTCATAAGGTAAGTTACCTTGAATACGGATTCTAATGTTAGGGAGATTAAGTCCCTTTATTTTTTGAAAGCCTCTATATACCTCATTGTTCGTTCTGAAAAGAATTGCTATCTGCTTATATGGCTGTTGCCTAACTCTTTCTTGCATTAATATTGAAATTTGATCCCACCAATCAACTCTTTGCTGCGTCCTGTCAATTGTTTGAGCATAATTAGCGATAAAATTTTCATCAGGAACTTTTGTTGGTCTTGGAATCAAATGTTGGTGCTCTTCAGGAAGAGATAATATCTGGCTTGCTAAATTCAATATTGCCGGATAAGACCTATGATTGTCTAACAAAGTAAATTTTCTTGGATTAAACCTTTTGTTAAAATCATTATAATAATAATAAGGATCCATTACCTTTCGATCATATCCATAAATACTTTGGTTAGGGTCGCCAATAATAAATAAGTGAGCTTTTGTAAGGTCATTTAAGCGATACAGTAAATCCATCCGAACTTCATCTATATCCTGAAATTCATCTACTAAAATATGCTTCAAAGGGGCTAATTGATTCATAATAACACCAGGTGTATTACTCAAAATCTCTAATAATTTTGGCTCCCACTCCTTAAAATCTAAACCTTCTAAATGCTCTTTGCAGTATTTTTTCGCTAGCCCGTGAAACGTAAATATTTTAATCCTTTTTGCTAAATTACCAAACCCTAAATCTTTAAATAATTTACCCAATCGTTCTTTTAATTCTGAAACCACCGCACGATTATATGCTAACACTAAGATTTCTTCTGGATTTGAAAGTTTATAGTACACTAATCTTGCAACTCTTAATGTTAACGTATGAGTCTTCCCTGAACCTGGGCCTGCAACTACATTAATGTTTTGATTGACATCTGAAAAATATATTTCTCGTTGCTCATCATTTAATCTGTTGTCTTCTTGATATTTTATTGCTTCACCTCTGAAGGCTTTGAAAATAGGATGCTCATCATCAATTTCACCTAAATTTTGAAGATGATTGATTAATTCCAACTTTGTTTTGGACGCAAAAAAGCCTTTTATAAAGGCATCTTTTTTATCATCACTCAACTTTGAGAGAACTTGTAATGAAATTAATTTTAGCTCCCTGATTTCTTGTGTTTCGGTAAATTCATCAAATATGCTTTTGTCATTTTTCTCCTCTAATGTTTCATTTATTAAGTCTGTAGAATGCAGATAAATCTCAATACCAGTGGGAAGTAAGCCTCCGGTTTTACTATATCCTAATACAGATAATATAAAGAGCAAGTCGGATAAGTATTGTACATTCTCTTTGAAATCCAATTCGGAAACAATATCTGGCCAGTTGAAATTCTTTATGTTTTTATCAAAGTATTGTTTTGCTATATAATCCAATAGTTTTATGCAGTCTTTCTCTAATTTTGTGATTTTATTTGACCATTCTTCCTTTTTGTGATAACCATTAAATATTGACTGCTTTAATTTTACTTTCCGGTTACCATCAGTAACCTTTTCCATTTTGGTTTCGTGTTTAGTCTTGCCCAACAAGCGGATGATAGTAAAGGCATGTTTACTTCTCTTTTTTAGAATATCTTCATTATACTTCTCAATGTTTTTTAAGGATGATTTGGTGGTTGGATTTATCGGCCAAGGAATTTGTGTAAATATATTGGACGTATTATCAAATATGTAATCGTTTACCATTCTATCTAAATCCTCCCCTTCAAATATTCTTGAATCCAATAGCGGTATTTTATGCATTATTCCCTTGGCAAAAGAGAAAATTGCTTTTAAAGCAGGGTATCTGTTTTCTGTTTTTAACTTTGAATAATAGACAACTTCATCGATTCTAAGTTGAGTTGGTTCAATTAGTACATCTTGAATTAGAGTTATTATTCCTAACTTATGAAGTTGTAATAGAGCCTTAAAAAGGTTTTCTAAACTCAATTTTGTATTAGTTCTTAAAGTAGCTATTGAAAATTGTAATTCAAATTCTGAACATTCTTTTGGCAATAATTTCAATAATGTTTTACAAACTTTTTTTGAATTATCATCTGGGCACTTTTTAATATCTTTATCAGTAATGAGGTAAAGAGGAAGAGTTTTAAAGCTTAAATGAGTTATGGTGAAATACCCTAATTTAATTCTTTCTAATCGTTCTAGCCAATGCAATGCAATTCTGAATTTGTTATCAAGGTCATCATTTACAGAACCTTTTTTATTTGAATATAGGTTGAACGGTATTGCTACAGGAATTTCAGTATCCGGTGTCAAGGGTTTAAACCTTGCGATATGATTTTCCAATACCTGTTTAATATCCTTAATCTCATGCCATGAAATTCTGCTTTCATGCAGTTGGTCTTTTAGCTTTCTAAAATCATCTTTACCTGTTAAGCAAAGAGTTTTAATCGGATTTTCACTATTATTAAAACCTGCTTTCAATC
>NZ_JBIILQ010000059.1:0-12772 GCF_044232565.1 Daejeonella sp. | reverse complement strand
AGCCCTTCCAACTTCTTGAAGAAAATCTTCAAACGTACTGGGTGGTGAATAATGTGTTACAAAATGAATATTTGGAATATCCATTCCCATACCAAATGCTTTTGTCGCAAAGAGTATTAGAATTTCACCCGTTTTATATTTTTCATAGGTATCCTTACGATCCTCTGCATCCATTCCAGCATGAAAAATGCCAACCTTATCAGCAAAACTACAGTCTGCTCCAAATACATCTTTTAAACTGTCGGGCATTATTACAGAGCATAATTCGACCTTTTTCCTGCTCTTAACAAAAATGATTGCCCGACTTAATTTTGGATTGAATTTGCCAGATTTTAAGTAATTCGCCACTTCGAATAGCCTCTCGTCCTCAACTAAATTATGTTTGAAATCTATTTTGATGTGGTCTCTTACCGGATTGTAATTTTTCTCTGTGCCTTCAACGGTTGTAACACCCGGCATGAGAATACTTATTTCTTCAAAAACTTGTTCTGAAATTGTTGCAGAAAATAACAGCTTTCGCATTTGATAACTTTTCGATTTATCTGCTATAACCCTTCCAGCATTCAAGTAATCAGGGCGAAACTCCTGCCCCCATTGTGAAATACAGTGTGCCTCATCGAATACAACGTACTCTAATCCGCCGTCAGCATCCAGTCTTGTAAGTAGACAATTTTCAAATGAACGAGACCTAAACCGTTCTGGTGTAATGTAAAGCAAGGTAATTTCACCTCCAACAATTCTTCTATAAATATCCTTAATCTCCTCTTGTGATTTGTCTCCGCTTAAATAGTCAACATTACTATACAATCCCATATTGTGTAATATTTCAACCTGATCGTGCATTAATGCTCTTAGCGGTGTTATAACAATATTAAGTTTATTTGTAAATGAAGATCGAAACAATGCTGGAGCTTGAAACAAAACAGATTTTCCAGCACCTGTAGGTAAAGAAATTAATAAATCTTTATTGGCTGGCAGAATTTCATCGAGACATTTATCTTGATAGTCGTACCACTCAGAAAAATCTCCATTATCCTTTTTAGGCAAAAATAATTGTCTCAGAATCTGTTTAGCCTCAACTACATCAAAGGAATTGTCCTTTAATAATTTTGATGGAAAAAAATCAGAAGCCTCTTTGTGATCAGTTTCATAATCTTCAATTCTATTCCAAAGGCTTACATATTTTGATTTTAATTCTAAACTCTGTTCAATACCAATAAAATCAGCAAGTCTTGTATCACATAAATACAAGCCGGAATCTTGATTGTTATCAATTATCATCTTATAATAATAATCAACTAGCGGTTTGTGAAGTCTAAATAACTTATAAGTATCAAAATCACCTTTATTAGCCAAATCGCCCTTTAGTGATGGAATATAATTTGCATTCTCGGTTATTTCAATTTCATCCTTATTAACTTTTCCTTTCAACATTTGCAATTTCTCCTGTAGCAAAAAACTATCCCATATAAAATCTAGTGGGCCGGTATAGTTGCTAGAAATAATTTTGTCTAAGGTTAGGAAAGAAGTAATTAAAAGTTTGTTAGGTGATCGATGTGTATGAAGTAATTCGACCTGCCTTGCCAAAGAGGCCTTTGAATCAGGAATAAAATACCCTTTTCGCCTTGCGTAAGCCGACAGTTTTTCAATTTCTAATTCATCATTTACGATTAAAACTTTAGGTTTGTTTGTATTATCAATGCCTTCAAATAATTTGAATTGATATATCCAATATATTTTCCTGTACAATGATTCAGGATTTACCCTTTTCTGTTCTGCTATATAACCGGATTTCCTGGCATCTGGCCTTATTATGAAAGAGTTTAGTTTTATAAAGGTTTCATCTACCCAATCAATATAGAAGACTTTATTTATTGGCAAATCACTTATATATGCCTCGAAGTTTAGATTACACCATACTTTGAATTTGCCCTTGCCAATTTTTTCTAACCAAATATTTTGAACAAATTCAGGAAACTCTGAAATACCCAATTGCCTGCAATGACTTTGTTCAAGACTAATGAAACTTTTACCACCAGACATTTGCAGCCATATTGGTTCATTTTTCAATCTGTCGAAAATTGTAGCAAAATCAAGATCTTGGCCTAATTGTAATTTACTTGTTAGATTGTATAATTCATTTCCAACTACAATTACTTTTAAATCTGAAACTTGATCAACATGCTGTTTTAGGATTTCTATATCAGTTGGCTTAATACAGATAGGCTTGTGATTAATATTGCCAAAGTCAACATCTATGTTGTCACATATTAACGTTGATTGCTCACTGCTTAGCTTTAATCTTATGGCTATTGGTAGGTGCTGAAAATATGGTTGCAAACCTTTTGAAATGCTTGAATCTACAAATCGAAAAAGGATAGCTTTGAGCAAGTTGTCATCATCAAGAGTCGCTTCTATTTTTTCTTTATTTAAGCAAAATTCTAAAGATTTGCTATCCGAATAAAATGTGAGGTCAAATTGATGGGATAATGTGTTCCAAAGAAATTCGGGAGCAATTACAACCTTTCTCCCGTCTTCATTTAATTTTGCTTTGAGTAGATTAAATGTTTGTTCAGAAATATTCTGGTTTGTGGGATTAGGACGGAAAAACTCATCGGACTGTTTTACAAAATATGCATAATCCAATAAAGCCCAATTTGTATTGCTGCTAATTTGATTAATTGCTTCGATTGCTTTTGAAGGCAATAGCTCTTTAACAGTATCTAAATTACTTTGCGAAACTAATATCCTTGATAATTGATTTTTGAATAAACGATAAGTGAGTTCCGTATCTGAGGTTGCACTGTGTTGTGTTTTAAGTCCGTAACTGAATCGTTCAGGATTCAGCAGCATCTCGACCTCTAGTGTATCCCAAATAAAATCAGTAGAGGGCGCAGCCCCATGATTTGCTAATACGGGTAAGTCAAAATCTTTAATATTTTGCCCAATTATTAAACAACCTGAATTTATGAGAGTTACAAGAACTGAAATGCCATCTTCACGTTTTGTGTAATCCGTTTCACTTTTTATGCCTAATCTATTTTTCCACGCAAACTCATTTATTTGCACACCATCGGTTTCTAAGTCAAAACACAAAAAATCAATATTTGAAAATTCGCTTTCAAGTATTCCAGTAATGTATCTTTCTTGATAATTTGACAGCGAAGGAAAGGAAAAATAATATGATAGGATTTTATCGGAAGGCAATTTTTCTATAAAGGCAGCTTTTTCATCAGCAGTATTTAACTCATCAATATATTCCCTAATACGGGTGTCTGACAACTCCTTTATCACCCCAGTATGATATAGTTCAACATAAAACTGATTGGACTCGCATTTAAAATTATTTTCGTCCAAACAGATGAAAGGAAAGACAGTTTTAATTTCATTTATAAACAAGCCAACAGTTTGTAGTTCTTCTATATTTTTAATCTCCCAACCAGTGCTAATTAAATACTTATATGATTCTTCGACTAGCTTTGTTGGACCTTGTTCAGAAAGTAGTTTTGTTAAAATATCTTGTAAAATCTCCCAATTCAATATTGATAACACTTCTGAATACCAAATTTCTTCTTCTTCCTTGTTAGTTGGTTTTGGTAACTTTTCAACAAAGCCCTTAGTCCACAAAACGAAGCTGATTTTGTTAAGTGCTTTTTTCTTTTCTTCTATAAATTTTTCAAAGAATGAATAATCCTTAATTTTTTCAATATCCTGGTTAATTTCTAAAATTGTCTTTTGCTCAAAATTGTTAAATGCATCACTATAAATTGCTTCTAAATCAGTTTCAGATAATACCGTTTTTAAAAATGATGTTAACCATTCAATTGAGTGTTTATATTCATTAAAGTTTAGTAAAAGTTGTGCAATTATAGCCTTGCCAAAAAAAAATAATTCTGCTTTTTGAATTATTTCAGAAGATATAACAGTAGTCTGCCAACTTGTTGCCTGATAATGAGCTGTGACTACAGCAAATCCAGTTTCATGTTTTACTGTTAAAGCAATTTCCTTTTTTAGATGCTTCTGTAAGAGTGGGTAGGCAAAAGATTTTGACGACGAATCTTTATTGAAAATAAAAACAGGAATTTTGTTAGACACATTGATTGCATCTAATTCGCCTGGCTTTTTTCTGGAGTCAACTGTTTCAAAAATTACAATATCATCTTCATCAATACTTGATGTAATAAGTTTTGATACGTGGATAAAACAATCTTTGTCATCAGCGAAACTATGTATATATCCAAATCCATTATCGTAATTTAAAAATTTAACTTTACCGAGTTTTAATTTATTGTTAAGCTTATAGTATTTGCTTTCTGTTTTTACATTTTGTTGATGACTAATTGCAGTCAATTTGGATTTTAAATCTTCGATTCGGACTGTTTCAAATTTACGATTACGACGCCTCCGTGTTTCAAGTTGGCCATTAGGTTGAATAGGTTCATAATTATGGATCGCCCTTTTTATTAGATCTGTACTGAGAATATAATTTTCATCTTGCGGGATATCCTTCGATATTTTTTTATAATGCTCAAAAATTTCTGCAACTGTTGTGTTAAGTTTTTGTGCTAATTCTGCTACTGTCATTTGCGATTTTGAATTGTCATAAAGTTTGGTAAAAAAAGAAAATTTAGAGCATCCATGAGTTGGCTTAATGGTGGCGTTGTACCTAATTGGATTTCACATAGGCTTCGGCTTATTGCCTATAATTTTACTTTTATCTTTTTGTCTTTTTGCCGTCTTTAGGGTAAGTGCCAACTTGTAATAAAATAATGTAGGACAAAACCACCATACCCCTCCAAATTTTCCCAAATAGTTGCCTTTTTTTCACTCTTTTAAATATACCTTTTTTAAAACTGTATCATTTAGAATAGAATTAGTCATAATTTATTATGTAAAATAGGGTTATATAGTTATCAACTGAATTGATTTGCCTGTTTACATATTTTTTTTCAACTTCATTTAAGTCTATTGACAAGTGCTCTATTAATTTGATTTTCAATTTTTATAATGAAATTTCAAAATCAATGTAAATTCACTTATTAGTAATTCTGTAACCTTATAAGTGTTAAGATTTCTTTTTTCATAGCACAAAATCGGTAACAAGTCAGTGTTTGTCTGATTTGTTATAAGGTTCTGATTTATAAATTTCGGATTTGTATATTTATAATTTGCAGTGTATTTTGTCATTACAGGTATTTAGACATTTCCTCTTCGTCCATAAACTTTTCGCAATATTTACAGTGAAAATTCCCTTCCTGTGTCTTATGCCAATGTTCCTCCCATTTATGGAAACCTATTCGACATAGTAACTTTCTGATTTTTATTAATAATTTCATTTTGAAGTGTTAATTTAAACGGTTTAGTCAATTACGCTTGCCGATAACGGTTTCGGGCTTGGCGAAGGTGGCGATTTTCACCTCAAATGTTGATGCGGAGAACTAATGTTTGATTAACCACAAATGTGTCTGCGGTGCACTGAACAGCCACTTTTGCCAAACCCGTGTTACCACCAGTGCTTATTTGACTGTCAAAGATTTCAACCATTTTTAAATCGTCTGATGTTCGCATATTATGTAAATCGTTATTTAATTATGTTTTCAATTAATTTATCCAATATTTTCCTAATGATTCTATTTATAGTAATTTGGTCTTTGAGGACGATTACGAATTTGGGTGATACAGAATAATATACCTTAACAAATAACTTTCCAATAAAAGAACTGTGTAAAACATCGTCTCTGAATTTTCTTAATATCAGAACTTGCGGATGTTCATAAGAACCGTATGCCATAGTTGCAATATAACAACCACCTGAAGAGTTGTTGACCCAATTAGTGTTTTTATTGCTTTCAACAAATCTTATTTTTTCTATCCGATTTAATTTGAAAGTTCTTTTTTCATTTCTTAAATGACAATATGCAGATATATGCTCATTGTTTTTACTGCTATTTTTTTGGAATTCATTCGAATATTCAACATTACTTATTTGCCTTAATGAACTTTTTCCATTATAGTCTTTATAAGAAATTTCTAATCTGTGATTATTAGAAATTGATTCTTTAATAACTTCTTTAAATGTCATATATATTGTTTTTTGATGGATGTGTGATTTTAAATAGAATTTTTCTTTTGGGTCGGCTTTGCAAGCTCTATTAAAAACTTTGATCGTTTGTCAGGCGTTGCGGTTTTTAATAGTGCTTGCAAAATGCGTTGGCTCATTTTCCAATTTACCATTCAGATCCTTCGGTCTGGATAATTTCAATTTTTGTCGAAAGAGAGTTGAATCGTTTAAAAATGTCAAGACTGCTTTTAATGTCTTGATACTCTTTGTGGTCTTTTAATTCTTCGTCTATGATGTCAAAAACTTTGTAATTAGCAATTACAACACATTTCTTGATTGCTCTTGTAATTGCAACATTTAGTCTGTTTGGGCTATAGAAGAAGTCTAACCGTCTCATTGATTCTAAAGGATGTGAGTTAGCCATGCTATAAATTATGTAGTTTCTCTCTTGTCCTTGCATACTGTCAACCGTGTCAACGAATAAAGATTCAAATGGATTGTAAATTGTCTTTGGAATAATTTTTTTGATTTCTTTTTTAATTTCTCTAACCTGTGCCCTGTAGGGAGACATTATGCCAATGTCATTTAGCGTTGCACCGTTGTTTAAAAGGTCGGAAACCAATTCAGCCACTAGTTTTGCTTCAAAAGGTGAACGACCCTGTGCATCAAAAACGTTATGTTGCAACAAAACATGCGAATCATTATTTAAAACTTGAGGATGATAAGTGCATTGATATTGTGTGGTATCAATCCTTGTGGTTGAATCTGAATGGAGACGATTTTCATAAAACAATGTATTTGGAATTTTAATCAATGTTTCATTGAGTCTGTATGAAGTATTCAGTAGATTTATATCATTGGGGTATATTCTTGCTAGTCTGCTAAAAATTGATTCGGCAAACATTTCGTTGTTCGAGTTTTTTGGAATTATCGGGTCAAGTTGTTTGTGGTCTCCAACAAAAATGAATTTAGCTGTTCTACACATTGCAGCAATTGAAAGAGGAATACTCAATTGAGATGCCTCATCTATTATCACAACATCAAATTTCCAACCATCAAGTTTTTTACTTCCAGGATAACAAAGTGAATAAGCGGTAGCTCCAATTGCAATACCCTTTTGGCAGTATGTTGGGTTGTTGAAAAAACTAGAATAAGCTAATCTTGATTTTTTCATTACAGATTGATTTTCGATAACTTCTTTATTTCCTGCTTTCTCACCAATCTTGATTACTTTACTACTATCTGTAACTTTTGAAGCTATAGCGTTCATACAGTTGTTGATTGCTGTATTTGTTGGGGCGGTAATAAAAACGTTTAAGCCGCTTTCAATAAGTTGCTTAGTGATATTCCCAATGGTTTCAGTTTTTCCTGTTCCCGGTGGTCCTTGAATAATACAAAAGTCACTTGCGTTAATCGCATTTAGATATGCCGTATTTTGAGATTCATTTAAGTAATTAACTCTTTGCGAATAATTTTTAAAATTATTCTTAGTTCTTCCGTTAAGAAAACTGTCTATTTTATTAAGTGTTGAACTGTCGTTTATCAGCACTTGAGCAGCATTTAATAATAGTTTGGCTATAATATCAACTTTAGCGTCATTTATTTCCCAATTATTCCGTGGATAGTCATTCGAATCAATGTAACAAGTTTTTACATTGAAATCATTGGGTTTAAGAATAAAGTTATCAGGACTATCTTCATCAATTTCCATTTCAAACCTATGCAAACCATTACTCAAAATAACAGGTTTGCCCTCTTTAAATTTTGATATATTGTTGTCGCATATAATTTTGGCGGAGAAAATGTATTTTTTTGAGGCTGGCAAATTTGAACACCATGGATTTGGTAATCCATCAAAAAATCCAAATTCAACTTTCAAATTTGACATAGTAACTCCTTTGGCAACTCTTTCGTCCAAAGGTTGGTTCATTTGCTCGTCAAAATCTTTTAAAGTTTTGATGCGTTCAATTTCGATTGCGGCTTGAAATTCTTTTAATACATCCATTTTATATTTTATGTTTTAGTGAGTTTAAAATTGCGTTAGCTTCCTTTTTCATTTCAGGAACATTTACAACATAATAGTCGGAATAGTTTTCATGTAATACTACCAATTTCATTGATGAGATTTTAACTGAAAATTCCTTTTCAACAATAACTTTATAAATGTTTTGTTGGAGGCAATATCGGTAATAGCTTGAATTGTCTAAATGATTTAATTCTGATAAAGCATAGCCATAGCCAAAAATTCTAGGTTGTCCATCTATGATAAGCTTTTTGCTTCTTTTCCAATCAAGCATTACATATTCGTCTTTTTCCGTTTTTTTGAATAGGCAGTCAATTGTCCCAGCTACATTATATTTGTTAGAATAAATCATTTTTTCTGCATCGTGAAAAATCAAGTTTCTTTTCTTGATTTCATTAATGTAGAAATTATTGAACAATTTAAATTCTGTTGTATCTGAATCAAAATCATTTCCCTTTAAATAATTTTCGATTTGATTATGAAGGAAAGTTCCTTTCTCCGCTGCTTCATCCCGAATCATTAAGTATTCAATCAATACATCTTCTTCCGTTCTATCTTCTTCAATTGCCTTTCTTTCAATATATCTTTTTAGGTCGAAAGGGAAGAAACGTTCAATTAGTGTAGTTACAGAAATGTATTCAGCGTTCCCCGTTTCGTCTTTTGGGTGAATATACTTATGTGTTTCTTCATCAAATGCGATACTGCTATTCCAATTTTCAAACTGAAATCTTTTTGTTCGCTGAATCACCATTTCAATGCTGTCAGTTTCTTCGGTATTTATTTCAATTTCCTTGTAGTTATATTGTTTATGAAAACGGTCTATCCCTAAATACTTTTCTCTGTAAAATATTTTTTGCCATTGAATGCATTGGTTGTAATCCCATTGCTTTTCTGCTTCACACTTTGCATTTTTAGAAAATTCTCTATTGTAAATTGAATTGAGGACATTTTTGATATAATCAATACACTCATTTGTTTGGCAATGGACTTGCTTCTCTGTAAATCTTAAAACAACCCAACCACTTTCAGTAAAAAACAAATCTCTCACATTGTCTTGCTTAACTTCTTCTTCGAGGTTTATACAATGTGTCGGATACCTATAATAACCGTCATAAGGTTCATCAATTTCAATGTCGATATATAAGTTCAGATTTTTGTCAAACAAAACTATATCGGGTTCATATGGCTTATTATAGTTTGGAATTACCATGTGAACATTATTCGTTTTCTCAATGCTTGGTATTTGAAGTTTAATTTGATTGAAAAAATCATTTTCCTTGTAACCTTTTTGATTTGTTCGTCCGATTCTTGGGAGTTTAATTCTAGAATTTGGCTTAGGCATTTTTACAAGAGGATACATGTAATTATCTACTTGTGTAAAATGATTGTTTGGGTCAAATAGAATTTTTAGTTCGTCTGTCTGCTCTTGATTAGGCTCCGATTTGATTACTTGTTTCGCAATCTCTTGTTGTGGTGGTTCTTGTTTTTTACTTGCTGCCTTGTTATCTGTTTGTTGATTTTCCTTTTCTAGATTAGGTTGAATTGGATACTCCTTTCGGGGCGTATCATTTAACTTATGACTTGAATTATTATTTCTTTGTTCTTGTGCCTTATCTTCAAAAGTTTCTGTTGGTTCGTTGACTACAGATTCTGTGTTATCAATATAATCATCTTGAAGTTGCTTTTTTGAAAGTTTGTATTTAGCCCAATCCTGTTTTATTTCTGTGAAGAATACACTCTTTTTTTCCTTTGCTAACTCAGCAGGTGACTTTACACTATAAAGTTTCATCTTCTCTAAAAAGAAGGCTCTATACTCTTTCTGTAAGTCCGATAGTTTTCTTTCGTTCATCAGACTTTGCTTTTAAAGGTAATTTGTCTTTTTGCAACAAAGTCTATTGGTGCGTAGGGAAGAAGTGGCTCTTTTGGTTTTGCCGAAGGGTCGGCTTTGTGTGTCAGGGCAAAACCAAATGTGCCACTTGTGCGGTTGGCTAAAAGAAATTTTAAAAAATGCAAAGGGTTGGCTTTTTCTTGTTTTTTTGTCAACGGTCCAAATAGCAAAACATGGTCAGTTTGAAAGTCTGTCCGTTTGGTCGATATGGTCTGTATGTCGAGTCCATTTTTAGTCATTGTCTTGCTGTGTCGTCTGTCTTTTTAGCATTGGTGGTAACTCATTTATATACGATAAAAAATTTCGCCTTTACACCCAAATCAAGCTCGCATAACGAAATTTTCTTTCGTTTTGATTATAGTCTAATATATTGTTTTTATTCTTATAAATCACCAAAGGGTCTCTTGATTTGTTGTATGCTTTTTGTATTAACATGAGTATATATTTCGGTTGTTTTGCTGCTATTGTGTCCAAATAATTCTTGTATGTAGCGCAAATCGGTACCGCTTTCTAATATATCTATTACCTATCTATAACCAAGCTAATGTTTGTATAACCTAAGCAATTCTTATATTTTTAATAACCTTGTTTTAAAGTTCTTTAAAGCTATTTTCAGAATTAGGCCCAACAAATCCTGTCTTCAAATATTACAGGTTCAAATCGTATACAACAAGAATTTTTAAATTTATAGTTAATTGAATTAAGTATCTTACGGGAACCCGTAATACTCATTATAGATGTTAATGCTTACTATTCGATATTTATGTTGTTTGGGGTGAACAGGAATATTGTGATGTTATTGTTAGTGCTTTTATTAGGTTGTGAAAATTGTATTTAGCAATGAAGAAAGAGGGTTACTCTGTTTCCATTTTATTTTGCTATTTTACTACCTAATCTACTACCTTTTTGTTTTTTAGAAACAAAAAACCCTATTATCTTATCGAAAATAGGGCTTTATAATTTTAGATGGCGGAGAGGGTGGGATTAATTACATTGATCCCTTTAAGGGGGTACCAGCAAAGAAATGTTATCGCTTCGTTTCACTCCGCTATTGTCATTTTTTGTTCCATGCTTATACGAGCTATGCTCGTAACGCCTGAAACAAAAAATGCCATCCGCCTTAGGGCGGACAGCATTTCTTTGCGGAGAGGGTGGGATTCGAACCCACGGTACCATTGCTAGTACACGAACTTTCCAAGCTCGCTCGTTCGGCCACTCTGACACCTCTCCAATTTATTGGGCCTTGTTATTATTTTTTTCTACTTGTAGGTGATTCATCCTTCGGACTGACACCTCTCCAGTATGATCGACCTAGCCTTTTACAAGGGATGCAAAAGTATCAAAATTCTGTCAATATTGTAGATTTTAATAAATAATAGCTTATTTAAAATTGCCTTAACTGACCATATTGCTGAATTTTCAATATCTTTACAGCATTATTCTAACCCAAGATTTCGGAAATTAATGCTGAGTCTCAACGAGATCAAAAAACCCATAGCCGCAGAACTGGACACCTTTGAAGGGAAGTTCAAAGCTTCCATGCAAAGTTCTGTCCCGCTTCTTGATCGGATTACCCACTATATTGTAAAACGTAAGGGCAAGCAAATTCGCCCCATGTTTGTATTTTTTTCTGCCAGTCTTTGCGGTGGAATTACGGAGGCTACCCATCGCGGTGCCGCGCTTGTTGAATTGCTTCATACCGCCACGCTTGTTCACGATGATGTGGTGGATAATTCGTATCAGCGAAGAGGATTTTTCTCTGTAAATGCACTATGGAAAAATAAAATTGCTGTTTTAGTTGGTGATTTTCTCTTATCAAAAGGTTTGCTTTTGTCTATCAATAATGGAGATTTTGCTTTGCTTAAAATTGTTTCTGATGCGGTGAAGCAGATGAGTGAAGGTGAATTACTGCAAATCGAAAAAGCTCGTCGCCTTGATATTGATGAAAAGGTTTATTATGAGGTTATTCGTCAAAAAACAGCTTCACTTATTGCCTCCTGTTGTGCTTGTGGCGCTGCTTCTTCGGGTGCAAATGATGAAACTGTTGAAAGAATGAGGCTTTTTGGTGAAAAAGTGGGTATTGCCTTCCAAATTAAAGACGACCTTTTCGACTTTGGTACAGATGATGTAGGAAAGCCATTGGGGATTGATATTAAGGAGAAAAAGATTACGCTTCCCTTAATTTACGCTTTGAATCAAGCCAGTAGCTCTGAAAAAAAGCGAATCATTAATTTAGTTAAAAATCATAACGAGGAAGCGGAAAAGGTTGCTGAGATTATTAGCTTTGTGCGAAACAGTGGAGGAATGGCTTATGCCAAATCTCAAATGGAGAATTATCAGAATGAAGCTTTTACAATCTTAAATGAGTTTCCAGAAAATAGCTCTCGTGATGCACTGGGGCAGTTAATTCGCTTTACTACTGAACGAAAAAAATAAAAATGTCTAACGAATATCTATTTTTTGGCAGCTTTCTGCTGTTTATTGTGTTGATGCTTGCCATCGACCTCGGTTTATTTAATAAAAAGGATCATAAGGTAAGCCTAAAGGAAGCTGCCATTATGAGCTTCATCTGGGTGAGTTTTGCACTCGGCTTTTATTTTCTGCTAATTACCAATGGGGACCTGCTGCATGGCATCAATAATTTCGCCCAATTGCAGGAGGTTACTAGTAGCCATTTCCATAACATTACCCTTAATCCAGCTAATTTTGACGCTAGTTTGGCGATCTATAAACAGAATTTAGGCCTCGAGTTTATTACTGGATATGTGATTGAATACGCGCTTTCGGTAGATAATATTTT
>NZ_JBIILQ010000067.1:0-11944 GCF_044232565.1 Daejeonella sp. | reverse complement strand
TACGCCCTTGAAAATCTAATAAAAAAATAATACTAACCCACGAATAACAAGCTTGTAGTTTAGACATCCGCATTTCTCAGCATGAGATTTCCCCGGACACTATTAGTTTATAATTAAAATAATCGGGTTTTAATATCCAATTGAGATAAATACTAGCCAAAGAGTGCATTAAACACTTCCTCCACCTTAGCTACAGTCTTTATTTCAATTTTGTATTTCTGCCATTCGGGCGATGTTTTCACGCCTTTACCTGATGGGAGGTTATATTTAGAGATAAATATCTGTTCAAATCCTAACTTTTCAGCTTCTGCGATACGTTGTTCAATACGGTTAACCGCTCTAATTTCACCCGATAAGCCTACTTCCGCAGCAAAACAGATCTTTGAATCAACCGGCATATCTTCATGGGAGGAAATAATCGCTACAACAACAGCTAAGTCAATTCCAGGATCTTCCACTCTTAATCCACCGGCAATATTCAAAAATACATCCTTTGCACTGAGTTTAAATCCGCAACGTTTCTCAAGAACAGCAAGGAGCATATTCATTCTTTTGGTATCAAAGCCTGTTGCGGAGCGCTGGGGCGTTCCATATGCCGAAACGCTAACTAGTGCTTGCGTTTCAATTAACATTGGCCTGAGGCCCTCCATCATTGCCGAAATAGTGATTCCGCTTAAAGGTTCATCACGCTGCGACAGTAAAATCTCTGATGGGTTTGAAACTTCTCTCAAGCCACTACCCTGCATTTCATAAATGCCCAGTTCAGAGGCAGAGCCAAACCGATTTTTCACTGCACGCAAAATACGATAAACATGATGTCTATCGCCTTCAAACTGCAAAACGGTATCCACCATATGCTCCAAAATCTTAGGCCCGGCAATCATTCCATCCTTTGTAATATGACCGATTAGGAAAACGGGAGTCCCGCTTTCCTTCGCAAAACGCAGAAGTTCAGCTGTGCATTCTCTAACCTGGGAAACACTGCCAGGCGTAGACTCAATATGTGCAGAATAGAGCGTTTGGATGGAATCAACAACTAGCAAATCAGGTTGCAGAATTTCAATTTGTTTGAAAATATTTTGAGTAGAGGTTTCTGTTAATATATAAGTATCTGCAGACGCAGACCCCTTTTTTCCGGCTTGAGGCAATAATCGTTCGGCACGCATTTTTATCTGCTGTTCACTTTCTTCTCCCGAAACATAAAGTACTTTTAGACCTGGTAGGTTAAGCGCAACCTGAAGCATTAAGGTTGATTTACCAATACCCGGTTCTCCACCAATTAAAACAATAGATCCACTTACAATTCCACCACCTAATACTCTGTTCAATTCCTTATCAGGGGTAATCAGTCTATTTTCTTCGGTATAAACAATTTCATGGATTGCGGCAGGTTTATTGGCTCGCTGCATACTTGTGGATCCCGTTTTCCAGTCGGGCACAGAAGCATTTGCTTTTTCAATAATCTCTTCAACAAAGGTATTCCATTGATTACAAGAAGGGCACTTTCCCAGCCATTTAGCAGATTCGTATCCACAACTTTGACAGAAATAAGCGGAACGTGTTTTTGCCATGGTTTTAAGATTTTTGTACTAATTTATTAAAAAGATGGGGATAGAGAACTGAATAATTATAAATAAAAAATGTGCAAACGAATAAACACCATTTGCACATTTTTTATTTAAGGCCGGTGCCTCTTATAGCTTAATTTCTTCTTCTTTCGAGTTTAAAAAATGAAACTCAGTTAAATAATAAGATGGAACGGCTTTTACCTTTATCCACTTACTAAATTTAAAGAACCACTTCCATTGTATTGAAATTAATCCTTTCTTAATGAAGGCCTCAATATATGGATGCACGCAAAGCGTAATACTACTCTCATTCTGCTCATTAAGAATATAGTTAAGATTATTCTCAATGTCATCCATTAAAATAATACTTGCCTTGATTTCACCAGTCCCATTACAAGCCGGGCACTTTTCATTGGTAACAATATTCATTTCAGGCCTAACTCGCTGACGAGTAAGTTGCACCAAACCAAACTTACTTGGGGGCAAAATGGTATGCTTGGCACGATCAAGAAGCATAAGCTCCTTTAAATAGTCAAACAATTCCTTTCGGTTTTGAGGTTTATGCATATCGATAAAATCGATAACTACAATACCGCCCATATCACGAAGACGAAGCTGACGAGCAATTTCCTTTGCAGCTTCCATATTAATCATGAGCGCATTTTGCTCCTGATTTTCATTGTTAGCTGTACGATTACCACTATTTACGTCAATAACATGCAAAGCCTCAGTATGTTCCACAACGAGATAGGCTCCACCTGGAAGATTTACCGTACGACCGAAAGCTGCTTTAATCTGCTTGTCGACGCCAAAGTGCTCAAAAATTGGCTCCTTACTACGATATAGTTTCACGATTTTTTCCATTTCTGGAGATATCTCGTGAACATAAGACCTGATTTCCTCAAACAAGGATGGATCACCAATATGAATATTGGTAAAATCGGTATTTAATATATCTCGTAGGATGGTCGAAGTACGACCCATCTCACCAAGAATCTTTTTTGAAGGTTCTGTACCAGGTAAGCGAGTAGTAAATTTCTCCCACTTGTCGATAAGATCCAAAAGATCTTTTTGAAGCTCAGCAACACCCTTCCCTTCAGAAACTGTACGAATTATTACTCCAAAATTTTTCGGCTTAATACCTTCAACAATCTTTTTTAGGCGGTTGCGCTCTGTATTACTTTTGATCTTTTTGGATATTGAAATAACATCCGAAAATGGCACAAGCACAGAAAATCGACCTGCAATTGAAATATCTGAACTTAAGCGCGGACCCTTCGTTGAGATGGGTTCTTTCGCTATTTGAACAGGTAAAATCATGTTCCGATTCAGAATTTCTGAAATTTTACCGGATTTGCTAATATCCGTTTCCAGTCTGAAACTATTGAGCAGTTTATCTTTGTAACTGCCTCCCTTTACAATCTTTGTCAGCTTTAAAAGCGACTGGACCTGCGGACCAAGGTCTAGATAATGCAGAAAAGCATCTTTTTCATAGCCTACATCTACAAAAGCAGCATTTAATCCGGGCATAATCTTTTTGATCTTGCCTAAATAAATGTCGCCAACAGCATAATTATTGCTGACTTGCTCAGTATTTAGTTCTACGAGTTGCTTGTCTTGCAGTAAAGCAATAGTAACCCCACTAGGGGATGAATTGATAATTAATTCTTTTACCAATGGCTAAATTTAAGACACCGGTATTAAACCGGTATACGTTTAAAATATAGAAAAAATAAAAACTAACGAATGGTTTAAACCTCCGTCGCTTGGTGCGGGAGGTTTAAATTCTTCATTAGCATTGATAATAATAAAGATCTTTTCAGATCAAATTATTTCGACTATTTTTTCTTATGTCTGTTTTTTCTCAAACGCTTTTTACGTTTGTGGGTAGCCATTTTATGTCTCTTTCTTTTCTTACCGCTTGGCATAATGTTGTTTTTTAAAAATGTTTTATAATTTAATTACTTAATTCGTTTATTTTCCGATCCACAAACTGACTCATATTAGGGTCAGCAGCAATCTCTTTTGTTTTCAAATAGGCAGCAATTGCATCTGCATTTCTATCCATGCTTTCATAACTGGAAGCTAAATAGAACCATGCTTCGGCGCTTGGAGCTATTTCAATGACTGTCTTAAAACGTTCAACAGCCTTATCAAACTGACCTGATTTCATAGAAAACAAGCCTAAATTTAAATTCGCCTTTAAATTTTTAGGGTCCTGCTTTACCACATCAAGTAATAAAGTGATCCCTTGCATAGGATTTGGTGTACCACTAACATAAGCAATACCCAATCCTGTTTTCACTTCTAGAGTATTTGGCTTTAATTTATCCGCCTTTTGATATGAACTAATCGCCTTCTGGACTAATACAGGTTGAATTAGTGTATCCATGCTTTGTTGATAAGCATCCGTAAATTTATCTCCGGCTTTTAACCAAGAATCAAAATTCGAATCATTTTCAGCAATCAATTCATAGTATAATGAAGAAGGGGTTGTAATATTAACGTCATCCCATTGCTGGGCGAGTTTTTTATACAAATCTAATTTCTCATCATCAGAGGCGCTCTTCAACTGGGCTTCAAGATCACTTATTAGCGACTTTAAACTAGCATTTAAGCCCTCCATAGAGGTTTTTGAAACTTCTTCCAATGAAATTGCTTTCAAGTCGGTAGCTACAGATGTAGTTGCTGACGCTTGATTTTCTTCACCTTCACTAGGTTTAACCAATCCTTGAATGTCTAACAAAAGCATTAAGCCCATCAGTACAGCGACCGAACCTATAACTATAATCTGCTTTTTGTTTAACATTTTTGATTAATAAAACTCTTTATTATTTATTACCGGTTTTAACCTTCTCAACAAAAACTTTCGCAGGCTTGAAACTCGGAACAAAGTGCTCTGGAATAATTATAGCTGTGTTTTTTGAGATGTTACGCGCAGTTTTCTTAGCTCTCTTCTTAACTATAAAGCTTCCAAAACCTCTAACGTAAACGTTTTCACCATTTACCATTGAATTTTTTACCACTTTAAAAAAAGCTTCCACAGCCTCTTGAACATCTACTTTTTCAATTCCAGTTTTGTTAGAGATCTCTGTTATGATTTCTGCCTTGGTCATATCTAATTTCTTTTATTTTTAACCTAAATAATACCTTATTTGGGGATGCAAAAGTATTGGTTTTAATTGAATTTGGGAAATAATTCTGCTTTTTTTTAAAGCAAGTCTCTATAAAACAATAAGTAAGGTACTTTTGTACCCGTTAATGAGCTAATATACTCTATCCAAATGAATTTTGCAGAAGAAATAATTGACTGGTACCAATTGCATAAAAGAGATCTTCCATGGAGAAATACGGATGATCCATACATTATTTGGCTATCAGAAATCATCATGCAACAAACGCGTGTTGAACAGGGTACTCCCTATTTCAATCGCTTTGCTGAAAAATATCCAACAGTAAAGCAGTTTGCCAATGCCACAGAAGAAGAGATATTAAAACTATGGCAGGGATTAGGTTATTATTCGAGGGGCAGAAATATGCATCACACTGCTAAGATAGTTATGGAGGAGCATGCTGGATATTTTCCAAGCAGATATGATGACCTTATTAAGCTAAAGGGCGTCGGTGAATATACTGCTGCAGCCATTTCTTCATTTTCATCAAATGAGGCCAAGGCAGTAGTTGATGGAAATGTTTTCAGGTTATTATCACGATACTTTGGTATTGATACGCCCATTAATTCGGGGAAAGGCAAAAAGCTTTTTACCGAATTAGCGAATGAATTGCTCGATAAATCGCAAGCTGGAGAGTTTAATCAGGCCATTATGGAATTTGGGGCCTTGCAATGCAAACCTAAAAATCCGGATTGCCTGGCATGCCCATTACAAGTGGATTGTGAAGCAAAAAGAACAAATCGTATACAAGAGCTGCCCGTAAAAAACAAATTACAAAAAAGCCGAGAGCGCTTTTTTAACTATATTTTTGTGTTAAAAGAGAATCAAATTCTATTAAACAAGCGTGGCCCAGGTGATATTTGGGAAAACCTATATGATCTTCCACTTTTTGAAAGCAAATCGCTTTGTTCTGCTCATGATTTAACCCAATCGGAAGATTTTATCAAATGCTTTGGTACTCAGGTGCACATAAAATCGATCTCGAAACCCATAAAACATATTCTTAGTCACCAGAAACTTCACACCAACTTCATATCCATAGAAAACTTTTCAGAAGATTTTCTAACAACAAAAAATTGGTTCTATGTAAGCGAAAATGACCTTGATCGCTTTGCGCAGCCTAAATTAATTTTCCATTTCTTAGAAAATTTTCGTACATTAAATGAATAATCTAATGAAAAAACCATGTCTGGAATCAACAAAGTTATTTTAGTTGGGCATTTAGGAAAAGATCCTGAAGTGCGATATTTAGATGGGGGTGTAACTGTAGCAAGCTTCCCACTAGCAACCTCAGAAACTTATAATAAGGATGGTAAAAAAATTGAGCAAACCGAATGGCACAATATAGTTATGTGGAGAGGTTTGGCCGATACTGCATCAAAATTCCTTAAGAAAGGTAAATTAGTATATCTTGAAGGTAAACTAAGAACCCGTTCTTTTGAAGACCGGGAGGGACATAAAAAATACTCGACTGAAATTGTTGCCGAGAACTTCACGATGCTTGGCCGAAAAACTGATTTTGAAAGTGAACAAAGCGATCAATCAAAGCAAATAAAAGCTGATAATTCTGGCGAAATGGCGAAGGAAGACAGGCCGATGAATTATGAATCAGGAGAAGCTGCCGATGATATTTTGCCATTTTAAACTCCACGTCTAATCAAGAATTAACATAGAATTTTGTTTTGTAAAACAATGAATACAAAACAGAAATCCTATTTTTACCACATCTTTTTTATTAATTCACTAAAAATAATGAAAGGAAATATGAAGAAGCATTTTTTATTGACAGGTATAGCCTGTCTTTTCGTTTTAATGGCTTATTCCCAAGAAAAGCTATTATTACGTCATCCCTCAATAAGTAAAAACGGATCCCTTATTTCCTTTTCTTATCAAGGCGATATTTGGACGGTTCCAGTAAGTGGGGGACGCGCTAATCGTTTAACAATTCATGAAGCATACGAAAGCAACCCTGTTTTTAGTCCCGATGATCGAACAATCGCATTTTCAGGTAGTCGATACGGCAACAATGATATTTTCACCATCCCCGTTGAAGGTGGCATAGCAAAACGCTTGACCTATCATTCGGCAGGAGATAATATTTCTAGCTGGACCAATGCAGGTTCAATAATATTTACAACAGGCAGAGAGTTTCGCCAGATTGAAAGAGATCCAGAAATGTTTTCAATACCCTCAACAGGGGGAACAGAGCAGAGAATAGCTGATGTTTTGGGTTTTGAACCCGTTAGTTCACCTGACGGAAAATTTATTGCCTTTACCCGTGGTGGTAGCAACCCAGTGGCTAGAGAGGATTATACTGGTTCATCCGATCGTGAAATTTGGATCATGAATACTAAAACTAAAAGCTATAATAAGCTTCCATTATTTTCCACAAATGATATTATGCCACAATGGGGCGATAATAATAGTTTGTACTTCTTAAGTTCTACATCCGGGACTTATAATTTGTACAAAATAACTATTGATAATGATGGGAAAGCTGCTGGAAAGCCACAGCAAATTACAAGTTATAAAGATGAGGCTATTAGGCATTATAGCATTTCTAAAGATGGATCAAGTATCGTTTTTGAAAAAGATATGAACTTCTATCTCCTTAAGGCAGGAAATAGCGAAGCAGTAAAAATAAAAATAGAAATAAATGCAGACGATCGCTACGATTCTTCGGAAAGCAAAATGCTAACAAGTGGGGCTAGCGAGTTTTCACTATCGCCAAATACCAAGCTTTTTGCATATACCATTCGTGGCGAGGTTTTCATCAAAGAAGCTGATAAAGAAAAGAATAGAAGCGTCAATATTTCTAATCATGCTTACAGAGATATGAATCCAGTTTGGTTAAACGATTCAACGCTTGTGTTCACTTCTGATCGCAAGGATGGCAATTTCAACTTATTTATGGCCGTTTCTAGTGATGAAAAAGAAAAAAATCTCTTTAAAACACTTAAACACCGCATTGTTCAAATAAGCAATACCGCCGAAGATGAAACCTCTCCTACTGTATCTTTTGATGGGAAGAAAATTGCATTCATTAGAGGAAGAGGTCAATTAATTGTAGCCGACATTACTGAAACTGGTCAATTAAAAAATGAAAAAATATTGCTTGATGGTTGGGCTGCACCATCAGGATTGGTATGGAGTCCCGATAATAAATGGTTAGCTTATTCAAAAAGTGATCTTTACGCCAATTTTGAAATTTTTATTCAGGCAGCTGATAACTCTACAAAACCTGTAAACGTAACCATGCACCCAAGAACAGAAACCAACCCTGTTTGGAGTCCAGATGGTTCAAAATTAGGTTTCCTAAGCTCTAGAAATAATCTAAGCGCGGATGTGTGGTTTGTATGGTTAAAAAAGGAAGATTGGGAAAAGGTAAACGAAGATTGGCAAGATATGCCTTCAAACGAAGCATCAGCATCTGGCAAAGCAGCAAAAACTAGTTCTAAAGCTATTCAAATAGATTTTGAAGACATCAGCAAAAGAACAGTTCAAGTGACTAGTTTACCTGGTGATGAAAGCGATTTTATTATTTCTAAGGATGGGAATACATTTTTCTATACTGCAACAAATAGTGCTGCAAGAGGCAGAGATCTTTACAGCGTAAAGTGGGATGGCAAAGAATTAAAAGAAATTACTAAAGGTGGAAGTAATCCATATTCTTTAGCGACAGACAATGAGGGAAAATCAATATATTTTTTCAGACAAGGTGGTTCACTTGCAAAAGTAGATGTAAAAAGCTCGGCGCAAGAATCATTACCTTACTTAGCTAAAATGACCATTGATTACCCTGGAGAAAAAGAGCAAGTATTTGAAGAGGCTTGGAGAACGCTAAGGGATCAATTTTATGATCCAAAAATGCATGGTTACGATTGGAATGCGCTTCGTAGCAAATACAAGGAAAGAGCAGTTTCTGCCTCCACAAGTGCCGATTTTAGAGATATGTTCAACCTGATGCTTGGCGAACTCAATAGTAGTCACATGGGATTTACATCTGCAGACAGAACAGAAACTCAAAGAGAAACTACCGGATTATTGGGAGCAGAACTTAGTCCAACGGCAGATGGTATGAAGGTAATTCGTGTGATACCAAATGGGCCATCAAGCAAAGTAGGAAGTCGCTTAATGGAAGGTGATATCATTACCTCAGTAAACGGCGAAGCTTTAAAAAAGGATGAGAACTTCTACAGCCATTTAGCTGGCACGGTCAACCAAAAGCTATTTATCAATGTAAAAGACAGCAAAGGTGCGTCCAGAGAAGTAGTAATCAGACCAGTAGCAAGCGCATCGGGTGCACTTTACGACGAATGGGTGCTAGAACGCAAAAAACTGGTAGAGAAATATTCCAATGGTAAATTAGGTTATATACATATCCAAGCGATGAGTATGCCTAGTTTCGAGGAGACCGAGCGCGAATTTGCAGCTGCTGGTTATGGGAAAGATGGTTTAGTAATTGATGTTCGTTATAATGGTGGTGGTAGCACTACCGATTATTTGATGTCAGTTTTAAATTACAAGCAACATTCTTATGCTATTCCTAGAGGAGCTACCGATGATTTAGAAAAGAATAAATTAAAATTCCGCGACTATTATCCGGTTGGCGAACGCTTAGTTTATGCTGCATGGATGAAGCCAACTATCGCAATCTGTAATGAAAATAGTTATTCTAATGCTGAAATCTTCTCTCATGCATTTAAGCAATTAGGTATTGGAAAGTTGGTTGGTATACCAACTAATGGTTCTGTAATTTCAACGGGATCAAAGTCATTTTTAGATGGTTCATCAGTGCGTGTACCGCTTAGAGGTTGGTATGTTAAGGCCACAAACGAAAATCAAGAGCTTGGTCCAGCGGTACCTGATATCTTAATAGATAATTCAATTGATTATATAACTAAAGGAGTGGATGAGCAGCTTAAAACTGCGGTAGATGAGTTATTGAAGCAATTAGGATCAAAATAATTAATTAGCCAGAATTGTAAAAGGGGATTAAATGATTATTTAATCCCCTTTTTACGTTTATCAGGTTTTGAAATTATTTCTTGCCCATTTCCATATAGTCGAGTGTTAAGCCAGTTAATGCTTTAACACCTAGTTTGAAAGCGCTTTCATCAATAAAAAAGTCGGGAGTGTGGTGTGATGGTGCCGTTTTTGGATCTGAGCCTTTAGGCAAAGCTCCCAAGAAGAAAAATAAACCGGGAACCTTTTCCTGAAAGAAAGAAAAATCTTCAGCACCAGTAATTGGTGGTGTAATTAGTACGTTTTGCGCACCGGCAGTTTTTACTAGGCTAGGAAGCATCTTTTCGGTTAATGCCAGATCATTAAAAGTTACCGGATAATGATTGCTGTATGGTATTTTAACCTCAGCAGTTGCACCTGCAGCTTCAGCAGTTTTGGTTGCAATGGTTCTAATTCTACTAATCAATAATTTTTCATCTTCAAGGCTAAGCGACCTAATAGTGCCTAGCATTTCAGCTTGCTCAGGAATAATGTTTGAACGAACACCAGAATGAATCGAACCGATAGTTACAACGCCAGCATTTTCAGTAATATTCAGGTTTCTACTTACAATGGTCTGTAAATTATTAATGATTTGTGCCGAAACAACAATGGGATCTATTGATGCCCAAGGCGCTGCACCATGAGCTTGTCGGCCCTTCACAATAATCTGCATATCGTTTACGCCAGCCATCATCCCTCCAGAGCGATAAGCAAGCTTTCCAACCTCTATTGAGGCCCAAATGTGTAAACCAAATATTACATCGACCTTTGGATTTTCAAGAACTCCTTCTTTTATCATTAATTCTGCACCCCCTTCAACTCCAGGAGCAGAACCTTCTTCAGCAGGCTGAAAAATAAATTTTACAGTACCCTTCAGATCCGCTTTCATTCCCGCTAGAACTTCAGCAACACCCATCAGCATAGCCGTATGCGAATCATGTCCGCAGGCATGCATTACCCCAACTTCTTGATTATTATATTGAGTTTTAACTTTCGATGCAAATGGCAAATTACCGCGTTCAGTAACAGGTAAAGCATCAATATCTGCCCGCAAAGCGATAACTGGTCCGGGTTTTGCCCCCTTTAAAATAGCTACAACCCCTGTTCTAGCCACTCCAGTCTTAACCTCCATACCCAAACTTTGTAGATGTTTAGCCACAATTGCCGCTGTTCTAGTCTCATTATTGCCCAATTCTGGATGTTCATGGAAATCACGACGCCATTCAATAATCTTTGATTCTATTTGATCTGTGGCTGTATTGGCTTTGGCCTTCAGCGGACTAGTCTGAGAAAATGCAGGCAAAGAAAATAACATCAATGCTGCTAAATATGATTTGTTCATGTTTTTTTTAATCTAAATTACTGAAAAGAATCTTAGTGTCCGAGGAAATTTTATTTGAAAGATCAAATCATAATGATTCTTTTTTGTTTGGATTTGGGTTTAATAGGGAGAATTGGAGTTTTATTTTTCTTCTTATTAGATTTTTAACGGCATAATGGTGTTGTTATTGACGTTTCCCGCTCTTGGCCGCGGGGGCTAGTCCTTTTCCTGTAGTTGAAAAGGACCAAAAAACCACCGCTGCGTCTGATGCTATGAAAGGTTCTGCGAGGGCTAGGCTTGTCATTGCCGCACCAGCCAAGGCGGAAGAAAGGTGACGAAGGGTCTATGCTAGGGAATTCTGCTAAATAATAAGATTAATTTTTAATATTCTTTTTACTTCTAACGTCAATCCACCACCCCGTCATCTCGAACATTCGGCCACAAATGTGAGGTTTAGCATTAATGTAACGAGTGGAGAGATCCCATGCTATTAAAAACTAATGTCAAACGTACCAGGATTTTAGGCGTCATGCTTTTTCCCTCAGCAGCTGTTAAACAAAAGGCAAAAGAAGGCATTGTGGTTTGGGGAGGGGCATTGTTTTACTCTTCTGTAAAACGCAGCCCGTGGGCTTTTGGCTTTAGTGTGCGGTTGGTTTGCGCCGGCTGCCTAAGTCCAAAGGACTCCTTCGGAGAGGAAAAAAAAGTCTTTTGTTTCTTTTGGACTTCAAAAGAAAGAGATTCATATTTTTTGATTAGGGTTTAATAGGGAAATTGGAGTTTTAATGATATTTCCCGCTCATAGCCGCGGGGGCCTTACCTTTTCCTGTAGTTGAAAAGTACCAAGCCGAGGCTCTTCGCCGAGACCATGAGAGCCT
>NZ_JBIILQ010000265.1:0-3617 GCF_044232565.1 Daejeonella sp. | reverse complement strand
TTTACCAATGCCTTAACTTTTGTTCCAATTTTAATGTCGACAATTTCTGAAGGATAAACATCCATTTCGAGCCATAGCTGATCAAAGTTCTCCAATTTTAAAACCTGAGCACCTTCAGCAACATACTGACCTTCTGTGAGACCCAATTCAGTAACCATACCAGATTCACTTGAAAAAACGGTTAGCAAGGCTGATGTTTTAGAACCCAAATCCAATGATTTTATTTGCGATTCGCTCATCCCAAAAAGATGCAATTTATTTTTTGCTGCATCACGCATAGTGCTATAAATTTTCTCGTTTGGAAAGGCTGCTAGCTGTTTTATTTGAAGCAAATAATCCTGTTGCAAAGTTTTTAGCTCCTCACTATAAATCTGAAAGAGAGGCTGCCCCTTCTTAATCTTAATTCCGGTTTCCCTTATAAACAACCGTTCAACTCTTCCTGAATAGCGACTAGATATAACTGTTGTACGCTCCGGATCAATAATCAAGCGGCCATTCAAAACCTTTGAAGTGCTAAAAGAAGAACTTCTAATAGGCATTGTACTAACATTGGCCAATTGTATTTGGCTGTCGCTCAATGTCAACTCATTTTTGCCACCTGCGGCATTTACCTGGACGAGATCCATTCCACAAATCGGACAAGACCCGGGTTTATTATTAATAATTTGGGGGTGCATCGGACAAGTAAAATTGCCGGTATATGCATTCTTATTATGTTCCGTATTTTTGCAAGAAAATTGCAAAAACCCTATAAAAAGCAGGAAAAAACCAAGTAAAATAATTCTTTTCATTATAAACGTTCCACTTTAATAAAACTTTCAGTATCCACTAAAAACCAGGCATTGATGGCGATTTTTTGATCAGCACTTAAACTATTGCCGATATCAATCCACTTTTCGGCTATTGCATTAACCCTTACATAAACAGGGATGAATGCCGAATTACGATTAACAAAAACTATATTATTTTTACCGAGCTGCAACACGGATGTTCTTGGTATCCAATTACCCTCGAGCTCAGTTTCTTTATGGACATTAATAAGTTGCCCCACCTTCCACAAACTACCAGCATTTGATAAATTAGCCCTTATCAGTGAATAATTCAAGCCTTCGCGATAGTAGGGTTGTACAAGATCTACTTTAACTTCTGCCTGCTGACTTGCACGATCAACTGCTTTTATTTTGATGTTAGTTCCTCTTTTAAAAGCCTCCAATTGATCAGAATCAGCAAAAAATTCGACCCACACTTGCTCTGTATTAACCAAGCTGAATAATTTCTGTCCAGCATTAACATATTGCCCCTCTCTAAGCTGAAAACTCTGCCCCCTACTAATAGTTTTTACCGATGGTAGCGCTACCGCTGAAGATCCTGAATTCATTTCACTCATTCCAGATTCACTATCCGAACTTATTCTTGTTGCCCCAGCTTGATTAGAAGAACTAGAACCCGCCATATTATTTAGATCCAATTCGGCAACATACCCTGAATAGGGACTATACACCGAAACCGTTGGATTTATAATTTCACTACGTAAAACTTGATTTATCTGCTGCTGATTTAAACCTAAATACAATAATTTTTTCTTGGCTGATTCAAGTAAAATAGGTTCTGAATTATTTTTAAGAAAAAGAAGCTCCTGCTGGGCATTGAGTAAATCGGGGCTATAAATATCCATTATTTTTTGGCCCTTTTTTATCTGCTGATATCCATATTTTACGTACAAACGCTCAATTCGGCCGCTTACACGTGCAGAAACAGTTTTCCATTGATTAGAATTGTAGTTTATTAGTCCTTTCAGGCTTAAATCTGCCTTGCGCTTTCCCTTTTGGGGATTTACGGTCTTAATGCCTGAGATTACTAACTCATTGCTAGGCTTTACCAAAGAATTTAAGGACTTATCAGCCGAATCATGTCCTAAACCACTCGATTTTGGCACCAGATCCATTTTACAAATCGGACAAATGCCAGCACCCTCATTCAAAATTTCAGGATGCATCGGGCACGTGTAGCTGATGGGTGCTGAAGCTTCCTTATTTTGATTACATGCTAGAAGCAAGGATAAAAAAACTATAAAAATCCCGGTACTACCTTTCAATATTTTTCTCATAATCAACAATCATTTGATAATACTTCTCCAATTGATTCAAGTAATTCATTTGTGCCATATTTAATGCCTCCCAGCCATCAATTACCGTATTTAAATCTGATTTATTTTCTTGGTAAGATAAAATTGAGACCTTCAAATATTTCTGTAGGGATGGTACAATTTTTTGCTCATAATTAGCTAATTGCTTCTGCATTGCAAAAAGTTCATTTTCCATGCTTCGACTCATACCCAATAGGTCGGTGAGCATGGCTGACTTTTGCTGGCGCATAGCTTCTTGCTCAAAGCTCATTGATTTTATTTCAGATTTATACATTTTGGAGGCCCAAGGCACTATCGGAATGGAAAGCATAGCCATCACGGTAAACTGTCGCGGCATCATGGTCGAATAATTAGACATATGATCAAAACGAAGTTTTAAATCCGGTTTAGCCTCCTGCTTCATCAGAACAATATTTTTTTTCATGGTATTAATATCGTGCTCCATGTGTAAAATATCACTTCTTGAACTAGCGAAATAAGCAGTGTCCAAATCAGCCTTTGGCACAAATACTACCTTAAAAGAGGTATCAATTTGAAAATCCAGATCAGCAGACCGATTCATTAAGGTATTGAGTGCGATTTTTTTTGACCGTATACTAGACTCAGTCATTAAAATCATGTTCTCCGACTCAAATGCTCGTCCTTCAGCCTTAAAAACCTGATTTAATCCCCCCTGATTAAAAGGATATCGGATTTCCGCAAGCTTCTTCATGGTTTCCATGATGCGTTTATTCTCTTCTTGATACTTGATTTTCTTGTAGTCAATCAGTAGCCCAAAATATAGCTGCCTAGCTCCAGCCTTATATTGATTAAAAAGTTCAGATTGAGCATGTACCTCGCTCAACGATTGTGTTTCAAGGTATTCCCGCTTTGCTTTTACCTTGGCGGGATTAGGAATATCCTGCTCAGCACTAATCATCAATGCTCCACGATCACTGTCCCCTCCCATTCCCGAAAAAGGATAAGGTGTCATAAATGTACCGGCCCCAACCATAGGTGCCATCCAGGCCCCTGCGCCCTCAACCTTTGCATCTTTACTTTGAATGCGATTGTCGTAGGCTTTTAGTCCGACGTTTTTAGATTGTATCTCTTCCAATATCTGATCTAAACTCATAACAAGCTGCCCAAAAGCAAGCTTAGAGCTCATAAAAAGCAATATAAGACCTATCTTTTTAATGTTTAACATCATGTACCTCCAGTTTTCCAAATTTTCTTAATTCATACTCCTTCGTCATTAAAAATATAAGAGGAGTAACCAATAAAATATGTGTTGATGAAGTTAAAACCCCTCCAATCATGGGCAAAACTATAGGCTGCATTACATCGCTGCCCACGCCCCCCGACCATAACACAGGAATTAAACCAAACAATGCCACACATACGGTCATAATTTTGGGTCTAAGCCTCTTGGCAGCCCCCATAATCACATAATCACGCAAATCTTCTTTGCTGATTGTGTCACTTGAGTTTC
>NZ_JBIILQ010000066.1:0-11984 GCF_044232565.1 Daejeonella sp. | reverse complement strand
TTGGTGAAATGTGGATTCCATTTATTCATGCCAGCCAGGGTTTGGCTCTCTATCGTCTCTAAAGATTCCCAATAGGCAAAAGGATAGAATAATCTTTTTGATCGCCATGAAAATGACAAACAAAAAGATTATTCTAAAAAAAAATTATTTAGCGTCCTGATCTTTTGAAGGTGCATCACCTTCGCCATTTTGAGCCGTTTTAAATTCCTTGATACCTTTGCCCAATCCGCGCATAAGTTCAGGAATTTTTTTTCCGCCAAACATCAAAAGGACAACCACAACGATTAATATTGCTTCCGTAGCTCCAAGTCCCATAAATAACAAAATTGAATTTAACATAATAATTTATTTAAAGTGTTTTTGAATTGTCAGAAGCCGTTTCCCCAGGCATAACTTCGCCCGAAGGAGCTTCATCACTTGATTTATTTTCTGTAGAATGAGTATCTGCAAGTGGTGCATGCATGTCTGGATAAGTCCCATCTGCGTGTATACCATAGCTATTTGGTGATTCTGAATAGGTATTTTCAGTATCCTGATAATTATTTACCGGATTTGCAGCGGCTGCCTTTTCTAAATCGGCTGCCTCAGTAACAGTATTGATATTATTATGAATTTCACGTTTAATACCATCCGAGGCATCCTTAAACTCCCTCAAACCTTTTCCTAGTCCGCGGGCAAGCTCCGGAAGCTTCTTACCTCCAAACAAAAGTAAAATAACAACGAATATGAGGATCATTTCCGGTCCGCCGATATTCATAAATAACATTATTGAATTATACATATTAAAACGATCAATATACAAATATAGGCATTTTAAACACCTTTAATTTAAAATTAATTCGAAAGCCAGCTTGAGGGGTTCAAAGGAGTTGCTCCTTTACGAACTTCAAAGTGCACTTCGGTAGTTCCATCTATAGGATCAGACATTACTACCCCTATATTTTGTTTTAACGTAACTTTCTGCCCTCTTGATACACTAGCACTCTTTAAATTGGAGTAAACAGTGAAATATTCACCATGTCTAATTAAAACTGCATAGGAACCTGAAATATTCTGTACTGCCGCAACTTCACCTGCAAATACTGCCCTTACTTGTGATCCTGGCGCTGTTTTTATATCCACACCATTATTTTCAACCGTCACATTCCGACCAATCGTATGATTCCCAAAATCTTCAATAACCATTCCACTTGTTACAGGCCAAGGTAAACTACCGCGACTACCCAGAAAATCAGATGATAATTTGGCCGACTCAGGTGTGGCCGATAAAATACTTGATCCACTCGCAACCGGCTTTGCATCAGGAACTTCCCTATTCTCAGCCTTTGCCTTCGCAATAGCAGCTTTAGCCTCGGCTTCCGCTCTTTTTCTGGCCTCATCAATCTCGCGATTAATTGCATTTTGAATGGCTCGGTTCAACCTTGCAGACTCTTTTTGCTTTTGTGTAAGCTCCTGCTTTAATTTCTTCTCTTGATTAGTTAGGCTACTTAAAACCTTTGATTTACTGGACTTTTGAACCCCTAAAGTCCGCTTTTCCTTTTGCTGATCAGAAAGCAAGTTATTTTTTTCTTTCTTATTTCGGTCAAGCTCCACAATTTTTACATTGAGATCTTGTTGCGTACCTTCAATATAACGTGCTTGCTTTTTACGATACTCACTAAACTGCTGCAGATATTTCAGGCGTTTATATGACTGATTGAAATTTTCGGCAGCAAAAATAAACATCAGCTTACTGTATGCACTCTGATTACGGAAGGCAAATAATACCATGGCCGCATATTCCTTTTTAAGCTTATTTAATTGAGATTGTAAAGATCGTACCGTATTTGTATTGTCAGAGATCTGGTTATCCAACAACTTCACTTCCGAATTGATAACGTTTATCTTTTTCTCTCGTAATCGTATCTGTGCATTTAATGCTCTAATCTCCTTGAGCGACAAGTTTTTATTGCTCGCTGTTTGATTCAAACTTCGGTTGAGCGATTCAATCTCCCTCGTCAAGGCCTCCTTCTGTCTTCTAAGATCAGAACTACTCTGAGCAAAAACGTGGGAGCCTAGGCAAAAGAAAAACAAGAAAAAGATGCACTTTAAACTCTTCATACTAACAAATGTATTTAATTTTTTATCGAAAAGCGCTCTGGCACCCTAAATGGAAGTTCGAACTTGGTATCCATCTCAATCTTTATATACTCAAAATTAAGACTAATAACCTTACTCTTAGCCTTCGAATTCATGCTTACTAAATGAGGTATTTGTTGCTCATTAACTGAAGTAAAATTTGAATAATTCACAAAAAGCTCTTGGCCAGCCTCAAGATCACTCAATTGGTTTACTAAAGCTTTATTCTGGAGATTTACCTCTAAATTATAAATCATTGAAGCTAAAACGGTCTTAAATGACGTATTTTCTCCTTCAGTAATCACATCTGTGTTTTCACTAATAAATTCTTCCATCGCATTTCCCAGCAAAACCGATTGCAATGTTTGGAAAGTTATGCGCTCATTCGTAAACTCATAAATATAACTAAATGGTTTCTGAATGTAGATGTTATCTAGGCGATTTAAGATTTTTACACTATCAGGAGTTATAAATGCGCGTGCAACTTCTAAACCTGCAATTGCAGTAACAGATACCCAAATCGCTTCATTATTTCTCATTCGGATATTCATATTTACTTCATTGCTCTTGTTATCTATGTTCAAGTCTGCTTTAGCTTTAATCGACAGCGTTTTAAAAGTAGTATTCATCTGCTTAAGCGCATTAATTTTTGCAACTTTCGCTAAGTCCGACTTGGGCTCCTCGGCCATCACTTTTGGAATAAGCGAAGCAGGCAAAAGCTCTTTTTTAGCTTTACAGGATGCAAAAACCACTAAAAAAGCAATCCCGCAAATAATTTTAGTCAATGTATCTTTTCTCATTTATCTTTTTGTTCAATTTTTCTGAGCTTCCGCCCTGACTCTTTGCATTTTCCCATTGCTCCAAGGCATTCGACTCTTCACCAAGGAAATATAAAATATCACCATAATGCTCTCGCTGGGTAGCATTATTTTCAGGTTTCCCTTGCAGTGATTTTAAAATCCATTTTTTGGCCTCTGTATATCTTTTCAATCGAAATAAAATCCATGCATAGGTATCTTCCGAAGATGGATTATTAGGATCAAGCTCTAAGGATTTCCTCGACATTTTTTCCGCCTCCTCAAGTCGCTCTCTCCTTAACGACAAATAATACGCATAATTATTTAAAACATAGAAATTATTAGCATCGGCAACAAGTACTTGATTATATGCTTCATCCGACTCCCTAAACTTTTTTAAGGCATTGAATGAATCCCCTAAAGTCGAGTAAATCTGCACCACTACCTCCTTGTCGCCTGGCTCCAGATCAAGCGCTCCCTTTAAGAAAGTAATCGCTTTTTCATGATTCCTAAGTCGAGAATAAGCTATACCGGTATAAAGATATAAGGTAGCCTGATTTGGAAAAATGCTCAAAGCTTTATTCCCATCAATAATTAACTCCTCAAAATTACCGTTATTAAGCTCAATACTCAATAATTGCTCCCAAATTTGCAATACTTGATCATTAATTTCTAAGGCCTTTTGATAGGATTTTTTGGCATCTTCATATTTACGCTCCTGAAAAAGTACATCTCCCAAAAGAGCAAAGGCTTTCGCTTCTTCAGGATGAACTTTTACCATGATCGAAGCTAACTCATTTGCATAAGCTCTTGCCTTCATCTCAGCAAACATGGGGAAGAATGAAAGTACAATCCTTACTTTTTCATCAATATTTAAATCAGGATCGGCAAAAGCAATCTTAAGCTCAATAAAAGCGTTTTCCATCTGCTTTAATGCGGTATATTGGTCTGCGAGAGCTAACCGGACCATGGAATTGGAAGGAAATTGATTTTTGGCCATTTGCAACACTTCCATAGCCTGCGTACCTTTGCCTGACTTTACAAGTACTTCACTCAAATAAATATAATTTCTGACCTCTTTTGGCTTTTCAATCACTTGATTTCTAAGCTCTTTCTCTAAATCTCCATATTTCCCATGTTGTAATAGAACACGCTGTCGCATAGAATTAATTTCATCCGAAGAGCCAAATTTATCCTCAATCTCACGATAAGTTGCCAAAGCTTTATCTACCTCATTTAAAGCAATATAGGCGCTTGCCCGATCATAAAAATAATCCTCCTGCTTAGGTGCAAGCTTAGAAATTTTTTCCAAAACGGGAATCAGCTGACTTATTTTATTGGTCTTTTTATAGATGTCGGCAAGTAAAATCCAATACCATTCGTTATCAGCCTTGAAACTTATGGCCCTTTTTATCATTTCTTCGGCCTGCGGCCACTTCTCTTCTTCTAACTTTATATTGGCTAATTCAAAGAGGCTAGCATGATTAGCTGGATCAATTTGAAGAAGCTCCTCAAAATGAGCCGTCGCCTTCGGGTAATTCATTACTAACTTTTCTTGAAGTCCGGCGAAAAACAGTTTTTTAACCTCCAGACTATCATTAGAAGCTACAATTTTCCCAAAAAGCAGATCAGCCTGATCGTCAGTGTGCTCAATTTTCTGCGCAAAAGTAAAAAAGGATAAATAGATTGAAAAAACGAGGAGTAGGCTAACCTTCTTCATGTTATTTATAATCCGGTATGGCCATAACCACCGGCACCACGAGGGGTTTCCGAAAGTGTTTCAACGGACTCCCAAGCTATTTGTTCATGCTTTGAAATAATCATTTGGGCAATGCGATCTCCATTATTAATTTGAAAATCAGTATCGGAAAAATTTATCAATAGAATTTTTATTTCACCTCTATAATCGGCATCAATGGTACCGGGAGAGTTCAAAACTGTAATCCCATGTTTAAGTGCTAAACCGCTTCTAGGCCTAATTTGAGCTTCAAAACCTAAAGGGAGCTCCATAAATAATCCCGTAGGAACTAGCTTACGTTCCATAGCTTTTAACACTATCTGCTCATTGATGTTTGCCCTCAAATCCATTCCCGCAGAAGCAAGAGTTTCATATGCTGGAAGTGGGTGATTTGATGTGTTAATTATCTTAATTATCATTTTAGGCCGAAAATTGCTTTTAATTCCTTACGCTCCACAAAAATTATTGTTCCAGTAAATATAAGAAAGAGGGCATTCCCAACCACTAAATTACGGTCAAATACTACAAATGCGACAAAAACAATACAAACTGAAGTCAGCAGGTACATGAAATTCTTTTTGAGATTGTATGGAATAGGGTAATTACGCTGACCCCAGAAATAAGAAAGCACCATCATTACGGTATAGGCCGCCAATGAAATCCATGCTGAAGCTAAATAGCTATACTTAGGAATAAAAATTAAGTTTAGGACGATTGTTAAAACCGCCCCAATTCCTGAAATATATAAACCATAGCGTGTTTGATCGGATAATTTATACCAAATTGATAGATTGATATAGATTCCTAGGCTCACGTACGCGAATAATAAAATAGGTACGATCTTTAATCCAGACCAGTAAATGGCCTGTTCTGCCGCATCTTTGCCCTTAATAAAATATTTCAAGAGCTCAATATTAGCCACCAGCAAAACAAAAATCATGCACACGGCAATCACAAAATAATTCATGATTTTGGCATAGGTCTCACCCGAGTTTTTATTCTTAGCATGGCTAAAGAAAAATGGCTCAGCACCCAAGCGAAAGGCATTGATAAAAATGCTTAGAAATATGGCGATTTTACAACATGCCGCATAAATTCCGACTTCCTGTTCCGATATCTCGGGAGGCAATAATTGACCTAAAAAGATCTTATCAATGTTTTCATTGATTATGAAGGAGATATTGGCAATTAAAACTGGCAGACTGTAAACAAACATCTCCTTGAGCAAAGCGAAATCGTAACTTAAGGTAAGTTTGAAAAGCTCCGGCAATAAAAATAAAAGAGTTATTAAACTTGCAATGAGGTTAGATATAAATACATATCCTACCCAACCTTCTCTATACCAAGAACTTATAAATTCTACGCCATACAAATTCTGTTTAATAATTAGCGGAAATACAAAGATAAAAAGCAGGTTAAATCCAACAAAAGTTAAAATATTAACAACTTTTATGAAGCTATACCTTAGCGGACGGCCATCGGCTCTTAATTTTGCAAAAGGAATCACGGCCAATGCATCCAAAACAAGGATGTAAATAAAGTAATTGATGTATCGGGCATAATCGGGGTCAAAGGTATTACCCATCTGCATCCAAGCTGCAAGGTCATTAACAAAAAGAACACTAAAAAGCAGGAAGACCAAGGCCAGCATCAAAACCGTGAAAAAAGTATTGTTATATACCTTCTGCTTGTCGTTTTCATACTTATTTAAGTATCTGAAATAAGTCGTTTCCATCCCAAATGCGAGTAAAGCATTGAGCATGGAGGCCCAGCTATACATCACAGAAAATATTCCGTAAACTTTAGGAGAGTAAAGCCCCACATAAATTGGGGTAAGAAAGAAGTTGAGAAAACGAGTAATTACAGTCGTAAACCCGTAAATCGCAGTCTGACCGGCAAATTTCTTAATTGCTGACAAGGATAAAATGGTTTAGCATGAATAAAATTACTTTTTTACAATCTCAAAATTACGATAGTTTTTTAATTCACCCTCGATAGGGCTTACATTTTCCACAAGAGACCTATCTGAACCTTTCTGACAAAACTCAAGAAATAGCTCCAAAGAGAATTCATCACCCTCCGCTTCGATAAAGACAGTCCCATCAGGCCTATTTTTTGTAGTCCCTTTAATCCCGAGTTGATCGGCAACGGCCTTAATCATAGCTCTATAAAAAACCCCTTGCACCTTACCGCTCACTGTAATGTCTAAATGTTTCATCCTATTTAAAAATCTAAATCAGAAATACGCTCCTTCTCAAGCATAAATTCAGTCCAAAGTTCACTTATAATTTGGGCAGCAGGTTTAACCTCATGAATGGCCGATGCAATTTGTCCGATTTCAAGCTCCCCTTCCACTAAATCGCCTTCAAACATCCCCATTTTTGCCCTTCCTTTACCCAAAAGATCCATTAATTGCTGTCTATTTGCCCCTTCAGCCTCAGCCTTGGCAATTTGCAAATAAAAATCATTTTTTAATAAACGTACAGGTACGAGCGACTTCATGCTAAGTTTGGTATCTCCCTCTTGGGCTTCAATAATTGCATTTTTAAAATTCGAATGTGCCGATGATTCGTGTGAAGCAGCAAATAATGAACCTATTTGAACCCCTTGAGCCCCTAGTGCAAAAGCAGCGAGCATGGCCCTTCCGCTTCCTATTCCGCCAGCAGCAATAACAGGAATAGATACCGCCTCGCAAATTTCAGGCACCAAGCAAAGCGTCGTTGTTTCTTCCCGCCCATTATGTCCACCAGCCTCAAATCCCTCCGCTACAATGGCATCCACACCACTTTCCTCAGCTTTTTGAGCAAACTTTTTATTGGCAATAACATGCACCACAGAGATATTATTTTCCTTCAAAAAGGGAGTCCATAATGCCGGATTCCCAGCCGAACTAAACACGATCTTCACCTTCTCCTCCACAATAATATTCATAATCTGCTCAATATCAGGATATAAAAGAGGAACATTGACGCCAAAAGGCCGATTTGTTGCAGCTTTGCATTTCTGAATATGCTCCCTTAAAACCTCTGGGTACATCGAACCCGCACCAATTAATCCGAGTCCGCCGCCATTACTAACCGCCGAAGCCAAACGCCAGCCACTACACCATACCATTCCACCCTGAATAATTGGATAGTCGATATTGAAGAGTTTTTTAATTGCGTTCATGACTATAATTAATTTTTAAATACAACAGCTAAACCAGTCTCATTACTTCGGATAAATGCGTGACCTCCATTCCATTTACATGAGAAATGAGGTTCAATCCTGGAGTTTTCCCCTTTTCAATGGAGCCATAAGTTTGTTCTATCCCTAAAAATTGTGCCCCATTGCTAGTCGCCCAGCACATAATCTCGCTCGTAGGCAGATGAGCAAAATGCTTCTTGATGGTTTTTAGCTCCGATAATATACAAAGATTATCATTTGATGCCAGACTATCGGTCCCAAGTGTGATATTAAAGCCGGACTTTCTAATTAATTCAATATCAGGCAATTGACCTTCAATATATTGATTTGCATTGGGACAAAAACACCAGTTTAGATTTTTTCCTGATAGTTTCGCTTTGGCGATATCATCTGCATTGGTAAAAGTATTATGAACTAGTAAAAGCTTTTGATTGTCAGGCAGCAATGGCAAAACCGACTGCAGGGAAGTCTGCCCTTGAGCTTGAAAAAAATCAATATTAAGATTCAGCATCTTATAGAAATCCATAAAAGGACCCTTTTTACTTAAGAAAAACTCGTTTTCAGGCTCACTTTCCTGATTGTGCATACTAAACAAGTTTTCATGCCTTTCAGAATGGAATTTTATTAAGTCAAAAAGCTGCTTTGAGACCGAGTAAGGAGCATGTGGAGCAAGTGAAGCCTTTAGGGGCATAAACTTTGCTTGGAGCTCCAACGCTTTTTGAAAAACCAATTCCGCCTTTTCCGGATCAAAACCAAGGAGCTCAATAAAAGTATGGTAAAAGATCTTGCTATTTTGCTTCACTGAGAAGGATAAATCTATATTTGAAATATCCCCAATGGCAACAATACCATTGTTAAACATTCGCTCATCAGCAATTTTCATGGCTTCTAATACCTGTGCCTCATCTGCTGCTCTTTGACTAATTACCGATTTGATAAAAGACACCAGGCCAGTGGCACGAGGAATTTTACCCAGCATGTGTGATAGCTCCAGATGGCAATGCGCATTCACAAAACCCGGAACAATGATACCCTGGTGGCGTTCAATGGGTTTGGATAGCTGATCAATTTGACTGGAACTAAATACATCCAGAATTTCCCCTGAGTCATGAAGCATAATTACTCCATCCTTAATAGGTTCAGAACTAATCGGGAAAATATAATCTGCACTGATGTATCTAGGCATGTAGCAAAAGTAGGAGTTAAAAGTGGAAAGGCAAATTTGTAGGGACAGGTCGCGACCTGTCCCATCCAATAATCAATAACCGAACGTAAGGACAGGTCGCGACCTGTCCCTACATGCAGATAATGAACAAAAAAAAATCGTATTTTTGCAATCAATGCTAGATACTCAAAAAATAGACATACGCAGCTTATCTCCTGAAAAGCTTAAAGAGCACTTCATTTCCATTGCTGAGCCAGCTTTTAGGGCCAAACAAGTATATGAATGGCTTTGGGAAAAGTCTTGCACCGATTTTGAAGAAATGAGTAACCTCTCCAAAGCATTGAGAGAGAAATTGAAGGAAAGCTTTACCATTAATAATGTGAAGGTGCATCGGTCGCAGTTTAGCTCCGATAAAACCATCAAAAGTTCCTTTATGCTTTATGATAATAACATTATTGAGGGCGTTTTAATTCCGGCCACCGACCGTATGACGGCATGCGTGAGTTCGCAGGTGGGATGTAGTCTGACTTGTAAATTTTGTGCCACTGGGTACATGGATCGTAAGCGTAACTTAAATGCAGATGAGATTTACGATCAAGTAGTTTTAATTGATAAGCAAGCAAAGGAAAACTATCAAATTCCATTGAGCAATATTGTATATATGGGCATGGGTGAGCCTCTTTTAAATTATGCAAATGTACTAAAGTCGGTAGAGCGAATTACCGCAAAAGACGGCTTAAACATGGCTGCCAAGCGGATTACCGTATCAACAGCAGGCATTGCTAAAATGATTAAGAAATTGGGGGATGATGAAGTCCGCTTTAACCTAGCCCTTTCCCTACATGCTGCCAACGACGAGAAGCGGAATACCATTATGCCTATCAACGAACAAAACTCCTTAAAAGCATTGGCCGAGGCTTTAAAATATTTTTACTCGAAGACTAAAAGCCCAGTTACCTACGAGTACATTGTTTTTAACGACTTCAACGATAATATCAGCGATGCCGAGGAGCTTGTTAAATTCTGCCGTCATATTCCTTGCAAGGTGAATATTATCGAGTACAATCCAATCAGCTTTGCCGACTATCAGAATGCAGGTATCGATAAAATTGAAGCTTTCGCCTCGCACCTTAGAAAAAGTGGAATCAATACCAACATTAGAAGAAGCCGCGGTAAGGATATTGATGCCGCCTGCGGACAATTAGCAGTAAAGGGTTGATGTTGCTTTAAATTACCCCTGTGGTCGGTGTTGTCACCGTACCCCTGTGGTCGGTGTTGTCACCGTACCACTACGAAGCCGGTAGACAAGGGATAGCTGGTAGAGTAATGACTGGTAGGAATGAGGCTGGTTCGGTGACAACACCGACCAGAGGATCTACCGTTAACTAAACAAGTCCACACAAACACTTCAATACCATCCTCAAGTCCTAAATTCAAGCATGAAAGAAATTTTAGGCTATTTATGGGATTTGCTATCCCTATTTTTCCCGGAACTATGCGCTGCCTGTGGTAAAAGTTTATTCAAGAATGAGCGAATAATTTGCACCCATTGCATCTATCACCTGCCACAGACAAATTTTCACGAAGACCCTAACAATAAAATGGCCAAGCAATTATGGGGCAGATTCCCTGTTGTGCAAACCATAGCCTTTGTATATTTCCGAAAAGGCAGCAGAATACAAAACATGATGCATCAGTTGAAGTATAGGAAAAGTCCCGAGACCGGCATACGCCTCGGCGAGCTCTATGCCTATGAGCTTAATAAATCGCAAGTTTTTAAAAAGTCGGACCTGATTATACCGGTGCCATTACATCCTTCAAAATTCAAAAAAAGAGGCTATAATCAGAGTGAATGTATTGCTCAGGGACTTTCAGCCATTCTTCAAATCCCCATCAACAGCAAAAATTTAGTGAGACTAGAAAATACAGAAACTCAGACTAAGAAATCACGCTATGCTCGATATGAAAATTTGATCCATGCTTTTCATGTGAAAGATAAAGCAGAACTAATTAATAAGCACATCATGCTGATTGATGACGTGATGACAAGCGGTGCCACACTTGAGGCTTGCAGCATCCTACTACAAGAAATTGAGGGCGTAGAAATCAGCATTTGCACCATTGCCTATGCTGAATAATTTGTTTTTACATGGTAAAGCCAACACTTTCATTGCGAGGTTTTTTTCTGTCATTGCAAGGCTTTTTTCCTGTCATCGCGAGGCTTTTTTTCCTGTCATTGCGAGCGAAGCGAAGCAATCTCACGGTTGTGATACGAAAAGAGATTGCTTCGTCGTGCCTCCTCGCAATGACAAGAGGATTATACCACAAAAAATAAATTCCAATCCAACCACAAATCGTCCGTTCACAGACCCTCCGTTCACGCTTCTTCCGCCTCGGCTGGTGCGGCGATGACAACCCTAGCCCTCGCAGAACCTTTCATAGCATCAGACGCAGCGGCAATCATTTGACAGCTTTCTTAAAAATGTGCTATAAAAACCAAATGATATTATTTAGCAGGATTTCCTAGCACAGACCCTCCGTTCACCTTTCTTCCGCCTCGGCTGGTGCGGCGATGACAACCCCAACCCTCGCAGAACCTTTCATAGCATCAGACGCAGCGGTGGTTGTTATTCGATTGTTGTTTATTGTTTTTTAAAGGTTCTCATGGTCTCGGCGAAGAGCCTCGGCATGGTTAATTTTCACCACGAAAAAGTAACTAGGCCCCCGCGGCTATGAGCGGGAAACATCAATAAACCTCCAACTCTCACTATTAAACCCTAATCAAAAAAAATGAATCTCTTTCTTTTGAAGCCCAAAAGAAACAAAAGACTTTTTTTTCCTCTCCGAAGGAGTCCTTTGGACTAAGGCAGCCGGCGCAAACCAACCGCACACAAAAACCAAAAGCCCACGGGCTGCGTTTTACAGAAGGGTAAAACAATGCCCCTCCCAAACCCACTAGGCCTTCTTTTGCCTTTTGTTT
>NZ_JBIILQ010000065.1:0-12090 GCF_044232565.1 Daejeonella sp. | reverse complement strand
GTGTAGTTTAGTCCGGTATTCCATACAAAAGCATTAGGCGATACTTCAAGCTGTCCAAGATTATTATCAAATATGGAAGCCTTTAGCCAATTGTATCTAACACCAGCTTCCATATTAAAACGTCCTAACTGCAAATGATGAAGAGAATACAAAGAAGTATTTAAATAGGAAGAATTATTAGGGTACAATCCGCGTAGCATAGTGATGGTTCCACTCTGGCTATTTACGTTGCTGCGCTTACTATTTATGTTGTCTTTATAATATTCCAATCCGCTATTTGCAGTCCAGTTCTTAGTGAGGTCCGAAAATATTTCAACCGAAAAATTAGATGAACTTACCTTATCCTTCTCCAATCCGGAAATAAGACTAGCATTTTTCAAGCTATTTCTTTCCTCGATTGTACTATTGAGGGAGCCCGTAATGTTTACTTCTTTAAAAAGCGGGCTTGATTGCCCCATTCTTAGTTTTACATAAGTCAGATTCCTACCCTGAACCCCCATCTTATTGATCTTAAAATTCTCAAGCCTGACCTTGTGAAAAACATCCACATCATTCTGTTGTACAAATTGATTGGCAAGCGTAAGTTCTGAATTTTTTGAAATTTTTAATTTAACCTTTAAGCTTGCATCAGACTCCGTATATCCCGAGGGCGATTGTCTTCCAGTAGTATCACCACCAACAAGATCACCAAAATTCTTCAATCCTAGCACACCTGAAAAAACCAATTTTGAAGATGAATACACAAACTCAGCACTGCCAGATCTTTCCATATCCCCACTTCCATAGCGTCCGTTTACAGCACCTTTAAAATCTGTTCTTTCCGAAAAACCTGGGTCTTTGGTAAAAACCTGAATCACACCACCCATTGCATCCGAACCATACTGAACTGAGCCACTTCCTCTAAGAACCTCAATTTTATCAATGGAGAATGGATCCACCGTATTTAAATATTGATTAGGACCATATCTGAAAGTTGAGTTATTCATTCTGATACCATCAACCAAAATGAGAGTCTGATTGCCTGTTAAGCCCCTAATAAAGGGCGAGCCGCCACCATGATTTGTTTTCTGGACAAAAACACCTGGTATGATACTTAATGATTCTGGCGTTGAGCGCGGAATATTTTCTGACTGCGATGGTCTAATCAATGTACTGGATGCAAAGGGCAATTTCAAGCTGGAAGTGTTCCTTCTGGATGCTGAAATGACTTCAACTTCTGGGAGAGCCCTTAAAGTTTCCTTTAATGGAATTTGGATGTCCAAAAATTGTCCGGCTTGAAACTCAAAAACAACAGAATAGGTTTCATATCCCACCCTACTAGCCTTTAGGCTATATTTGCCTGAAACAAGTTTATTAAGATTGAATTCTCCCCGATCATCCGTAGATAGCGTATAAGTTATGACACCTTCAAGCTTAATATTAACGCCAGAAAGCCTGTTTTTCGTAACTTCATTGAAAACCCTTCCTCCTAAGTTCTGAGCTAATAAGGGAAGGCTTATCGCCATTAAAAAAAGGGCAAGCAGGTATTTTTTCATCCAGGATTGAAAATTGTTTCTATAAAAGATTAATCATTTAGACCAAAGAATGAATTTTTTGAGATTATTCACTCGATGTTTTCAATCGTTCTTCTTCTTTAGTTCAAGTTTAACAAATGCGCTTCTGCGCGGAGCTGGCATAATTGAATCTTCACCTTTAACTGATTTCCAAACTACCTCATTCAGGTCGAGGTCGGGTGCTGCATCTTCTCTGGCAAAATTCCATTCTTGTGAACGCTCAGCACTTTTGTTCCAGGCAATATTAAGCTGCTCCAGATCTACATTTGCTGGTTTCGCAGTGTATGGCTTGAAGTCAGGGGTATTGGTAAAACAATCAGATAATGGAACTGCAGCTGCATCATACTGGCTCATTGGAGGTAACCCTAGAATCAATTCCATAGTTCGTAGCATGCCAGAGGTAGAATACATGGAGCTGTTCACAGAATTGCGTTTTGTATAAGGGCTGATTACGAAAGCAGGTGAACGGTGGGCATCAACATGATCGGGACCATTTTGAGCATCATCCTCCAGAACAAAAATAGCCGACTCATTCCAGATGCTACTATTTGAAATATGCTCTACTAAGAGGCCTAAAGAAAGATCATTATCAGCCATATAAGCAGTTGGAGTTGGTTTTCCTACACGCTGACCACTTGTATGATCATTACCTAGTCTTATAGTATTAAACTGAGCAACAGAATTAATCGCTAAAAGAGAATCGAAATCAGCTTTAAAAGCAGAAATTCTATCAACATCCTTTATATCTAAATTATAGCTTGCGTATTTGGTAGCAGCATGACCAACAAGCGATTTTATTGTCGGACCATTTTTGGTTACAAATTCTCCATAACTACGGTAAGAAATACCTGCTCTTTTGGCATAATCCCAAATATAACCATCGCGGGGATATGCAATTTTACGACTGCCTTCATAATCATAGGTTCCTCCTCTACTACCGTAACTTGTTGGCCAAGTTTTCTCAGTATAATCTGTTGCATAGGCCGCCATACTCCAGTTATGACCATCGGCACTCACCTCGGCATCCACATAAAAATTATCAAGAAGTACAAACTCGTTAGCAAGTGCATGATGATTAGGTGTTACCTTTTCAGGAAAAATACAAAGAGTGGAATCGCCGTTACCCTTTTTAATATCACCAAAAACCTGATCATAGGTTCTGTTTTCCTTGATTACATAAAAAACATATTTAATTGGAGACTTCCCGCCTTGAACATTAGGAATAGGATTATTGGCTGAGCCTTTTGATATTACTTCAACCTGCTTATTAAAAGGCGTATTGGCATAAACTTGTTTAGAAAATAATTCTAATTGTGAATCAGTTGGTGAATCTATTATAGATAAGCTTCCCTTAAATAAGGAGCCAATGTACTGAACCTCCTTTTGTGCACTAATGCCAAGATGTACGCCACTATCGTCTGTCTTTTTAATGGGTTGCGGACCATCAGGATTGGCCATTGAGCTAAAGCCCTTACCATTTGAAACAAATATCTTTTTCCCTGCAACGCGTACATTAGTTGGATACCAACCCGTAGGAATAAAGCCCTTTGAGGTACTTTTTCCAGGATTTGACACATTAAATACTGCCAAACAATTATTATCAGCATTGGCAACATAAAGTGTTTTTTCATCTTCAGATAATGCTAAACCATTGGTGGTTGATCCTGTTAGTTTTGTAGGGTACATCGCCGTTGAAATCACTTCAATCACCCTTCCTGTTTTTGTATCAATAACCGATACCGAATTGTCGTTTGCATTGGCCACAAAAAGGTAATCCCCGGATTTATTTTGAATAATTTCATTGGGATGGCTCTCTGTTAAAATCTCTGAGCTGATTTTTTGGTCCTTTACATCATAGACAGCAAGTTTATCAGCTCCCCATAAAGAAATATAAAGCTTTGATTTATCAGGCGAAAGGAGGCAATCATAAGCTTCGGAACCCAAATTAACTTTATTGATTAATGTTTTAGTGTTCAAATCAAAAACATAAAGGGAATTATTTTCTTTTGTAACAACATATAAACGTTTTCCTTCATCATCAACGTCAATACCTGTGGGTCCAATTTTCTCTTTAGGCCAGGCCTTTCCCATTACAATGGTATCCGCAACACCGAATTTTTTATTGACTATTGGATAAACCAAAACAATATTATCATTTGCACCAGAAGCATATAGCTTTTTTTCATCAGCACTAAACTTTAAACCATACCATGCCTTTCCTATGGGTTGGTCGTATAATATTTTCTCAGATATAGCGTCGATTAATTGAATACTATGCTTACTCTGACCATTATTAGTTACTGCCATTAATTTTTTAGAGGCAGATATCTGGATATTTAATGGTAGGTCCCCGAGTGGAAGTGACCTACCCGCCGGACTTAAAGACCAGCCGTTTGGCAACAACACTTTACTAGGTGCTGAAAGGATAGCTTTATTTTGGGCTGATGCAAATGCTGCATTCAACAATAAAAAAACTAAAAATGTGCTAAATCCTGTGTTTGAATGGTTTTTGAAATATTGCATTTTATGAGTTTATTGATTCAATTCGAAAAAGAATATTAGTATAATTTCTACAATACAAATTAAAGCTATTGCTATTAATAAAAGATTAGATCAAGATCAATTTAAACACATAAGACCGAAGCACTAGCCTCAGTCTTATCTGTTTATAGAACATTAAATTAACATTAACTATCCCAAGTCATGATTTTGCCTCTATCCTCCATCTTGAGGCACTCATCTAAAGTTTTTTGATCGTATTCCAAACCAAATTGCTTTAGAACCTTGTCTGGAACACCATCCCATGCATTTGGTTGATTTCCTTTATAGGCCATATCTTTTATACCCTCTTTACTAGTAAAGAAACCTGTAGCTGTTAAACTACGTAAGGTATTGAAGAAGCTAACTCCTGCAGAATTCTCTGGAGCGGCCTTTTCGGGGTATGCAATTAATTCTACTAATTCAATTTGTTGTTCCTTACTTGCATCGGCAAAGGATTTCTTAAAGAGTTTAAGTGATTTAACATCAAGCCATTTTAATCCGCCACGCATTGGAAGCTGATACCTTGGTTGATCTTTTACGATAAACTCTATAAATTCTGGAACCTTGGCATCACTAGCACTACCCGAATGCTCATCACGAGGAATGATGATATCACCCAAAATAGTGATTGTACCGAGTTCTGCTGCCGAAAAGAACGTTTCAGCCATCAACTTTTCATCAATCAACTTCTCTTCAGGTGTTCTACCATAAACTCCAGTTTTGCCACTATTTGCAGCGTCTTTTCCATCTTTTTTATCACAAGAAGTGGCTAAAATAGCACCAACACTAACTGTTCCAACAGCCAATGCTTTGAGTGAGTCTCTTCTATTCATCTGATTAAATATTTTGTTTTTTTAACTGATCAACAATGTATTCTGAAGCTCGCATAGACAAGGCTAGGATGGTCCAGGTAGGATTTTTATCCGCCTGAGAAACAAATGCACCTCCATCAACTACAAATAGATTTTTTACATCATGAGCTTGGTTGTACTTATTTAATACGGAAGTGTTTCGGTTATTTCCCATACGGGTTGTACCAACTTCATGTATGATTCTACCTGGTGTTTCTAATCCGTATTTACGATCTTCCCCTGGTTTCTCACCACTTGCAACACCTCCCATTGCATGAATTAGCTCTTCGAAAGTATCTTGCATGTGTTTGGCCTGCTTCACCTCCTGATCAGACCAATTATAATTAAATTTCAAGACAGGAATGCCATATTTATCAACTACACCCGGATCAATTTCACAATAATTTTCAACTCTTGGAATACTTTCACCTCTACCGGCAAAACCTACGGTAGAACCATAATACCTACGGTAATCATCTTTTAAAGATGCACCATATCCACCTGCAGCCTTCATTTTTCCATCCTTAGCTGGAAATTTCCCATTGGTTTTCTCCATTCCAAAGCCAAAACCATAGGAAGGCATATCTAAACCACCCCAGAATTCGATGTGATAGCCACGCGCAAAGTCAAGTTTTTTATTATCGAGCCACCAAGGAATATATAAATGCAGACCACCAACGCCATCTTCATTATAACGTTCTCTGTCCATTAACTGGGGAATGAAAGCACCTCTAGAAGCTCCTGTGGAGTCATGCAGGTATTTACCCACCATTCCACTTGAGTTGGCAAGGCCATTTGGATGTGCTGAAGATTTAGAATTTAATAGCAAACGAGCTGATTCACAAGCACTTGCAGCAAGAACTACAACTTTTGCATTTATTTGATATTCCTGCATATCGGTCTTATCTACATAAGAAACGCCGGTTGCAAGTCCTTCTTTATTAGTTAAAACCTCACGTGCCATCGCATTTACATACACGTCCGCATTCCCAGTCTTACGAGCTGGTTTTACCAAACATGTTGAGGAAGAAAAATCGGCATGTACTGAACACCCACGGTTACACTGATTACAGAAAAAACAAGTGCCACGATCCTTGTTAATAGGTCGCGTTAAAATTGATAAACGGGCTGGAATAACAGGAATACCAATATTGGTAGCTGCCTTTTTAATCATTAGCTCATGCAGCCTTGGCTTTGGAGGCGGGAGAAAATAGCCATCAGGTTCATTATAAATTCCCTCTTTTGTACCAAAAACACCGATCATTTTATCAATACGATCATAATATGGCTTTACATCATCGTATCCAATAGGCCAATTATCCCCTAGTCCGTCAAAGTCTTTGCGCTTAAAATCTTTAGGGCCAAATCGAAGCGAGATTCTTCCCCAGTGATTGGTACGACCACCAAGCATTCTTGAGCGAAACCAGTCAAATTGAGATCCCTCATTTTGCGTATAGGGTTCACCTTCAATTTCCCAACCACCATAAGCCGCATCAAAGTCGCCAAAAGCACGATTTGTACTAGCACCTCTTCTTGGCGATTCATATGGCCATTTTAATTGTGTTTGTTGTTCTGGATTTGCAGGATCATAATCAGGACCTGCTTCAAGCAATGCGACTTTTAACCCTGCTTCTGTTAGTATTTTCGCCGCCATTCCGCCACCTGCACCTGAACCTACAATACAGACATCGTATAATTCGCCTTTAGTTTTAATTTCTATAGCCATTGGATATTCTTGTTTAACTTTTTCATAAAAAGTTTTATGAAAATTAGCAATATTTATTTAGCTAAAGAAATAAAATTGGAGGATTATATATTTATTTACACTGTTGTCCGGCTAAAATAAAATTTTTATAAAAAAGCCATTTATATTGAATTTAATATGTTTTTAATTATGTAATAAAAAGCAAGCTCCCTTTTGGTTAGAATCTTTTTTATATTTTCATTGCCTTGAATTCTCTTTCTTTTGAAGACCAAAAGAAACAAAAGCCTTTTTTTTCCTCTAAGGCAGCCGGCGCAATCCAACCGCACACAAAAACCAAAAGCACACGGGCTGCGTTTTACAGAAGGGTAAAACAATGCCCTCCCCAAACTCACAAGGCCTTCTTTTGCCTTTTGTTTAACAGCTGCTGCGGGCAAAAGCATGACGCCTAAAATCCCAGTTCATTCCGAAGCTTTTTTCCTGTCATTGCGGCACTTTTTTCTGTCATTACGGGGGTTTTTTCTTGTCATTGCGAGCGTAGCGAAGCAATCTCATGATTATTCGTGTAACAAAGAGATTGCTTCGTCGTGCCTCCTCGCAATGACAAGAGGATTATGCTACAAAAACTAATTTCAATCAAACCACAAATCGTCCGCTCACAGACCCTTCACAATCGCTTCTTCCGCCTTGGTTAGTGCGGCAATGACAAACCTAGCCTTCGCAGAACCTTTCATAGCATCAGACGCAGTGGTGGGGTTTATTCGATTGTTGTTTATTGTTTTTTAAAGGGTCTCATGGTCTCGGCGAAGAGCCTCGGCATGTTTAATTTTCATCCAGGAAAATTGAATGGAAATACTAATTCCAAACCCACCACAAATCGTCCGCTCACTGTCCTTCCCCAACCGATCTTCCGCCTTGGCTGGTGCGGCAATGACAAACCTAGCCATCCCACTGCCTTTCATAGCATCAGACGCAGCGGTGGTTTTTTGGTTACTTTTTCACCACGAAAAAGTAACTAGGCCCCCGCGGCCAAGAGCGGGGAAAAAGTCATAAAAGACGTAGTATTAGTTGTAAATTTCTATTATCACTCTAATTTTTCTCCACTCATCATAATATTATAAACCTCAATATTTAATTCGTTGTTCGAAATGACAACACGGGGTAGTAGAGAATTTGATCTTTTAATTAAAATTCCCCCAGACACTAAAATTTATTTATGAAAACAATAAATCAGGAGAATATCATCATTACTTGGTTCTTTTCGACTTTATCACCAGCAATTACCTTTATCGACTTTATTGTAACATCTGCAGGGGCCTTAATAATATTTTCCATTTTCATGGCCTCTAAAACCAGTAGATTCCCTCCCTTCATCACTTTATCTCCCTCCGAAGCCAGAATTCTTAAAACTAGACCCGGCATAGGAGCTTTAAGCTCTGCAATTTTTGAGGTGTTTTGACTATCCATCCCTAATTGATGCAAAAGCTCATCAAACTGATTGCTCAGTTGCATGGGATAAATATTATTTCCAACTTTTACAGTGCATGTTTTTTGAGACTTATCGAAATCAATCAGCTCGGCATGGTACGACTTATCATTAAAAATTACATGAAAAGACCGATCATTAACTTTCAAAATATCGCCCTGAAATGGAAGACCATTAATTAATGTTTGATTTCTTTCTGTTGAAAGCTCAAAATTGAACTTGTTATTAACCTTTACCTTGAGCATGCTTTATTGACTTAGTGCGTACTGAATTAAATTTGAACCCATCTGAAGTGCCTTTTGCCTTGTCGATTCAGAATCACCAGGATATGTTCCAGCATCTTCCCAGCCATTACCGAGGTCAGTCTCATAGGAATAAAAACAAATAAGCCTGCCCTTATAAATCAAAGCAAGTCCGAGGGGCCGCTTACCATCATGTTCATGAATTTTAGGAAGCCCAGAAGAAAATTTGAATTTTTGATTATAAATGGGGTGCTGAACTGGTAATTCAATAAAATCGAGCTCCGGAAAAACCTGTTTCATTTGAGGCCTAATAAATTTATCCAATCCATAATTATCATCAATATGAAGGAATCCACCAGCCATCAAATAATTTCGCAAATTTTTAGCTTCCTGATCGGAGAAATTGATATTCCCATGTCCTGTTAAATACACAAATGGATAGTTAAAAATATCTGCACTCCCCGCTTCAACTATTGCTTCATCTCGCTCAAAATTAGTTCCCAGATTTTTATTGCAAAAACTAAGGAGATTTGAAAGTGCTGTTCGGTTAGCATACCAGTCGCCACCCCCGTTATACTTCAACTTAGCTATTTTATAGGAAGGTGCGTTGAAAGAGAATCCCACAAAGAGAAAAAATAGAAATACTAAGCAATAGCTTAATAAATGCTTCATCTGTTTAAAAAATTAATTTCAAAACAGGCTTCGAGTGCTGCAGTTTCGGTTCTAAGTCTCGAATCACCTAAGCTAAGTGGAATAAAATTATTAGTTATGGCAACTTCAAGCTCTTGGAAGGTAAAATCACCTTCGGGACCAATTACAACTAAATAATTGCCCTTGGGTATGAGCTGCTCTTTTATCGCGACTTTACCACTATCCATACAGTGAGCGATAAATTTTTGTGCGTTTGTAGTTTTAGAAATTAAGTCGTTAAAACGTATTGGCTCATTCAACTTCGGATGAAAAGCCTTAATAGATTGCTTTACAGCGGAGGTAATTACTTTATTTAAACGTTCAGTCTTAATTTCTTTTCTTTCAGAACGATCACAAATTATAGGGGTAATTTCATCGATACCAATCTCGGTAGCTTTTTCTAAAAACCATTCAATGCGCTCAATATTTTTGGTAGGGGCTAAGGCAATATGTAGATAATGGTTTCGCTTACCAAAATTTTCAATCTTTTTTACGATTTTAAGCTTAGTTCTTTTGGGATGTGGGTCTTCAATTAATGCATCATAAAAACCGCCTATGCCATCTACCAAATGAAGTAAGCTTCCTGTATCAAGTCTTAGCACTTTTATACAATGTTTACTTTCTTCTTCACTAAGAATAAGCGTATTTGAGATGATATCAGGTGTATAGAAAATATGCATAAACCAAAACCTTTTTTAGCGTAAATCTACTGCATCCTCACTATTAATTACCAATTCAAGTTTAACAGATTCCACATTCTGGTCTGCTTTTTTAAGAATGGTAATGGTATATCCATTAAAATCACTTATTTCGCCCACTTCTGGTATTTTACCAAAAATTTCGCTTACCAAGCCTGCAACGGTATCATAATCCCCATCTTCAGGCAAGTCATGCGGAAGATATTCATTCACATCATAAATGGATGCTGTTGCATCAATAATAAATTCATTGTCGGACAGTTTTTCAACAATTGGCTTTTCCTCATCGTATTCATCCTGGATCTCACCAACTAATTCTTCAACAATATCTTCTAAAGTTACCATTCCAGCGGTTCCTCCAAATTCGTCAAGCACAATGGCAATTTGAATACGTTTAAGTTGAAGCTCGCTTAAAAGATCATTAATCTTTTTAGTTTCAGGAATAAAATAAGGTTTCCTGATAATATCTTTAAGTATACACTCCTTGCTTTCTGCTAAGAGAGGAAGAATATCTTTTGCATGCACAATCCCTACAATCTTATCTATGGTCTCATCATAAACTGGTATCCTAGAATACCCTTCGCGAATAATAATATCAAGAAGTTCCTTATGAGGTGTATTAAGCTCAATTCCTGAAATTTTAGTCCGAGGCACCATAATATTTTTCACAACACGTTCATTAAAGTCGAACACATTTTTAATAAGCTCATGCTCATTAGTTTCTAAGGCACCACTCTCTTTCCCCTGATCTAGTAAGTATTGCAGTTCTTCAGAGCTATGATGAGCTTCGTGGCCACCAATAGTACTGATTCCCATGATTTTGAGAATAAAATTTGCAAAACCATTTAATAGCCAAATAAACGGTCGGAAAAGAAGATAAAAAAAGTGCAAAGGTAATGCTATACCCATGGTAGTACCAATTGGGCGCTGAATTGCCAGTGATTTTGGAGCAAGTTCTCCGAAAACAATATGTAGCACAGTAATAATGGCAAATGCAAGCACATGGCCGATATTGGTAGCTACCGACGAAGACATATCAACCTGTAAAAAATTAAAGAATCGGCTAACAATATCGGTCATAACAGCTTCACCTACCCAACCTAAGCCTAGTGAAGCCAAAGTTATACCCAGTTGGGTAGCAGCGAGGTATCCATCTAGATGCTGAGTCATGTGCTTAGCAATTTTTGCTACGCGACTACCCGTTTTAGCTTTAATTTCAATTTGAGATGCCCTAACTTTTACTAAGGCAAATTCGGCGGCTACAAAAAAACCGTTAAGAAAAACAAGGAAAAATGTAAAAAACAATGCGAGACCCATAATTCTATAAATTTACAAAAGTGGTCTTATACAATTCTAAACTTTCTTTAATTACTTTATAAGCGTAATTTTTACCCAAAAGATGCTCAATACTCACATTTTTGCGCTCCAAAGCCTTATAATCTTGGAAAAAGCGAACAATCTCGGTCATGGTATGAGGGGGAAGTTCTTTTAAATCTTCGATATAATTTACAGACATATCATTTTTTGCAACGGCTATGATCTTATCATCTTGCTCACCATTATCCACCATGTGCATTACACCAACAACTTTGGCTTCAACAATTGACATGGGATAAACATCTACAGAGCAGAGAACTAAAATATCGAGTGGATCCTTATCGTCACAATAGGTTTGTGGTATAAAGCCATAGTTAGCTGGATACATTACTGACGAAAATAACACGCGGTCGAGCTTAATCAATCCTGAATCCTTATCGATTTCGTATTTTGCTTTCGACCCTTTCGGAATCTCTATGATTGCATTAACAATGGAAGGAATATCTTCACCAGGAGAAACGCTATGCCAGGGATGGTCTTTATTCATATTTTTTAGGAATTGGATTCTTCTTCATTGCCTCTATCTCCTCCAATTTTCCTTTTTAAGTAGGTAACAATAAGCGGAATAGTAGTAATCAATATGAAACCAACAATGATATATAATAAGTAATCATTGATTTCTTTTTCAAAACTTCTACCAAGAAAGAATCCAAGCAAAGTTAAGGATGTAATCCATAGAAAAGCACCACAAATATTATAAAATGCAAATTTTTTAAAATCAAGCCGTACAATACCTGCAATTATTGGCGCAAAAGTACGTACGATAGGAATAAACCTTCCCATGATTAAGGCAAAGGCACCTTGTTTTCTGTAATACACCTCGGCGGCTTTGAGATATTTCTTTTTGAAGAAAAAAGTATCTTCTCGTTGATAGAGTACGGGGCCAGTTTTTTTCCCAAACCAATAACCGACAAAATTGCCACTTATCGCAGCTCCCATTAAGCCAACGA
>NZ_JBIILQ010000064.1:0-12166 GCF_044232565.1 Daejeonella sp. | reverse complement strand
TGTAGTTCTGCCTCTACTTGCGTCTTGTTTTTATTGTGCAGTCCTCCGATAAATTGAAAATACTCCTCTGGTGTGAGGTGATCTATTAAAAACCCCTCATCTAAATAAGATGCGGTATATTCTTTCCAAATTTCAGTGGAAGAAACATTTTTTTCTTGGGATAACACTTCGCCAGCGTCGGGCCTAATTAGGTCGAGTATCATTCGAAATAAAGTTGTTTTGCCGGCACCATTATTCCCAATTAGGCCGATAGATTCGCCTTTTTTGATAGTTAATTGTGGGATATTTACCACATTTACCCCATAATATCCCTTTTTTAATCCTTGTATCTCAATCATATTAGTTATTTCTAAATCCTTCTGCTATAGTAAAACGTTTTTTCTGAAATTGTTTGATTAGTAAGTTTAACCAAAAATCTCTGGTTAAAATGAAAATTAGTCCGGAGAAGCCAATAAATGCAATTCCAGCATCCGGATAGCCCATTGCACTAAATGGATAATATACTATAAATGGACTTACTAAGAGAGGGAGCGACAAAATCCATTGCGATGCCCCAACACCTTCCCAGTTGAATGCCGAACCTTTACTCAGATCAATTCTTTTGTAATTCTGATTGGCAAAAAATAAAACCAAAACGGTATTGATTCCCAAGTTCCAAATGAGCATAACAAAATGGATAATTAATACTCTCCATCCAAAATAAACATAGGGGATTGTTAACACAAACGTGACGGAAGAGAAGAGGGTAAACAATAGAAACTTCGCTTTAAAAAAATCTTTAATGCTTACTTTGCTCACCAATATCCCATCAAAATGAGCACTTTGCCAGCTAAACATAAACTGCCCATAATTAATGATGAAGATGCCGGTCATGAACATCCCACAAAAGAGAATGGGGTAATCTGATAAATCAGGCCTATTATAGAAAATCAGACCGTAGAACATAAATACAATGCTCGTCATAATCACCGATCGTGGGCGCTTATTTCTCAGAATTAGTTTGAGTTCATTTGCTGCTAAATCTCCTGCTAATCCAAATCTTCCTAAAAAAGGTATTTCAGTGCTCGATTTATGAGAAACACTGGCTTTACTAAGCTCTTCCAGATATAAATTGCTTTTCAAATACCTGAAATTAATCAGGTAGATAATTGCTGCAAGCGTTAAAAAGATTAGGCAAATGATCGGATTACTCAATAAAAGGCTAAAAATTTGACCAGATAGTGCTGAAATGGAAAAGAGCTTAAAGTAAAAATCTAATGAAAAAAATAGTAAGAGGGTTCCAAAGAAAATAAGCATCCAAATGGCATTCAGATTAATTTTTCGTTTAATCCACAAACTAAAAAAGTGGTTTGTAAGGGTTAAGCCCAAAATACTTATAACATATGCTCCAAATACTAGATAGCCATGCACCGGCACTAGCACCTTAACTAAAAACGGCATGCTTAAAAGAAGTGGTGTGAGGTTGAATGCACTGCTTAAAGAAGTGATGGATAGGTAATTAATTAACTGATTTTTTTTAAGTCGCAGATGCAAATAGGGTCTAACAGCCAGAGTTGGAAGTTCCTGCAATTGGAAACGCATTAATAAGTCCATTAAAAAGTAATATAGAATGAAACTATTGAAGGTTTGGATGCTATTCTGATTGGGAAAAGTTTTTTCAAGTATGGTATCCATAAAAAATGCCAAAACTAATACATTTAGCAAAAGATATATTACTAGAATTGCCATAAAAATGCGCATGGCAATGCTTTTGCCTGTATTTTTTGAGCGCCAAAATGCTTTAATTTGGTGGTTCAGGAATGTTAATATCATAGCTAAAGTTAGGAATTTTTTCTTTGTAGTTAATATTTATATTTCTCTTTCCAGAGAAGTTTTAGGTGCTCACGTATTTTTTCTTCAGCATTATTTTTTCCTGGATCATAGATAAGTGTCCCGCTTAGATTTTCGGGCAGATACTCTTGCTTTGAAAAATTATTTTCAAATTGATGTGAATACTCATACTCTTTTCCATAGCCAATGTTTTTCATTAGTTTGGTGGGGGCGTTTCGTAAATGTAGGGGTACCGGTTGATCACCCGTTCTCGCGACTAATTCTTGCGCTTTATTAATCGCTTCGTAGCTAGCGTTACTCTTTGCAGAGGATGCTAGGTAAGTTACCGCTTGAGACAATACAATTCTTGATTCTGGCCATCCAATTACATTCACCGCCTGAAAACAGTTATTAGCAAGGAGCAGTGCATTAGGATTTGCATTACCAATATCCTCAGAGGCTAAAATAACTAATCGGCGGGCAATAAATAGTGGATCTTCACCGCCCGCAATCATACGTGCCAGCCAATATACTGCAGCATTTGGATCACTGCCTCTAATCGATTTGATAAAGGCAGAGATAATATCGTAATGTTGTTCTCCCGCCTTATCATATATGGCCATGTTTTGCTGTACATATTTCAGAACCAATTCATTGTTAATGATCACCTCTTTGGTATTCACCGCATTTATAACGAGTTCGAGTACATTCAGAAGTTTCCTTCCATCGCCTCCGGAAAGTCGCAGGAGGGCCTCATGTTCTTTAATGATAATCTTCTTTTCCTTTAAATAATTATCCTGGCTTATCGCTTTATTTAATAATTCAAGCAAATCATCTTCGGAAAGATTTTTCAGAATATAGACTTGACTTCGTGAAAGTAAGGCCGAAATAACTTCGAAGGATGGATTTTCGGTGGTTGCTCCAATGAGTGTGACCAAGCCTCGTTCCACCGCACCTAAAAGGGAATCCTGCTGCGATTTTGAAAAACGATGAATCTCATCGATAAATAATATCGGAAGATTTTCATTTTCTTCTTTTAGTAAAGCCGCTTTTTCAATTACCTCACGAATGTCTTTTACGCCTGAATTGATCGCACTCAGACTAAAAAACGGGCGGTTTAACTGTCTTGAAATGATGAATGCCAATGTAGTTTTACCAACTCCCGGTGGACCCCAAAGTATTAAGGATGGTAAATGGCCACTTTCAATAGCCACACGTAAGATGGCTTCTTGGCCAACTAAATGTTTTTGTCCAACATAATCATCGAGTGTCTCCGGACGCATTCGTTCGGCTAATGGGGGAATTGTTGCCATTTAATTTTTATGATAATGTAGTTGCTCTAGCCTCTTGTAAGGTATTGATTATTTGTGCTTTTTTAATACTCAAAATAGATAATTACCCTATTTAATTGATACCTTAGGTTTAACAGGTAAAAGATTTTTAAAACTATTTAATTGTTCGAAAAGCAGTTGAAATTGCTATGTTTATGTCTCAAAATTAGCATTATTCATTTTGCCAATGTTCATCAAACGATTTTTATTAATCCTTTTTTTCAGTACAAGCTTATATATTACTAGTTTCTCTGAACCTATACGGTTAAATTCTATTTTGCTTCACTGGAGTATAATTCCCAAAAACTCTATTCTGGACTCGTTAAAACTCAATTCTGCTAATGCTAATCCATCAGAAGTTTTAGCCAGTCTAAAAAAAGTTGAAAATATCAAACAACTGCATGAGCAGTTGAGAGCATCAGATAATCCGCCACTTATTTTTCCTGTTTCTGCTGGTGTTTACTCTGGGTCACTAAAAAGCGATTCTTTAAGTGCATTCGACCAGCTTATCTTTCTTTATAGAAATTTATGCGATCGCCGTGCCGAAGCTGGAGCGATATATTCGTATGCAATCCATAAGGCTCTGAATGGTGATATGGATAAAGCTCTACTCATGTTTAACGAAGCTCTAGCCATCAATATTGCACTTAAGAATAACGAGGGAATGATTAAAAACTATCAAAATTTGGCGCGTGTTTATGCTTTTAAGGGGAGTTATTCTGAAGCAATTAGAACAAGTGATGCATTAGTGGATATTTCTACCCGTGCTCGTAATAATACATCACTTGCTAATGCTTACATGAGTCTTGCTCGATCATGGACGAGCCAAAATAATTTTCAAGAGGCAGAATCCATCGTACTTAAAAAAGCTCTGCCACTCCTATACTATAAATTGAATGATAAATTAGGTGCTATTAAATGTTATGATCAATTGGCACTTATTTATCAAAGCCAGAAAAGATTTTCTGAGGCCAAATGGTTTAATATCCAATCTAATTTGCTTGCCCGGAAAATTAATCATCCAGCAAGCATTGTAAACTCTTTAATAAATCTCGCACATGTCAAAATGGCAATTGGTGATTGGCAATTAGCCCTAGAGGATATTAAGGAAGCAGAACAACTGGCGGTTAAGAATCAATACAAATTTCATTTAATTGAAATAAAGAAAGACTTAAATGAGTTATATGGTAAATTAGGTGATTTGAATGCTGCAAATTTAGCTCTATCGCAGTTTTCAGCATTGAAACAAGACTTATTGCTTCCGACTAATATAAATACGAATCAAACTATTGATTTTTAATGATGGTTTTTTAATATTTTGAGCTTAATATTACACAAACATGTTACAAGTTTTCGCCATCAATTTGAATTTTGCGATACTTAAAGTTTAAATTTGGTATCAATTTGGATATCCCTAAATCTACAATGAAATTAAAATCAGTTAAAGAAATGTTAAAGAGATTATTCCTGGCCCTTTTTATTGTTGCAGCTTTATCCTGCCAGGCCGATCCAAGAGTAAATATACTTGTTGCGGATGGCGACCTGCAGCCCGACAAGCAACAATCAGTTATTACTAAATCGCTGGTTGAGTTGATGGAAAATTTCCATTACCACAAAGTAATTATTGATGATGCTTTTTCATCAATTGTTTTTGATGAATATTTGAAGGCATTAGATGGCGGTAAAACGTATTTTTTACAAAGCGACATTGCAGGTTTTGAAAAATATCGCTTAACTATGGATGATGATTTACGCGATGGTGATCTGAGTGTGGCTTTCTATATTTTTAATGTTTATCAAAAGCGCTATAATGATCGCGTGAATTTTGCACTTACAGAAATTAATAAGGATTTCAATTTTACGAGTAACGAAAGCTATACTTACGACCGTGAAAAACTGCCTTGGTTGAAGTCAGAATTAGAATCCAATAGCTTATGGTCAAAGCGTGTTAAGTACGAAATGCTCAATTTGAAGATTACCGGAACTGAACAGTCAAAAATTAAGGAAACTCTGAAAAAACGTTATGAAAATCTAATATCTCAGTCTACAAAATTCAATAATCAGGATGTTTTTCAGATTTTTATGAATGCATTTACCGGAACTATTGATCCTCATACAAGCTATTTCGTTCCAAATAGAGCGCAAGAATTTAATGAAGATTTGGCTCGTACATTTGAAGGTATCGGTGCTAGACTACAATTGGAAAATGAGGTGGTTAAAATTGCTGAAATTATTCCCGGCGGACCAGCATTTAAATCAAAAGCACTACAAGCAAATGATCGAATCATTGCGGTTGCACAAGGAAAAGATGGTGAGTTTGTGGATGTGATTGGCTGGAGGTTAGATATTACGGTTACCAAAATTAAGGGTCCAAAAGGTACAATGGTTCGCTTAAAGGTTATTCCTGCAGGACAAGAATTATCATCATCACCTAAAATCATAGAATTGGTTAGGGATAAGGTAGTTCTTGAAGATCAATCTGCTAAAAAAATCATTAAAACGGTTAATTCAGGTGGTAAATCCTATAAAATTGGAATTATTCAATTGCCTGCATTTTATGCTGATTTTAAGGCTTTACAAGCGGGGGATCCGAATTACAAAAGTACTACACGTGATGTAAAACTATTATTGGATACTCTTAAAAGGGAAAAAGTGGATGCAGTAGTTCTTGATTTGAGAAGCAATGGAGGAGGTTCTCTTCCTGAAGCCATCACCCTTACGGGGTTATTCATTAAATCCGGACCGGTTGTGCAAGTGCGTGATCGTAGAAATAAAGTGGAAGTGAGTGAAGATGAGGATGAATCGATTGCTTGGAATGGTCCGTTGGGTGTTTTAATCGATCGATTTAGTGCTTCAGCATCCGAAATCTTTGCAGGTGCTATTCAAGATTATGGTAGAGGGGTGATTATTGGTAATCAATCTTATGGAAAAGGTACCGTTCAACAAGGTATTGACATGTCGAGAATTATTAGTCCAAGTGATAAAATCATGCTTAAAGGTTTGCAGACTGTAAACAATAAAGGAGAAAATGCGGTTAGAACCAATGCTCCGGAATTCGGACAAATTAACCTGACTATGGCTAAATTCTATCGTGTAAACGGTAGCAGTACGCAGCATAAGGGTGTTGTTCCTGATATCGAATTCCCGACAGTATTCCCGAAAGATAAGTACGGAGAGAGTTCTGAGCCTCGCGCCTTGGTTTGGGATACAGTTCAGCCTAGTATTTTTTCGCCTGTTGCTAACCTAGCTAAGGTGAATGCAAATCTTTTAAGTCTACATCAAGAGCGTATGAAATCATCATCGGATTTCAAAGATCTTCAAGAAGATATCGCTGAATTTGCAAAGCGTGAGTCGGAAACGTCTATTACCCTAAATGAGGCAAGACTTAAGAAGGAACGTGAAGATCGAGAGGCAATAGCCTTAGAACGTGAAAATAAGAAACGTGTTGCTAAGGGATTGGCCCCATTGAAAAAAGGTGAGACCAAAGCTAAGGAGGATATAGATTTTATCCGAGACGAAGGATTACAAATTATGGCTGACTTCATTCAAATTAAATAATGAAGGCTCCGGTTTAATAGACTACCCTCAAATTTTAGATACTTAACTTAATAAGGGTATTTTTATTTATAATCAGATCGGGTTCGATTAATTTTACTAGCCTTTTTTGGATCTTAATTAGTGCTGTATTTTCTTACACATTTCATTTAGCTTGAAATCATAAGGGCTTCAAACACAAAAAATCCCCCAATCCATTCCAATAAATTGGTTTGAATTGGGGGAATATTAAAGCCTTTTAAATTAATCTTAATCAATAATTAAGCCTTTTTCTTTTCCTGCGTATCCATAATATTAATGCTCATCATTTGCTCCATGGTACGCTTCATGCCATCAGATGAACCGTCAAGGAAAATTACATTACCCTTGCCATTTTCAGCAAAATGCTTGATTGCCTCTGTCCACATGGTGAATAAAATTACCGAAGTATCTAGGTCTGCTGTTTGCATTTCTTTGGCCGCATGTGTCATACCCTTTGCAACTTCCTCGCGGAAAAGTGCAATACCTTGACCGCGTAACTGCGCAGCCTCACGTTCTGCATTGGCAGCAATTTTAATCGCATTTCCATCAGCTTCAGCAGCCTTAGTTTTAGTTATTAATAAAGCTTGGCCCTCATTTTCAGCGGCAGCCTTCAGGTTGTTGGAAGCAACAACACGGCTCATTGATGTTAATATTACCTCGTCAAAAGTGATGTCGTTAATTTGAAGATCTTGTAAATGATAACCCCAAGATTCGAGCACATTGTCTAATTGATCTTTTACGTGATCTACAATGTCTTTTCTAAGACTCAATACTTCTGCTTGTTTCTTGCTTGCTACAAAGGCACGAATGGTTCCTTCGATGGTACGAATTAGTGCCTGCATCAAGTTTTGCTCATTGATGAACTTAAAAGCTACATTTTTGATGGTTTCCTCATCCGGATTATTTACTGAATAAAGCACCATGGCTTTAAAATAAACATTGGCCTGATCAACGGTTACCGCTTGAAACTCAAGCTCTACTGCGCGATTTTGAATGGATACGCGCGAGTGTATTAACTCAATTAATGGAATTTTTAAACTTAAACCTGGTTTTAAGAGCCTTCTGTATTTACCGAAGACAGTGATAACAGCAATGGTACCCTGTTTAACAGTAACAAATGAACTGAATAAAACAACGATGGCAAAGAATAGGAGAATATAAGTCGTGTACATATATTTAATTTTTTTTGTCTCTAAATTTACTAAAGATAGTCAGATTTTTTGTCAAGAGAGCAATTCTGAATAGAATAGGTGGGATTTTGAATATTATAGGTTTAGCTTTTGCAATATTTTGTATGTAATAAAACTTTGCTATTGATGGAGCTATTTGGAAAAAAAAAAGCACCGTAAGTTGATTACGATGCTTTTCATTTATATTTTTTTACTTATTCTCTAAGTTTAGCAAGTAATCTGCCCCCTTTATAATAATATCGTCTCCAATAATCTTCATCTAAATCACTGATCATTACTCCTTTACTACTAGAGGCATGAGCAAATTTATTATTTCCCATGTAAACGCCCATGTGGGTAATTGAGCGACTTCCAATTTTGAAGAATACCAAATCTCCCTCTTTCAATTCTTCCTTGTTAATTGGATTAACCATACTAAAAATATTTCTAGAATTGGTTCCAATTAGCGTACTAAATACTTTATTGTATAATTCAAAAGCAAATCCTGAGCAATCAATACCTTTTTTTGTTCCGCCACCTAAGCGATAAGGAGTTCCTATCCAATCGTAAATAAATTCATAGAGTTTTAAATTAGAGGTTGCAGAAAGTGCAACACCCATAATTTGAGAGAAATATTCTTTAGCTAAATTATCAGGATCTTCAATTTGATTTTTCTCCTTTTGATCCTTTGCATTTGTTTGTGCGTTTAATGACACTGTAGAAATGAAAAGGAGGAGAAGTAAGATTACTTTTTTACCCATATTGCAATATTTTTCTAGTTTTAAATGATAAACTGAGTGAATAGATTTATACGCTTTATATTTCCAGAATGTTTCAAATATAGAAAAATTTATCACTTGACGCAAGTCGAAGTGCTTAACTGTCAATTTAATGACATAGTTTATAGATAGATACGATTAAAATTATGGATAAAGAGTGCAAACAAAACGGCTTACTATTCTTTTTTTAGGAAGATATGGTTAGATTTGTGGTTCCTATAAAGGAAAAAAAGAATTACACATACGATTACGAATGAGTTCAATAGAAATTACGAAGGAAACTTATCTTCAGTGGTACGAATCAATGCTGTTGATGCGGAAATTTGAAGAAAAAGCTGGACAACTTTATGGTCAGCAAAAAATTAGAGGATTTTGCCATTTGTACATTGGTCAGGAAGCTGTCATGGCTGGTGCTATGTCGGTACTTGGCCCCAATGATTCTATGATAACTGCTTATCGTGATCACGCACATGCTTTAGCAAGAGGCATGGGAGCGAATGAAATTATGGCTGAACTTTATGGTAAAGTAACCGGATGTTCTAAAGGTAAAGGTGGTTCGATGCACATGTTTAGCAAGGAAAAGAAATTTTTCGGTGGGCATGGTATTGTAGGCGGACAGATTCCTTTGGGCGCTGGAATTGCATTTGCAGAGCAATATAATGGAACAGACAATGTTTGTGTTTGCTACATGGGTGATGGTGCTGTTCGTCAGGGAGCACTTAATGAAACTTTTAATATGGCTATGCTATGGAAGTTGCCAGTAATTTTTGTTTGTGAAAATAATGGTTACGCAATGGGTACTTCAGTTGCTCGTACTACTAATATGGTGGATATCTACAAAATCGGACTTGGCTTTGATATGCCATGTGCTCCAGTAGATGGCATGGACCCAGTTGCTGTTCATAATGCGATGGATGAGGCGGTTCAAAGAGCAAGAAGAGGCGATGGCCCTACTTTCTTAGAAGCAAGAACTTATCGTTTTAAAGGTCATTCAATGTCTGATCCTGCTAAATATAGAACCAAAGAAGAGGTAGAAACTTACAAAGCAAAGGATCCTATTGAAGTGGTAAGAGCTACTATTGAGGAGAAACAATATGCTGATGAGGCTTGGTTTGACCAGATTAATGATAAAATAAAGGCAATTGTTGACGAATCAGTTAAATTTGCTGAAGAATCACCATGGCCTGATCCATCTGAATTATATGAAGATGTATATGTTCAATCTGATTATCCATTTATTCGCGACTAACCTAAACTTTTTTATAAAATACTAATCTGTAAATACTAATGGCTGAAGTAGTAAAAATGCCTAAAATGAGCGATACGATGACGGAGGGAGTTATCGCAAAGTGGCATAAAAAAGTTGGTGATAAAATTGGTTCGGGTGATCTGGTTGCTGAAATAGAAACAGATAAAGCGACTATGGATTTTGAGTCTTTCCAAGAAGGAACGTTATTGTACATAGGTGCTAAGGAGGGTGAAGCAGCCCCTGTCGATTCAGTAATTGCCATTATAGGGGCACCTGGAGAAGATTTTCAGGCTCTTTTAACGGCTACTCCAGCTCAAAATACTTCTCCAGAGCCAATTGCTGAAAGCAAACCAGCTGCCGCAAGTGCCCAGACTCCAGCAAGTAGCGATGCAGATGCTGAAGCCCTTGGTGCTACCATTATTCGTATGCCACTTTTAAGTGATACCATGACTGAAGGTGTAATTGCACAATGGCATAAAAAAGTTGGCGATAAAGTAAAAAGTGATGATGCTCTTGCTGATGTAGAAACCGATAAGGCGACTATGGAAGTGATAGGTTATGCCGATGGAACACTTCTATATGTGGGTGTTGAAAAAGGGCAAGCAGCAAAGGTTAATGATATTATTGCAATTGTAGGTAAAGAGGGGACAGATGTTTCTCCTTTTCTTAATTCAGTTTCAAAGACACAATCTAATACGGCAGTTGCTCCTGTTAGTGCAGAAGCTAAACCAGTGCAGGAAACTGCTTCTACTACCAAGCAAGAAGTCCAGTCTGATGCTAGCTCACGCCTAAAAGCATCGCCCTTGGCGCGTAAGATTGCCAAAGATAAAGGTATCGACTTATCCCAAGTGAAGGGTAGTGCTGAAGGTGGACGAATTGTTAAAAAAGATATTGAAGGGTTTAGTCCAGGGGCACAAAAAGCAGTTGTTTCAACAGAATCTAAATCTGTAGAAGTGACTAGGGCGCCAATCCCACAATTTATTGGGACAGAAAAATATACAGAGAAGCCTGTTTCTCAGATGCGTAAGGTGATTGCTAAACGCCTATCTGAGAGTTTGTTTAGTGCTCCTCATTTTTATTTAACCATGTCTATTGATATGGATAGCGCAATAATAGCACGTACTAAAATCAATGAGTTTTCTTCTTCGAAAATTTCGTTTAATGACATGGTATTAAAGGCTGTTGCTGTAGCGTTAAAACAACATCCAAATGTTAACTCATCTTGGTTAGGAGATACAATCCGTTATAATGAGCATGTAAATATTGGTGTGGCTGTTGCGGTAGAAGATGGTTTACTCGTTCCTGTGGTGCGTTTTGCTGATGGGAAATCGCTTTCTCATATTTCTGCTGAGGTAAAAGATTTTGCACAGCGTGCCAAATCCAAGAAATTGCAACCTTCTGATTGGGAAGGCTCAACATTTACGATTTCAAACCTTGGAATGTTTGGTATTGATGAGTTTACTGCGATTATCAATCCACCTGATGCTTGTATATTAGCAATTGGTGGAATTCAGCAAATTCCTGTTGTTAAGAATGGAGCTGTTGTTCCTGGAAATGTAATGAAAGTTACGCTTAGCTGTGATCATCGCGTGGTTGATGGTGCAACAGGTTCTGCATTCTTGCAAACTTTGAAAGCATTGCTTGAGGAGCCTGTAAGATTACTCGTTTAATTCAATAGAATCCTATTTATATGCCTTTCAGCTTAATACTGAAAGGCATTTTTGTTTGAGAACAATTTTTTTACACTCAATCAGCTGTTAGAATTTTTGATATATTTTTGCTTAAATTTAACTTACTGAGGGCTTTAACTTGACCTTTTTTAATTTAATCTGACTGAGGTGATATTGGTAATTTATCACGTATGAAAACTAGTTTATATCTTGTAAAATCATTTTTTTAAATATTTTCGACATGAAACAGACCTTCACTTATATCATCATTCTTTTTATCTTTTCATCCTGTTTAAATTCCCCAAACCCTCAAAAGATAGTTGATAAGAGTATCGCCTATTATCGAATGGATAAGCTAAAAAACGCTAGCCTTGAATTTACTTTTAGAAATATTAAATTCAAGGTCATGCAAAATGAAGGCCAATTTCGCTATGAGCGTACTTTTGTAGATTCTTCAGGTATATTTCATGATATCATTGATAATGAAGGATTTAAAAGGTTTTTGAACGAGAAAGAGCTTAAATTGGACAGTCTTGATTTAGCCAAACATTCTCAATCTTTAAATGCAATGGTGTATTTTTTG
>NZ_JBIILQ010000264.1:0-3696 GCF_044232565.1 Daejeonella sp. | reverse complement strand
CTCCATATTTCAGCAGGAATACGTTTTACCTCTGAAGTGCCATCTACAAAGTTAAATTGAATGATAAGCGGCATCACTAAACCACCTACGTTTCTAAATTTAAGTTCATAAAAATTCAAGCCACTATTCAACATTTCCTTCTCTTTAGTAGAAAGTCGACTCATAAAATCAGCAGATGCTTTCTCATCATCAGGAGTTACCGTAAATGGATTGTATGAATTATAAAAATCGCGGGTAGCGGGATCAGCCTCTAAAACTGTTTGAGGAATATCCTTCTGGTTATTAATCTTACTAATTGAAGTGGCTTCACGATCAAATGCTTTTTTCTCATCAGCCTTCTTTTCAGCAGGCGTACGATTATCTAGCTTATACCATTTAGCGTTTTCAATGGAGATGTCAACAGGCTCTGTACCCATAAACCAACCTCTCCAGAACCAATCTAAATCTACTGAAGAAGCATCTTCCAGGGTACGGAACAAATCATCTGGTGTAGGATGCTTAAACATCCAGCGCTGCGCATATTGCTTAAACGCAAAATCAAATAATTCACGTCCCATAACGGTTTCACGTAAAATATTTAATGCTGTTGCAGGCTTGGCATAGGCATTAGGGCCGAATTGAATAATATTTTCAGAATTCGTCATAATTGGCTCAAGCAAATTCTTTTCGCTTCTCATGTAGGAAACAATTTTGTGAGCGGGGCCTCTGCTTGAAGGATAATTTCTATCCCATTCTTGCTCGGCCATATACTGCATAAAAGTATTTAAACCCTCATCCATCCAGCTCCATTGGCGCTCATCCGAATTTACAATCATCGGAAAGAAATTATGTCCTACTTCATGAATAATTACAGAAATCATACCATACTTTATGGCATCTGAGTAGGTTCCATCAGCATCTGGGCGACCATAATTAAAACAGATCATTGGGTATTCCATACCGTTGGAAGCTTCCACAGAAATTGCTACTGGGTAGGGATAATCAAAGGTGCGAGAACCGTATGATTTAATAGTATGAGCAACAACACGAGTAGAATATTGCTCCCATAATGGGTTGCCTTCCTTACCATAATAAGACATAGCCATCACATCGCTACCACTTTGCTTAACAGCCATGGCATCCCAAATAAATTTACGAGAGGAAGTCCAAGCGAAATCCCTCACATTTTGAGCATGATATATCCATGTTTTTTTATCTTTCGCTCTCGTTTTTTCTAACTTTTCAGCTTCCGTTTGCGTACGGATAATTACAGGCTTATCATAAGTTCTTTTTGCTTTTTCCCAACGATCAAACTCTGTTGCACTCAATACTTGTTTTGCATTTTGAAGCACTCCTGTTGACCCCACCATATGATCAGCTGGAACAGTAATTTTAACCTTATAATCTCCAAAAGTCAAAGCAAATTCACCTCTACCCACAAATTGCTTATGTTGCCAGCCTTGAAAATCTGAATAAACAGCCATGCGTGGAAACCATTCAGCCATGGTATATAGGTAATTACCATCCTTTTCAAAAAATTCATAGCCTGGTCTGCCACCTAAGAAACTCACACGATCATGGATATTAAAAGTCCATTCCATTGTAAACTCCATTTTCTGACCTGGTTTTAAAGGAGTAGCCAAATCCATACGCATCATCGTTTGATTGATGGTTACCGGAATATCCTTACCCGCCATATCCTTCACATAGATAATTTTATATCCTAAGTCTTGATCATGATATAAAATAGACTGCAATTGACCCATAGACATTCTAGGGCTAATTCTATTTTCGGTAATTTTCGGAGTATTAGAATCCTTAGCACGCTCGTTTTGGTCAAGCTGTATCCACAAATAATTTAGTGGGTCAGGAGAATTATTATAGTAAGTAACTTTTTGCCAGCCCTTTATCGACTGTTTTTCATCATTCAGTTCAACGGTGATATCATGATCTGCCTTTTGCTGCCAATACATGTGCCCAGGTGCTCCTGATGCTGTGCGATAAACATTTGGTGAGCGTAACATAGGACCTAATTGCTCAAATCTTTCGGCATGATTTTGTTCAGACCACTGTGCAAAAACCGAAAGAGAACTTAGAAATCCGACACAAAGAAGAAATAATTTTCTAGACATTTTTTGTGAAATTAAAATAAATTTCGTTGAACCATTTACAGGAATTCAAGAAATAATAATTGAATGATAATTGTTTATTTAAATTGAATTTAAATGTACATTATTTAAACATCATTTAAAATTGTTTTTTTTATTTACACCATACACTCAATCTCTATATTAACCGAAATTGGCTTCATAAATCATATAGACCGACAATAGAAAAACCATGGATGAGCTTATTAGAATCCACAATTTCTGCTTAATATTCAAAATGTGAAGTAGTATAAATGTGAAGGCTAAAAATGCGACAACTATCACTAGTTGACCAAGTTCTAATCCCAGATTAAAGGCAAGCAAAGGTTCTAAAATAGAGCTTTCCCTACCTAATAAGGATTTTAGAAAATTCGAAAAACCTAGCCCGTGTATTAAACCAAAAAACAAAGCAAATAGATAGTTTAATTGAATCCATCTTCCTTCTTTGGCCTGAGTATTTATCAAATTAGATGCAGAGGTTATGGCAATTGTCACAGGAATTAATAACTCAATGAGATCAGCATTTACCGAAATGAATTTCAAGGTCGCCAATGCAAGGGTAAGCGAATGCCCGATGGTGAAAGCAGTAACCAAAACTAAAATTTTACGCCAATCCAAAATCGTATAAATGGAACACAGTGCAATTACGAATAGAATATGATCATAGCCTTCAATATCAAGGATATGCGTAATTCCTAAGCTAAAATATAATTCAAACTGATTCATTTATTCATTTATTATTGGTGGCGCTGTAACTATACAATCTGGGATAAAATTGGTTATTTTTGTATTAAAATAAACGCATTTATGTTAAAAAAGTATTCTTTTCTATTGGCTTTAACTCTTTTAGCCTTAAATCAGGTTATTGCAAGCTCAATAAAGGAGCCTCGTTTTTTAATGATTTCACATTTAAACATGCATCCATTCCACATTAGCATGACGGAAATTAAATATAATGCAAACCAAAAATCGCTTGAAATATCTCAAAAAATATTCTGGGATGATTTGGAAGTTGAACTCAACGATTATTCAAAAAGCAAAATCAACTTTTTAAAACCTGCAAACAAGGAAGAGCTCAATAAATTGGTAAAAAAATACATCTTAGAACATTCCGATATCTATATCAATGGTAAAAGAGCAGACCTTAATTACTTGGGATATGAAATCGACGAAGACGTAGCCTGGATTTACCTTGAAGCTACAAATATTCCTTTGCCCAAAAATGCTGAAATTAAGAGCAGTGTCTTATTGAAAAACTTTCCAGGGCAACAGAATATTATCAATTTCTATAAAGATAAAAGTCCCAAAAGCCTGCGATTAATGGAAGGCCAAACTCAAGGAAAAATTACATTTTAACATATCCAACAGCGAAATATTAAAAAAAAATTGATCTTCATTAAACTATAAATTCGAATTATTACCAGTAATTTTTTCTTATAATTTGAGGAAAAGCTAAAATAAAATGGAATTTTATCGTGGATAAATTCTTAAACACCCTAAGCCTAAATCTCAAATCTCTTTGTTAATTTAGCAGATTAAAAACAGGAATAAATTTTGGATTATTTAGATG
>NZ_JBIILQ010000263.1:0-3697 GCF_044232565.1 Daejeonella sp. | reverse complement strand
TAAGATTTTAAGATTTTTATCAGTTATTTGATCAATATACGCTTTGAGAGGTGGCGATACCTGTCCTAAATCCCAGCTAGTGGTTTGAGCAATATATTGGTCATTCCAAAAGCTTTGTCCCAGATCTTTGGCAGTATTATTAGGAAGGTTTGAATTTTGTTCCATATTAATGACCTCCTCCTCCATTTGGGAAGAATAGTTCTTTGACAAAAATATAAATACCCATCACAAGCACGAACCAACCAAAGGATTTCTTCAATTTATCGCCGCTAATCTTTTTAGAAAGATAGATACCGATGAAGATACCGAATACAGCAAGGCCTGTAAAAGTTCCAAGCAGTTTCCAGTCAATAAGCTGTGCCCCTTGTAAGTCGCCAATAAACCCAATCAATGATTTAGCAGCGATAATAAAGAGGGAAGTCCCTACAGCGAGCTTCATAGGCATACGCGCAAGAATTACCAGAGCTGGAATTATTAAAAAGCCACCACCAGCACCTACCAAGCCGGTAAGTAAGCCAACAACAGCACCCTCCAATAAGATCATTGGATAGTTATATTTAATACTTTCTTCTTCTTGTTCACCAGTCTGTTTACCAGGCTTAATCATACTAATCGAGGCTAGAATCATCACGATGGCAAAAAGCACCATGATACCTATTGATTTTGTAATAACAAGTGAACCGATGGTAAACAGTTCTGAAGGAATCAATGGTACTAACCACATACGAGTTACATATACCGCAGCGATAGAAGGAATACCAAAAATAAAAACTGTTTTAAAATCGGCGCGCTTTTGCAAGGCGCTTTGCACACCCCCTACCAGGGCTGTAGAACCTACTATAAATAACGAATAAGCGGTTGCTAAAATAGGATTAACTCCCATTACATACACTAAAATTGGCACTGTGAGTATAGATCCCCCACTTCCAATTAAGCCAAGAGAAACACCAACAAGTACAGCAAGTAGATAACCTAATATTTCCATATTTTTTTATTATTTACTTGCAAAGGTCTCATATGCTGGATAGATTAATGGTTACAAAAGTTACATTCAGGATATATTTTTCTTCCAAAGAACCTGGTTAAAATTAAAAATAATTTCTTGTTTATGAGGATAGATTTAAGCTTATCTATTTATGATGATAATCACCGAAATTGAACGAGTTTAATCTCGATATTAATTTTTCCGAAATGGGAAATACCGTGGCTTCCAATTTCAATAAAAATAGGATTATGGGAGGTTGAATTTCGCTTATGGGTTAAAGGCTAGCGTGATTTTTGAGATTTCAGATCATTTTGAATAATTATAATTCACCAAGATGCCTAGGGAAATATTCCAATACGATAAGTTTTTTCAATAGCTTTGAGGAATAAAATATTAAATGAACTTTCTAGAGGCTAAATGGGAAAATCTGATTATGGCAAATTATGCTGTCGATCCGAATGTATTAATTCCATACTTACCTAAAGGAGTTGAGCTAGATAGTTTTGACGGCAAATTCTATGTCAGTTTAGTAGGTTTTATGTTCAATAAAACCCGCATATTTAAATTCCCTATCCCCTATTTAGGCTCTTTCGAAGAAATAAATCTGAGGTTTTATGTGATTAGAAAGCATGAAGGTAAAATAAAAAGAGGAGTTGTTTTTATCAATGAAACCGTTCCCTATGCGCCAGTTGCCTGGATGGCAAACTACCTCTATAAAGAGCATTATACCGCCGTTAAAACAAAACACCGTTGGCATTTAACTGAGGACTTAAAAACCATCGATTATTCCTGGAAAAAGAATAAAAAATGGAATAATATCAGCGTAAATGCACATAGTATAGCAAATACTATGAAGGCCGGTAGCGTAGAAGCCTTTATATTTGAACATTATTTCGGATATACCCGCGTAAACCAGCACAAAACTTTAGAATACAGAATCAACCATCCAAGTTGGAAAATTAATGAGGTAATTGATTACAATATTGATTGTGATTTTGAGAAAATGTACGGACCTGATTTTGCATTTCTAAACGGACAGCAACCTGACAATGTAATGCTTGCCGAAGGTTCAGATATATCTGTAAAGTGGAAGCGGATTGCGATTTAATTGGAATAATAAATCAGTATACGCAATCAAATTACTTTTTAAATGCAGCTTTCACAGGCCTTCCGATCCAAACCTGTGGCGCCTTTAACTTCAATAACTCAGCAATAGTTGCCGCCGTATCAAAGGTCATGATGCTTTGCGATAATTCATGGTCCTTTTTAATTCCGGGGCCTTTAATGATCCATGGGATTTGCATTTCGTTCATGGTAATCAGGCCATGACCCTTATTGATGCCGCCATGATCTGCAGTGAATAATACTAGCGTACTTTCTGCAATTCCCGCATCTTCAATACTTTTTAAAATAGTTCCAATGTGAGTATCAGTCCGCTCAATAGCTGCATAATATTCAGGCGTTCCATGGCCAATCTGATGGCCTACGCTATCCACATCATGCAGATGAACAAATAGAAAATTTGGTTTTTTCTCTTTGATATAAGAAGTGGCAGCATTGGTAACAGCAATATCACCATCAGGATTCTGATCTTTATTAACTGCTGCTTTAGGGAATAAATATCCTATACCATCCCATTCATAAATCACGCCGATTTCACTATCAGGTTTTTCTTTACGTAGTAGAGAATATATGCTTGGAAACATTCCGTAGCCATCGACCACTCTGGGAGGCATATCAGGTTTTTTACTGCCCCAAGTGGTGTAGCCATGAAGCTCCGGACCAGCACCCATGACCATTGATGCCCAGTTTGCCGCACTTGACGAAGGCAGAACCGTTCTGGCCTGAAGAGACCAGGAGCCTTCCTTCATCATCGCTCTCAAATTTGGAATTTTAGCTTTTTCGAAAGCATAAGCTCCAAACCCATCAGAGCCAATTAAGATCACATGCTTTATTTTTTGAGAATAAGCTTGCGTAGACGAAACTAAGGCAATCACTAAAAAAATCAGTGTACGGGTTAAATTTTTCATGCAATTTTAGATTTAAATCTTAAACAAAATGAGGAATTAAAATGAAAATAAAAAATAACATTGGACCTATTTAAAAGAGAGGTTTTAGGGAGGGATTTTAATAAAAAAAACCAAAATGAAATGCAAAGAAAATTAAAAATACATTGATAATTTACAAAAATTATCAAGTCATAAACACAATTAAAACAGTTTAAAACCTAGCGAATTTTATTTACTAATTTACAGCTCCAAAATTTACATCAAATTATCGGTATGAAATTAATCAGTAGCTTATTTATGCTTATGTTTTGCACTTCTGTATTTGCCCAGGAAGTTCAAAATCCAATAATCAATGTCAATAAAATTACCATCGCAAGAGACAGTTATGGCGTGCCGCATATATTCGCACCAACAGATCCTGAAGTAGCCTATGGCTTAGCTTGGGCGCATTCAGAAGATGATTTTAAAACCATTCAAACCTTAATTTTAACTGGCCAAGGCAAACTGAGTACTTATCTGGGTAAAAGTGGCGCATCTGTAGACTATGTATTTGGTTTATTAGATACCCGAAGTACTGTCAGACAGCAGATAAAATCTATGGATCCAAAATTCATAAAATTGGTTCAGGGTTACTTAATGGGATTAGAGGCTTATGCAAAAGCGCATCCGAATGAAGTGTTAAATAAAAACGTTTTTCCTATTG
>NZ_JBIILQ010000063.1:0-12253 GCF_044232565.1 Daejeonella sp. | reverse complement strand
TATGAGCGGGAAATATCATTAAAACTCCAATTTCCCTATTAAACCCTAATCCAAAAAAAATATGAATCTCTTTCTTTTGAAGTCCAAAAGAAACAAAAGCCTTTTTTTCCTCTCCGAAGGAGTCTTTTGGACTTAGGCAGCCGGCGCAAACCAACCGCACACAAAAACCAAAAGCCCACGGGCTACGTTTTACAGAAGGGTAAAACAATGCCCCTTGCCAAACCCACAAGGCCATCTTTCGCCTTTTGTTTAACAGCTGCTGAGGGAAAAAGCATGACGCCTAGAATCCCAGTTCATTTGACAGCAGATATTAAAATCTGCAAAACGCACAAAAATAATCTCCCGCAGATTAACGCCGATCAGCGCAGAAACAATCTGCGGAATTCTGCGACATCTGCGGGAAACAAAAATCGTCCGCCCACAGACCCTTCCCAATCGATTTTCCGCCTTGGCTGGTGCGGCAGAGACAACCCTAGCCCTCGCACAACCTTTCATAGCATCAGACGCAGCGGCGGCATTTATTCGATTCTTTTTTATTCTTTTTTAAAGGCTCTCATGGTCTCGGCGAAGAGCCTCGGCTTGTTTCTTTTCTGCTGAAGGAAAAGAAAAAATAATCATTATGAGTTTAGAATTTGATCTTTTAATTAAATTCCCCCTGGACAAACTGATTAATAACTTATTCTTAATTAAATAACTTCAATTAATTTCTCTTCAGTTTTTTGGGATAGGCTTCCGAAGCATACAATATTGTTTTCAGGAATGCCATTTTCTCTTAACACCTGCTCAAATTCCTGACACTTGTCAAGCTCCACAGCAACTAGTAGTCCGCCGCTAGTTTGCGGATCTGCCAAAATATGCTTTTGCCTATCGCTAATGCTTTTTACTTTGTGGCCATAGCTTGCCCAGTTTCTGCCGGTGCCCCCAGGAATTGAGTTTTGATCTAAATATTCATCAATTTCATTTATTTTGGGAACTTTATCGAACTCAATAAGTGCTTGTAAATTACTTCCTTCACACATTTCGGAAAGGTGACCTAATAACCCAAATCCTGTAACATCGGTCATTGCCCTTACATAATTTAGTTTGCCCAAAGTTTCGCCGATTTTGTTTAACATCGACATGCTTTTGGGGGCTATATGGGCATGCTCTGGCTTAAGTATCCCCTTTTTTTGTGCGGTGGTTAATATTCCAACACCTAAAGCTTTGGTTAGGTAAAGTTTACATCCTGCGGTGGCTGTTGAGTTTTGTTTCAAGTTTTGGATATCTACCATGCCATTAACGGCGAGACCGAAAATTGGCTCGGGACTGTCGATGCTGTGTCCGCCGGCAAGTGTAATACCAGCTTCGGCACAAATGGAGCGTGAACCTTCCAACACTTTTTGAGCCACTTCTGGTGATAATTTATCAATCGGCCATCCTAAAATAGCGATGGCGAGCACCGGCTTTCCGCCCATAGCATACACGTCACTGATGGCATTTGCTGAGGCTATTCTCCCAAAATCATAAGCATCATCCACAATAGGCATGAAAAAATCGGTGGTCGAAATTAATGCGGTACCATTTCCCAAATCTAACACAGCAGCATCATCACGTGTATTATTTCCAACTAATAAAGATGGGTCTACAGCATGTTTTATTGGGCTGTGCAGGATTAGGTCGAGTACTGCCGGACTTATCTTACAGCCGCAGCCAGCGCCATGTGAATATTGTGTTAATTTTATTTCTTCCGTGTTCATTTATTAGTAGTTAGATATTAGATATGAGATATTAGATATGAGATATGAGATGCTAGAGTTAATCAGAAATTTCTTTAAGCCTTGCTCCTTATTCTACTGACATTATTGATTGAATGTAATTGAAAAGGAGCATGCTATTTTCTATGCCATCGGTACTTTTGCAATCCAAAGAATGAACACTTTCCTGACTTCTTTTTCCTTGTCCGTTGCTGTACGTTTTATCGTAATAAACCAACACTAGCTTAATGAAAACCTCCATTTGGTCGGACTCAATGGCACGAATGGCGTCTCTAGTTTGCTCGGGACCTAATCTTTTTCCAATTTTTATGGTACGTTCAATTAAGAATTCTTTATCAAGCTTTCCATATTCTTCAACTAAAAAGTCGACTCTTTTTTGAAATGGTACTTCTAGTTTTAATAAAGTCGATTCGCGCATTTGCTTAAAAAATGGGTTGGGTAAAAAGCATCTACCGATTGATAGGCTTTCATCTTCGACCCATATTGGCCTTGTACCGTCTGTTTTTTGGAGTTGTGATGCAAATAGATTTTCAAAATACTCCTGAGTCGGTTGTATCAATTTGCCCATTGAGCCATAGGATGATCCTTGGTGTTGCGCGAGATCCTCTAGATCAATAACCTGTTGATTTAGTTTTTTTAGCTCCAAGAGAGTTTTTGTCTTGCCTGAGCCAGTCATTCCTCCTAAAACGATAAGCGGATAATCTTTTTTCAATTGCGCTAAAACCCAATTTCTGTAGCGTTTATAACCGCCTTCTAAAAGATATACCTCAAACCCATAGAGGTTTAATGCCCAGGCCATTGCGCCACTACGCATGCCGCCGCGCCAGCAGTGTACTAGTATTTTTTTATTGGGAGCTATCTTTAAGGCTTCTTTAATAAATGCTGACCATTTGGGGCCAGTCAAATCAAAACCTAATAGAATGGCCTCTTCGCGTCCTTTTTGTTTATAGGTTGTTCCAACTATAACCCTTTCCTCATTGGAGAAGATTGGAAGATTAAAAGCACCTGGAATACTCGCATGTTCAAATTCCAGTGGCGTTCTTACGTCAACCACAGGAGTAGTATCAGCCATTTCTAGGAATTTAACAATATCCAGGGTTTGAATCATTTTTTATAAAATTAGTATTTTGAGGATTGAATGCCTGCAAAAAATGTGTGATTATCTATTTCAGCTGTCTTAAATACATCTGAATGGTATTTTCCAATCCGAAGTAAAGGGAATCACAAATGAGCGCATGCCCAATGCTGACTTCCAGTAAACCCGGTATATTTTGTGAAAAATATTTTAGGTTATGGAGATCCAAATCATGGCCTGCATTTATACCTAAGCCAAGCTGGTCGGCCATCTTTGCTGCTGCAATGTAAGGTTTTATAGCAAGAGCTTTATCTTCATGATAGCCCGAAGCGTAAGCTTCAGTATAAAGTTCAATACGATCTGTTCCTGTAGTTTGCGCGGCTTCAATCATTTCTTCATTTGGATCCACAAAGATGGAAACGCGAATTCCGGCCGACTTAAATTCAGCGATAATATTTTTTAAATAGGATTGATGTTTGACGGTATCCCATCCATGGTTGGAGGTCAATTGACCTTCAGTATCCGGCACTAGGGTAACTTGAGCAGGCTTGTTGGCTAAAACAAGCTCAACAAATTTTTGCTCTTTTGGATTTCCTTCAATATTGAATTCTGTTTGGATCACCTTCTTCAGGTCGAAAACATCTTGATAGCGGATATGCCTTTCATCAGGACGAGGGTGAACGGTTATTCCTTCAGCACCGAAACGTTCTGCATCAAGTGCCACCTTTACCAAATCCGGATTATTGCCTCCTCTGGAATTACGAAGAGTAGCTATTTTATTGATGTTGAGGGATAGTTTTGTCATGGGGGGTGAGGTATGAAGTCTGAGGTATGAAGTATGAGGTATGAAGTATGAGGTATGAAGTATGAGGTATGAAGTATGTGGTATGAAGTATGACGTTTGATGTGTAATTTATTTAGTTTGTACTAAATTAGGCTAAGATTTCCAATTAATATAGAGCTTATATAGTTTTGCGCCAATTTCGTTTGTTTTCATTTGTAAAAGATTAAATTGCTGAGGTGTAATATACTCACAGTCTTTGGCAAAATTCAACCAAACCTTGCTTTCTTCCAAAGATCCAGTTGAGTAAATTAGAAATTTCTTAAATTCTGCCTGGTATATTCTTCTACCGAAACCTTCTGCAATATTAGCACTTATAGATCTAGTTGAACGAATAATTTGGCTGGTTAACGAATATTTCTCCGATACCGGGAATTGCTTAGATAGATGGAAAATATCAATCGAAAATTGATATGAAAGTCGGTAGACCTCCAGATCTGAAAATGATTTTATCATAAAAAATGCTTACCCGAAAGTAAGCATTCTTATAAAATTTGTCAAAATTGAAGGTTTAAACTTAGTAAACGGTAACCTCAGACCTCCATCCTCATACTTCAGACCTCCATCCTCATACTTCAGACCTCCATCCTCATACTTCAGACCTCAGTCCTCATACTTCAGACCTCAGTCCTCAGACCTCCATCCTCAGACCTCCTACTTCAGTCCTCCTCCCTTAATACCTATAAGCATCCCCCTTAAACGGACCTTCAACTGGAACACCAATATAATCAGCCTGATGCTGGTGTAATGTTTCAAGTTCAACGCCGATCTTTGCTAGGTGTAAACGAGCTACTTTTTCATCCAAGTATTTTGGAAGAACATAAACTTTGTTCTCATACTTATCTGTGTTTGTCCAAAGTTCTAACTGGGCCAAAGTTTGGTTTGTGAATGAGTTAGACATTACAAATGATGGGTGACCAGTTGCGCATCCTAAATTCACTAAACGGCCTTCAGCAAGAATGATAACATCTTTACCATTGATTGTGTATTTATCAACCTGTGGCTTTATCTCAACCTTAGTATTGCCATAGTTTTCATTTAACCATGCCATGTCAATTTCATTATCAAAGTGACCGATATTACAAACGATAGCTTTATCTTTTAATGCAAGGAAATGCTCTCCACGAACGATGTCACAGTTACCGGTAGTTGTTACTACGATATCAGCTTCCTTAATTGCTGTAGAAAGTCTTTTAACTTCATAACCTTCCATTGCTGCCTGTAAAGCACAGATAGGATCAATTTCAGTTACAATTACACGAACTCCCTGAGAGCTTAAAGAGATTGCAGAACCTTTACCTACATCACCATAACCACAAACAACAGCCACTTTACCAGCCATCATCACATCAGTTGCACGACGGATTGCGTCAACCAATGATTCACGGCAACCGTACTTATTGTCGAATTTAGATTTTGTTACTGAGTCGTTCACATTGATTGCAGGTAAGTGCAATGTTCCGTTCTTCATGCGCTCATATAAGCGATGAACTCCGGTAGTAGTTTCTTCAGAAAGACCTTTGATTGCTGCGATAAGTGCAGGGAACCTGTCAAATACCATATTAGTTAAATCGCCACCATCATCTAGGATCATGTTTAATGGGTTGCGTTCCGGACCGAAATGTAAAGTTTGTTCGATACACCAGTCAAATTCCTCTTCATTAAGACCTTTCCAAGCGTAAACCTGAATTCCGGCAGCAGCAATTGCCGCAGCAGCATGATCTTGAGTTGAGAAAATGTTACATGATGACCAGGTAACTTCAGCACCAAGTTCAACAAGCGTTTCAATTAAAACTGCTGTTTGAATGGTCATGTGCAAACATCCTGCGATGCGGGCACCTTTAAGTGGCTTTGAAGCACCAAATTCTTCGCGGAGTGCCATTAATCCTGGCATTTCTGCTTCTGCAAGACCGATTTCTTTACGGCCCCATTCTGCTAATGTGATGTCCTTAACTTTGTAAGGCACATAGTTTGTCTCTACTGATGACATAGTTTGTGGTTTAAATACGAGTTAACGTATTGATAAATAAATAATTATTTTTTTGCTTTCGGAATTTTTTAGATTATTCCGGCCTGAAAAATGTGCTGCAAATTTACGTTTTTTTTAATTAATTAAATAAATTTCCAAGAATAGGATGAAGGATTTTGAATAATTTACAATTAAATGGGAATAGGTAATTTAAAGAAATATTCCTGTAATTTATAAGTGGATGCAATTTGATTAGTAATTAAATCGTCAAATATAAGTTGAGGTAGGGTCGTTTGCATACAAATACTTAACTTTGTTGGATTGAATTTTAACTCATTAATAAATATAAGATATGTATCCAGAATATTTAGTAGCACCAATGCGTCAGGAATTGACTAATGCCGGATTTCAGGATCTGAGAACAGCCGATGAGGTTGATCAGGCTATAAAATCAGAAGGTACGGTGCTTGTGATGGTAAACTCAGTTTGCGGATGTGCAGCTGCCAATGCTCGTCCTGCAGCTAGAATCTCTACACAAAACGAAAAACATCCAGATAGATTTATTACTGTATTCGCAGGAATGGAAAAAGAAGCGGTCGACACAGCGAGAGCTCATATGCTGCCTTACCCTCCATCTTCTCCTGCAATTGCCTTGTTTAAGGATGGTAAATTAGTTCATATGATCGAGCGTCATCAGATTGAAGGTCGCCCAGCTCAAATGATTGCTGATAACCTGAGCCAAGCATTTGATCAATATTGCTAATCAAAATCAACGCATTATCAACAATAAAATCCGGCTTTAGGTCGGATTTTTCTGTTTTACACCTTTTTTTAATAGATTAGATAAACCAATAAATTGTGTATGAAATTTACAGCCTTTATTCTTTCTACTTTTTTAGCTATCCCTGCTTTTGCACAGCAAACATTTATCCAATGTGGCCGCTTAATTGATGGAAAATCAAGCACGGTTCAAGCTGAGATGACCATCGTAGTAGAATCGAATAAAATAATAGACGTCAGAAAAGGGTATCAGTCGGGCGCTGCTAATGATAAGCTCATTAATATGAGAAACCAGACGGTAATGCCAGGTTTCATTGATTCCCATGTGCATTTATCAAGCGAAACTAGCAAGAATCAGTACATGGAAGAGTTTACGCTTAACGACGATGATTATGCCTTGAAAGCGGTTAAGTTTTGTGAAAGAACCCTAATGGCTGGATTTACAACAGTTCGTGATTTAGGCGGTCATGTTGCCATTTCACTTAGGAATGCAATTAATCAGGGCGATATAATTGGCCCTAGGATATTGGCTGCCGGAAAAAGTATTGCTACAACTGGAGGCCATGCCGACCCGTCAAATGGGTATAGTAGAGCCTTGATAGGCGATCCTGAAGCCAAAGATGGCGTGGTTAATAGTCCGGAGGAAGCCAGAAAAGCCGTTAGGCAACGCTATAAAGAAGGTTCTGATGTAATAAAAATTACTGCTACAGGTGGTGTTTTAAGTAATGCAAAGGATGGGGCAGGAGCACAATTTACTGAAGATGAAATCTTGGCAGTGGTGAGCACGGCCAAAGATTATGGTTATCGTGTTGCAGCACATGCTCATGGTGCTGAGGGAATGAAAAGAGCCATTCGTGCAGGTGTTTCTTCTATTGAGCATGGTACATTTATGGATGATGAGGTTATCGGTTTAATGAAGCAATATGGCACTTACTATGTCCCTACAATTACTGCGGGCAAATCAGTTGCCGATTCTGCAAAGATCCCGGGATATTATCCTCCACTAGTTGTTCCGAAAGCCATTGCTACCGGACCGAAAATTCAGAGCACTTTTGCCAAGGCCTATAAAGAGGGTGTAAAAATCGCATTTGGAACGGATGCGGGTGTATTTGCACATGGTAAAAACTACAAAGAGTTTGAATATATGACTGAGGTAGGGATGCCTGCTATGGAAGCAATAAAATCTGCAACGATGAATGCGGCTGATTTATTAGGAATTTCAGATCGTTTAGGATCGATAGAAAAAGGAAAAATAGCCGATATTATAGCTGTAAGTGGAGATCCTTTGAAGGATATAAAAGTTCTGAGCTCTATGAACTTTGTGATGAAAGAAGGGGTGGTTTATAAGCAGTAAGATTTTCTGTTGTTTTTTTTATGCATCAAGCACTTATGATGATTTACCCGCTCATGGCCGCGGGGGGCCTATTCACTTTTTCCTGGATGAAAATTAAACATGCCGAGGCTCTTAGCCGAGACCATGAGAGCCGTTAAAAAACAATAAAAAAGAATCGAATAACAATCACCGCTGCGTCTGATGCTATGAAAGGTTCTGCGAGGGCTAGGTTTGTGGTTGCCGCACCAGCCAAGGCGGAAGATCGGTTGGGAAGGGACAGTGCTAGGGAATTCTGCTAAATAATGAGAATATTTTTTTATATTCTTTTAACTTCTAACGTCAAACCACCACCCCGTCATCTCGAACATTCGGCTACAAAGGTGAGGTTTAGCGTTAATGTAACGAGTGGAGAGATCTCATGCTATAATAAACTAACGTCAAACGTACCAGGATTTTAGGCGTCATGCTTTTGCCCGCAGCAGCTGTTAAACAAAAGGCGAAAGAAGGCCTTGTGGGTTTGGGAGGGCATTGTTTTACCCTTCTGTAAAACGCAGCCCGCGCGCTTTTGGTTTTTGTGTGCGGTTGGATTGCGCCGGCTGCCTTAGAGGAAAAAAAAGGCTTTTGTTTCTTTTGGACTTCAAAAGAAAGAAAATTCAAGATATATTGATGATTTACCCGCTCTTAACCGCGGGGGCTTATTTCTTTTTCCTTGATGAAAATTAAACATGCCGTGGCTCTTCGCTGACCATGAAAACCTTTGCAAAAGCATAATAACTAATTCCTTAAAATATCTTTTAAAGGCAGTAAATACTCCTTATAATACTTTTTTAATCTCCCGGAAGAGCTTTAAAAATCTTTATTGAGTAATTTTTCAAGCTCTATAAATGTAAGGTTTAAACGCACGCGTCCTTGTTTGGCATAAGATATTTCGCCAGTTTCTTCGGAAACAATTACAGCTACAGCATCGCTAATTTCTGAAATTCCTATTCCAGCCCTGTGCCTAAGTCCGAATTGCGGCGGAAGCTTATCATTTTCTGTGAGGGGTAAGATACTGCTTGCGCATTTGATTCTGTTTTCAGAAATGATGACTGCGCCATCATGTAAAGGGCTATGCTTCTGAAAAATGCTCTCTAGAAGTCGCTTTGAGATCTTTGAGTCAATAATTTCGCCACTATTTTTATAGTATTGCTCATCGTAGAATTTGGCAAAGACAATTAAGGCGCCAGTTTTACTTTTCTGCATGCTTTTGCAAGCGTCAATAATTGGTTTTATTCTTGCTGCATTGTTTTTTACAATTTCCTTGTTTCCAAATAGAAAAGACCACCATGCTTTGTTTTTCTGTAAGGAGGCATTTCTGCCGATTAGCAATAAGAATCGTCGGATTTCTTGTTGGAATACTACGATTAAAGCGATAAAACCAACACTTACAAATCCGCCTAATAGTTCAGAAAGAAGGCGCATTTCTGCCTGCTTCACCATTTTATAAGCTGCATAAATGATAACTAAGCCTAATAAAATGTTCAGGGCAATGGTGCCTCTAATGAGGTTGTAGACGTAATAAATTATAAAAGCAACCAGAATTATGTCGATTACATCGAGAAAACGCAAATTGAGGAAACTAAAATCAAAACCTTGCATCCTACTAAAGTAAATATTAATTACGATTTATACTATTTTGCTTGAGGATCTAAGCTTTTCTACGATTATTAAAGCTTCTTTAGCTTCACTTACATCATGCACCCTTAAAATATTTGCTCCATTCATTAAAGCAATGGTATTTGCAGCTGTGGTACCATTAAGGGCGTGTTCCGCATCGCTTTCCAGTAATTTATAAATCATTGATTTTCGGGAGAGAGCCGCTAAAATTGGGTAGCCTAAAGTTTTGAGTTGATCAAGTTTTGCAAGCAATTCGTAATTTTGATCTATGTTTTTGGCGAAACCGAATCCTGGGTCAATAATTAGGTCCTTTGCACCTAAATCATGTAATTGTTTAATCTTTTTTGTAAAATATTGAGATAATTCAGCCAATAAATCTGTGTAATCTGTTAATGTGGACATTGTTTTTGGGGTACCTCGCATGTGCATTAAGATATATGGTACTCCTAAGTCAGCAATTGTTTGAAACATATTTTCATCCATCTCTCCGCCAGAGATATCATTTATTAGGTGTGCACCTTCGCTAATTGCTGCTTTAGCAATTCCTGACCTGAAGGTGTCAACTGAAAGTAAAGCTTGCGGGAATTCCTTTGCAATAGCCTTTACCACCGGTATCAGTCGCTCGTACTCCGTTTCCTCAGAAATATGTTCCGCACCGGGCCTCGATGAATATGCACCTAAGTCGATCAGGTCGGCACCTTCAGCTAATAATTCTTCAGTTTTTCTGAGGGCGTTTTCTAAATTATTGTTCTTTCCGCCATCGTAAAATGAATCTGGGGTGAGGTTTAGAATGCCCATTATTTTGGGTCTAGAAAGATCTAGCAATGTTCCGCGAACATTTAACGTTAATTTTTGCTGAAAAACTGTATTTTTATCCGCCATATCGAGGCAAAATACCGATTATTTCATTGTACTAACAAATAAATATTAAGACTTTGATAAACAAAACTTCAGTTGAATACGATGACGTAATCAAGGTGTGTAGAACGCTTTTTTTAAAGAAAAGCACTGATTATGGCACTGCATGGCGTATTTTGAGGATCTCCTCAATTACCGATCAGATCTTTATTAAGGCGCAAAGAATACGAACTCTTGAAGAAAAAAAGGTTTCAAAAGTTGGCGAGGATATAACATCCGAGTACATTGGCATTGTTAACTATTGCGTGATTGCGATGATGCAAATTGATCTCGAAAATGATGAAAGAACGGAGTTGCCTGTGGACGAGGTGGAGATGCTTTTCGATAAAAAGGTGCAGGAGACAAAAGAGTTAATGTTTGCAAAAAATCACGATTATGGTGAAGCTTGGAGAGATATGAGAATCAGCTCTTTAACAGACCTCATTTTGATGAAAATTCTTCGAGTGAAGCAGATAGAAGATAATTTAGGCCAAACTTTAGCATCTGAAGGGGTTCGTGCCAATTATCAGGATATGCTTAATTATTCGGTCTTTGCCTTGATAAAACTTGACCTGCACAAGGGAGTGATATAGATTTTTCTAATAATATTTTAATTAATACTAATGAAAACTGCCTTTTTACAAGTTATTCGAGCACTCGTAGGATTATTATTTATTTTTTCAGGCTTGATTAAGGCCAATGATCCCCTGGGTTTTGGCTATAAGCTTCAAGAGTATTTTGAAGTGTTTCACATCAGCTTTTTCAATGATTATGCTACAGCCTTTGCGATTTTATTGTGCACACTCGAAATTATTTTTGGAGCCTTACTTTTGTTTGGTTTCTGGACTAAAAAGGTGGTGTGGGGTTTATTAATAACGATTGTCTTCTTCACATTCTTGACGTTTTATTCTGCGTTTTTTGAGGTAGTAACTTCCTGTGGTTGCTTTGGAGATGCCATACCACTCACGCCTTGGCAATCCTTCTCAAAAGATATTGTGCTATTGGCGATGATTCTTTATATCTTTTTAAACCGTAATCAGATCAAGCCATTGATTGAAAGTTTGAAAGTTCAGCAGCTTATTGCGGCACTAGTATTGGTATTATCGCTAGGTTTTGGAATATTTACCTATAGTTATTTACCGATTCTTGATTTCTTACCTTATAAAATTGGAAACAATATCCCACAATTGATGATAACTCCCCCAGGAGCCGAACCAGATGTGTATGAGATTAATTATAATCTGAAGAATAAAAGTACGGGTGAGACTAAGACACTTACTGATAAAGAGTATTTAAAAACAGAGATTTGGAAAGATCAGAATTGGGTGATTACCGGTGAGCCTATCTCTAAATTAATAAAAAAAGGATTTGATCTTAAAATTAAAGATTTAAGAATTACTGATAGCCAGGGGACAGATTACAATCAGGAGATTTTAGAAAACCCCTATTATAATTTGGTTATTGTTGCTTATAATCTGTCTAAAACTGATGCATCTGGCATTGGAAATATGAATGCACTTGCAATTAATGCTGCAGAAAATTTCAATGTTCGTACGGTATTGCTCACCTCCAACTCCTCTAGTGATGCGGATATCTTCAGCAAAAAAAATAAATTGGTGATGGAAGTATTCTATGCGGATGGTATCCCCTTGAAAAGCATGGTTAGAGCGAATCCAGGCATACTTTTATTGAAAAATGGTACGGTAATCAATAAATGGCATTTTCGAAATATGCCATCTTATGATGAGATGGTTGCTCGTTATTTTAGTAAAAATTAATTTTCTACATCCTTAATTGGATTTTATTTAACAGAAAGCAGCATAATTTTTCTGCTTTGAGATTATATATTTTAGTTTATGAAGATTTTTCTTGTTGGGTTTATGGGAAGTGGAAAAACCACTATCGGAAAAAAGTTGGCTAATTATTTGAAATATGAGTTTATAGACCT
>NZ_JBIILQ010000262.1:0-3757 GCF_044232565.1 Daejeonella sp. | reverse complement strand
CCTTGAACAAAAGTTTGATCAAATTTAGTATTCGGGTTGTTAAGTTGTGTTTGAATAGATGTGCCAGTATAATCATGCTTAAAATCTGCAATTACTGGTGATGTGCTATTCTTGATTGGAAATTTTTGAAGGACAGTATCTATTGCTGTTCCATTCTGACTTTTATAATAAACCTCTAGTCTGCTTGAATCTGCCAAATTAAAAAATGCTATTCCACCTTTGCCAGTTGTTTGTGCTTTATTAACTGTAAGATAAAGACCATTAATTGAATTATTTAATGCGGCATTACTAGCTAAAATACTTGTGCCCGCGGTTAATAAGTTATTCGTAATAAAGGCATTGTTTAATTGAATTCGAATGTGAGGTGCCTTTGATTTTTGAACATCTGGCTTCCCTTTTACCAATTCGGTTACTTTAATACTATCTTTCAAGTTAAATCGTAAAAATTTACTTCCTAAAACAGGGTTGTTATATTCTATTTTCTTAGTGTTAAAATGAGGCGTTGTTTCGGTAAGTGAATTAACTAGTTGATGAACTTCTACTTGAAATTTAGAGGTGCTATCACCATGAAATTCTTTCCCATAAAATAAAACTAATACTGCTGAATCTAAAACTGGATTTGTGCCGAAGGTTAGTCCCGGTGGATCTAGCGTTAAAGACATCCCAATATTAGCGGTAGTTTTACCCATAATTGGATCATTTAAGTATCCAAGTGGATATTGTTCCAAGGTATTGGTAATAATTGAGTCTTCAGCAACAGTGCTGGCATTGATTGTTATGGTGTCTAATAAACTACCCTTAATCTCTGTAGTAGGATCAACTTCAAGTCCGATGGACTCAGTTTCCTGACAACTACTTAAAATAAAAAGACCTATCAACAGCGTTAATAAGTCTAATTTGTATAATCTCATTTGTATTATATTTTTATAATCCTGTTGACTCTATTTTGCTTTGTCCTTATTTACCTGATTAGAAAAGGTTGGTTATTACTAAATCAATGAAAAAAGTTCTTCGCTAACTATTTCTTCGTAAAGGTTGTAATAATTTTCATAATCTGAAGTAGAATTGAACTCTAAAGTTGGTTTATTACCTTTTTTAACAAACTTTAACACTTCATCATTAATATTTTCACTTGCAAATACCACTGCATCTGAGTAGGAAATGGCACCCAAATTAAGCGCTGTATTTGTTGCTTTTGAATACATTTCTGTATGCTCTGCAGTCATTCCACTCATTATTGCTTTTTTAGAAAAATCGGCATGCAATGAATCTTGGAAATGATCATCATAAACAGAATATACCACTTTTGAATTTTTAAAAGTCGGATCGTCTTTGTAGATAGTCTTTAGGTAAGCAGGAACCAATGAACTCATCCATCCATGACAGTGAACTATTTCTGGAGACCAGCCTAATTTTTTTACAGTTTCAAGTGCTCCTTTACAGAAGAAAATGGTGCGTTCATCATTATCTTCATAAAATTTGTTACTGTTGTCTGCGAATACGTGTTTTCGTTGGAAATACTCCTCATTGTCGAGGAAATAAACTTGCATACGTGCAGAAGGAATTGAAGCAACCTTGATTATTAGAGGATTATCATTATCATTGATGATGATATTCATACCCGAAAGACGAATAACCTCATGAAGTCTGTTGCGACGTTCATTGATGTTTCCAAAGCGAGGCATCAAAATACGGATTTCAAATCCTTTGTCCTGCATTGCTTGTGGAAGCTGACGGGTAATCTCAGAAATTTTGCTTAATTCTAGGAAAGGCGACATCTCATGCGTAATAAAAAGAATCTTGGTTTTTGCCATCTCCGATTTGATTATTTAGGTGTTGTGAAAAATTTTAGAATAGCAAAGATAAGCATTATGTTATGAATTATCAACGATATACGCAAATCGTTTTGGTTCTCTATTAGTAATTAACCATTTTTGAGGGTATTAAAATTAAATATATTTTGAAAATTTTTAACAGCAAACAAGCCGTTCACAACTATATATCTGAATTAAGGTCTAAAGGTAATACCGTTGGTTTTGTCCCGACTATGGGCGCTTTACATGCCGGTCATCTATCTTTGATTGAACAAGCCAAAAAAACAGCAGATATTATTGTTTGCAGCATTTTTGTGAACCCTACCCAGTTTAATGACAAAAAAGATTTAGAAAATTATCCGCGCCCAGTTGATGATGATATTAAAAAATTAGAAAAGGTAAATTGCGATATTCTATTTATTCCGGGAGTAGATGAGATGTATAATAGCTCCGAAAAATGGACTATTGAACTCGGTAATTTGGATAAAATTTTGGAGGGTAAAATCAGACCAGGTCATTATCAGGGCGTTACACAAATTGTTAAAAAGTTATTTGATACCATCAAACCAGATTTTGCCTTTTTCGGACAAAAAGATTATCAGCAGTTCATGGTTATTTCTCATATGGTTAAAATACTGCGAATAAAGGTTAAATTGGTGCTTTGTTCGATTGTTAGAGAAAAAGATGGATTGGCGATGAGTTCAAGAAATGTATATTTATCGCCAGTGGATAGGATAAATTCATTGGCTTTATTTCATGCGCTATCAAAATTTCGGGATCTTTATAAAATAAAAAGTGTCGCGCAGCTAAAAGCTGAAATAACATCGTTTTTAAATTCTGCACCCGGAATTGAACTGGAGTATTTTGAAATTTTTAATGCCAAATCCTTTCAACCTGTTGCATCTAAACGTTCTGGCAGCATAATTGCTCTTGTAGCAGCCAAGGTGGGCACTATTCGTATTATTGATAATATGATTATCGAGAAATAATTGCTTTATTGAGTGAAGATAATACCTCATTTTATGAGCATTTATGATTCTATTTAATGGTATAGTAAGCTTAATTTGTATTTAATTTTACACTGAAAAGGAGTAATAATGAGTAAACTGGAAATAATTAAAGGTAAAATCTTTCAAGCTGATGAATTGCGTGCAAACCTCAATATTTGGCGACTGCTAGAGAAGAAAATTGTCTTTACAAATGGTTGCTTTGATTTATTGCATCTTGGCCATATCGACTATCTGTCAAAAGCTGCAGATATGGGGCAAAAATTAATCATCGGACTTAATTCTGATGCTTCGACATCTGCTCTAAAAGGTCCTTCAAGGCCCATAATTGATCAGTATTCTCGTTCCATTATGCTTGCTTCTCTTTTTTTTGTGGATGCAGTTATTATTTTTGATGATCCAACACCACTCCAACTTATCGAATGGATTAAGCCTGATGTTTTGGTTAAGGGAGCCGATTATACCATAGATCAAATTGTAGGTTCAGATCTCGTTTTACAGTATGGCGGCGATGTTAAAACTATTGAGTATCTGTCGGGCTACTCAACAACAGCCATTGAAAAAAAGGTAAAAGCTACTCCCTAAAAACAAGTTTATCCGTGAATATCTGGCATTAAACAATTTTACTATTGTCATAATTAAGCATTAATTCTAGCAGAGAAATATTTTTTACGCTCGAAATGTTATTTTTGATTAACTAAATCAATTGAACCAATTTATGTATTTTGAGTTATCCGAAGAGCACCTGATGATACAACAGGCAGCCAGAGATTTTGCTAATAATGAGTTAAAATCTGGCGTTATTGAGAGAGATGAGCATCAAAAATTTCCTCATGAACAGATCAAAAAACTAGGAGAGTTGGGCTTTCTTGGAATGATGGTTGATCCTAAATACAATGGTGCAGGAATGGATACCATCTCCTATGTGCTAGCGAT
>NZ_JBIILQ010000261.1:0-3773 GCF_044232565.1 Daejeonella sp. | reverse complement strand
AAAAGGCGTTAATTTCGTTGCTTTACGCGATGCAGGCGATCCTGTTGAACTTGCCTTCCAATACTCTGCTCAGGGTGCAGATGAACTAGTATTTCTTGACATTACGGCTACCCATGAACGTAGAAAAACCATGGTGGAGTTGGTGCGTTCTGTGGCTCGTCAGATAAATATCCCTTTTACCATTGGTGGAGGCATAAATGAGATTGCTGATGCCGATATTTTGCTTAATTCGGGTGCCGATAAGATCTCGGTAAATTCGGCGGTAGTTAGAAATCCTAATTTTATTGATGAATTGGCACTAGCCTTTGGAAAGCAATTTGTTGTGGTTGCTATTGATTCTAAGCCTATAAATGGGAAAAATTACGTCCACCTAAATGGGGGAAGAATTGCAACCGACATAGAAACTGAGCACTGGATTAAAGAAGCTGAAGAAAGAGGTGCTGGAGAGATACTATTAACCTCTATGGAGCATGACGGTACTAAAGCAGGCTTTGACAATCATTTACTAAAAAAGATAAACGATACACTCGGCATTCCTTTAATTGCATCCGGTGGTGCCGGTACTGTGCAGCATTTTGTAGATTTATTTAAATTAACTAATGTAGACGCTGCGCTTGCAGCCTCTGTTTTTCATTATGGTGAGATTCTAATTCCCGACCTGAAAAGTGTATTGGATCAGAATAATATTGAAATTAGGCTTTAAGCCAAAAAAAAATAAAAAATGACAATTGATTTTAATAAAAGTGGCGGACTAGTCCCGGTAGTAGTTCAAGATGAAAAAACGCTTGAAGTGCTCATGTTGGGCTATATGAATGAAGAGGCCTATCAAAAAACAAGTTCTGAAGGGAAGGTTACCTTTTTTTCAAGAAGTAAAAACCGACTTTGGACAAAAGGTGAAGAAAGCGGCAATTTCCTTCATGTGGTGGAGATTAAAGAAGATTGCGACCAAGATGCTTTATTAATAAGAGTCAATCCCGAAGGCCCAACTTGTCATAATGGGACAAGATCCTGCTTCGACACGCATTATAATCAGAATTTTATTTTTGAGCTAGAAAAAATCATTGATCAGCGCTATAATCATCCTCTAGAAGACTCTTACGTGAACAAACTTCGTACTAAAGGAATTAATAAAATTGCCCAAAAAGTTGGCGAAGAAGGGGTTGAGACTGTAATTGCGGCGCTTAATGAAACAGAGCATGACTTCATTAATGAAGCGTCCGATTTAATCTTCCACCTATTAGTTTTAATGCGCGAAAAGAACGTTAGCCTGTCAAGTATCGCTAAAAACCTAGAAGAAAGAAATTCCGGAAAATAATCTTTTAGACATTAGATCAATTGAAAGGGATTTGACATGATAACAATCGAACAAGCTGCCACCTTATCGGGTCATCAAAACCCAATTTACACCATCGAAAACTCTCAAAAAAAGGGCATTCTTTTTTCTGCAGGTAATGATAAAGGCATTGTAGAATGGCGCGTAGATGCACCAGCATTTATCAAAGTTTTATTTCCGGTTAGTTCTTCTGTTTATTCACTTCATTGCCCTTTAGGCGCTCCATTATTACTTGCTGGCGAGCGCAGCGGACAAGTAGATGTGTTTAATTTAGAGGAACAAAAAATTAGTGGTGTTTTACAGTTCCATAAACTTCCAGTTTTCGATATCAAATCAATAGTTTCGAAAAATGAGATCTTAATTGCATCAGAAGATGGATCGGTTTCAGTTTGGGATCTCTCCAGCCTTAAAATGCTCTATAATTTTAAGGTTTCCAATCAAACAGTGCGAGTGATTAGTATAAGTCCCGATGAAAAAACAGTAGCATTTGGCTGCAAAGACAATACTGTAAAAGTGTACAACCTAATTGATTATAGCCTCAAATATGTACTTAATCAACATAGCTTGCCCATCAGTTCACTCCAATTCTCTCCAAATGGAAAACAACTACTTTCAGGAAGTAGAGACGCACAAATGAAGGTTTGGAACACCGTTGATTATTCACTCCTTGAAAGTATCCCCGCACACCTTTACTCCATTTACTCGATTGCCTTTCACCCTGTGCTTCCATTTATAGCAACAGCAAGTAGGGATAAAAGCATTAAAATTTGGGATGCTGAAACCTTTCAACTATTGAAGACAATTAGCATTGAGAAAGGGTTTGATGGGCACCATTTATCCATCAATAAAATTATATGGGAACCTGTAAATAATAAACTTATCTCGGTGAGTGATGATAAACTTCTAAAAATTTGGCAAATAGACTTTATAGAACAAGCTTATAATAATTAAAGTCTGATCCTAGCCTATTAAAATCGCTTTATAACCCTAAGTTTATGGGTATATCGATTTAATTCCTCGTTAAATATCCCCTGATTATCAATAGGATCAATCCTTACATTTCCCGAAGCATGAATAATTTGTTGATTATCTAGCATAATACCAACATGCGTAATCCGTCCCTCCTCATTGTCAAAAAACGCGAGATCACCGGCTATAGCTTCTTGCAAGAATCCTACTAACTCCCCTTGCTCCACCTGTTGCCATGCATCGCGCTTCAACTTAATGCCAAATTGCTTAAAGACCATTTGTGAAAAGCCTGAACAATCGATTCCGAAGACTGAGCGACCTCCCCAAAGGTATGGAGAGCCAAAATAAAAATGAGCAGCATCCTTAACCCCAGAACGAAATTCAGACTTATTTATATCGACCGTGATACCATCAATTTTGTACCTAGTTTCTCCTAGATAAAACAATCCATCTACATTATGGGGAATTGTTGAACCGCTAAGAAGCTTTAAAATAGCGTGATTATCAGTTTTTGTTGCCCTGTAAAAAACCTCCAGACCAAGAACTGAGTTACTATTTCGTAAACCATCAAATGTTGCCTTATTGACTTTAACATATTGTTTATTGTCAATCCAGCCCTCATATTCATCATATCCAGTCAGAATACGGGACCACTTTTCGCCAACTTCAAGTAAAGTGAAATGATCTCCAAATAAAAGCTGAGAGCACATCTCGCTTTTATCAGATGGCTCGGTCCTCAAGGGCACCAACGACAAATTGCACACACCAAAAGTTTGATTCATCTTGCAAATAAACCAAATTTTAAGTAAATTAGCTATGATGATAAAATCCATATCATTTTAAACGCCTGATCTTATGGTGAGCCCTGAAAATATCCATCGAATTCTAATTGCAGTTGAAGACAGCCCCTACTCAGAACAAGCCCTAAACTACGGGGTACTTTTAGCCAAAAATCTGGGCTCAAAAATTACTTTAGTCCACGTGGATGAAATACCTATCAGTTCACCCTATTCCGCAGATCCACTATTAAATGAATCGCCGGTGATGATTCCTGAGTTGATGCATATTCAAGAGGAAGCGAGTAAAGCCTTGTTTAAGAAAATAGAAGATAAATACGGTCAGATAGTGAAAATATCAACGGTTACAAAAATTGGTAGAGCACAAGATGAGATTTTGGCTGTTGCCGATGAGTGCAAGGCAGATATGATTATTTTAGGCACTCATGGAAGAACAGGATTCGACCATTTTATTTCAGGGAGTGTATCTGAAAGCGTGGCGCGAAAAGCGAAATGCCCAGTTTTGATAATACCTAGGACAGAGAAAAAATAAAACATAAAAATGCGATCTGATTTCCAGATCGCATTTTAAAAAAAAAATATGTTTACTCTACGTGAAGCCAAGCTTTCTTTGCTAGCAACTCTTCACGAGATTCACGAACATCTTCATCATCCACACAGCAATCTACCGGGCA
>NZ_JBIILQ010000062.1:0-12548 GCF_044232565.1 Daejeonella sp. | reverse complement strand
ATTATTGATTCTTATTTTGATTCAGCTTTTAAATAAAATTGGATAGTAGAATTAGATTCAGGCGATGTAATTAATTTCAAATATTATATTTGTTTATGCAAAAACCAGTAGTCACCGCACTTTTAGCCTATGGTATGTCGGGTAAGTTATTTCATGCCCCATTTGTACATGCACATCCTGGATTTGACTTTAAAGGTGTTTTAGAGCACAATACCAAAAAAGTTAATGCCGATTATCCAGCAATAAAAAGCTATGATAAGCTTGAAGAAATTTTGGATAATCCGGAAATAGAACTTGTTATTATTAATACACCAAGTAATACCCATGTAGATTACTCTCGAATGGCTTTATTGGCTGGAAAGGATATTTTAGTTGAAAAGCCCTTTGCTCCAACAGTAAAGGAGGCCAAAGAGATATTTGATTTGGGAAGAAAACTTGGGCGTAAGGTAATGGTTTATCAAAATAGACGTTTTTCAAGCGATTTTGCCGTTACAAGAGATACGATAAAAAGTGGAGTGTTAGGGGATATTATTGAAGTTCATTTGCGTTATGATCGTTATCGTGCCGCAATTGGTCCTAAAGTGTTTAAAGAAACTCCTTTGCCTGCTGCGGGAATTGTTTACGACCTTGCTGCTCATTTATTGGATCAAACCATTTGTATTTTCGGCAAACCATCAACTTTCCGAAAAACTACTGGAGTTTACAGAAAAAATTCGCAGGTTGATGATTATGGCCACATTCATCTGACTTATCCTAAGCAAGTTAATGTATTTATAAGCACCAGTTTACTGGTTGCAGAACCACAGCCCGGCATAATTATCCATGGAACAAAGGGTTCATTTGTTAAAACTTTTTGCGATAGGCAAGAAGATCAGTTAATTGCTGGAATGAAACCAGGAGACCCTGGTTTTGGCGAGGAGGAGGCTGGCAGAGAGGGTAGATTGACCTTAATGAGTGATCAGGGTGATAAATCGGTGGAATTAGTCCCTTCCATAAAAGGAAAATACATGGATCTTTTTGAAGCGATTTTTCAAACTATTCGAAATGGAATGGAATTTCCAATAAAAGAATTAGAGGTATTGGCTCAGATTGAGATATTGGAAAGCAAGCAAGGTTAATCCTTTTATCTTGTTTTAAATAGCTGAACTGATAGCTAAAACATTATATTGTTACAATCTTATAGTTCATGAATTAGGTAATGCAATGGCTTTTATTTAATTTTGAATTAATTAGATTATGAAAAGAATTAGAAAATCAATTAGCTTTTATCTGTCAGTATTCCTACTGATGGGTTTTTCGGCTATTTTTCTACCTTTAGATGTCTTTCATAATCACGCTCCTATTCCTCCAATTTCAAGTGCTGAAAAACTAAATTCTAGCACTAAGCAGGACTTAAATGTTCAAAATAAAGCTGATTATTGCTGGGTTTGTGCAGTTCACTTTGATAAAACATTCACTAAATCATCTTTCATTGAAAAAATTAGGCTTTCGCCTATCATGTCTGTATTTCTTAATAATGAAGTTACAGGATATGTTGTTGAATTACTTCTCACAAGTTTAAGGGGTCCCCCTTCAGAATAAATTTTTCTTTTTCTTTTTTTGTTTGCCATTTTATCTGTGGTAATCTTATTTATTTAATTTATTTTTTTAATAATCTTAAATCATAGAAATGAAATCTATTATTCTATATCTACTACTATTATTATCAGTTTCTAGCGCATCCGCTAAACTTGTTTCTCTAGAAGGAAAAGTAATTGATGGTCAAACAAATGAATCCTTACCCGGTGCACTTATTACTATTCCAGATTTAAAGGTTTCTGTTGTTACTAATGGTTCTGGACAGTTTGAATTTAAAAATATCCCCGAAAAGGGAAAATTTCTTGTTGAAATAAGATATATCGGTTATAGAACTCAAATTGAGACTATCGATTTTTCATTGAAAACGCCTCTTTTATTCAAGTTATTTCCCAGTATTATTGAAGCCAAAGAGATAGTCATTACTGGTACTGCATTCAGTTCAGATAATCGAAAGAACAGTACATCAGTATCTTCGCTTAATAAGGATCAATTAATTAATCGTCCCAGTTCAAATTTGATTGATGCCCTTGCAAAGATTCCAGGCGTTTCGCAAGTTACTACGGGTGCAGGTATTTCTAAACCAGTTATACGTGGATTAAGCTATAATCGTGTACTTACTTTAGTAGATGGTGTTAAGCAAGAGGGTCAGCAGTGGGGAGATGAACATGGAATGGAAGTGGATCAATATAGTGCTGAACGCGTTGAAATATTGCGTGGTGCAGCAAGTTTATTATATGGTTCTGACGCTCTTGGAGGCGTGATTAATGTGCTTGATGCATTGCCGTCTCCTGAAGGACAAATTAGGGGAGAATTATTAAGTAGCTATCAATCCAATAATGGACTAAGTGGAAGCTCAGCCATGCTTCAGGGTAATAGCAACGGATTTGTATGGCGTGCAAGAGGATCGGTAAAAAGTGCTTATAGCTATAATGCTCCAGGAGGTAGAATTGCCAATACTGGTTTTAATGAAACAAATTTTAGTGGGCAAGTCGGGCTTCATAAAAAGTGGGGTTATGCACATTTAAATCTTTCAAGTTTTAAAAATAATATCGGTTTGCCAGATTTTTCGAGAAATGCCGATGGTAAATTTGAAGATGAAGACGGAGAGGTATTAAGCGATAAACAGTTAAAAGATCGTACTTTATTTCTGCCTTTTCAAGATATTAGACACTACAAAGTTGCTTTGAACAGTCACCTTTTGTTTGAGAGTGGAAGATTAAGAACTACCTTGGCTTATCAAAATAACCAGAGACGAGAGCTAGAAGATGATCGTATCAACCCTTCCCTGTTTTTTGATTTAAAAACCTATAGCTCTGATTTTAAATATTATTTCAATGAAAATAATGGCTGGGAGCCGGTAATTGGGCTATCTGGCAGTTTACAAGATAATAAAAATAGGGCCGAAGAATTACTTATTCCGGATTATAACTCCAGTGAAGTGGGACTTTTTGCTTATGCTAAAAAATCATGGAACAGTAGTACTTTTAATGTAGGCGCACGTTTTGACAATCGTAGCATAACAGCAGAGGAAATGTCGGAGGATGGGAGCCCTAAATTTAATAATTTCACTAATAATTTTTCTAACCTTAGCGGGGCATTGGGTTTCACTAAAGAGTTTACAGATCATTTTAACTTTAAAGCCAATCTTGGGTCAGCTTTCCGTTCTCCCAATATTGCAGAATTAAGCTCTGATGGAGTTCATGAGGGAACATTCAGGTATGAAGTTGGAAATAATAACTTAAACCCCGAAAATAGTTATTATGGTGATTTTGCTTTCGAGTTCAATAACAATGTGCTTAGTGCAAGTATTGGAGCCTTTAATAATCATATCAATAACTATATCTACAATCGTCAATTGAATAATGAAAGTATAATAATTGACTCAGAAACACTTCCTGTTTATCGCTTTGTTCAAGATAATGCAAATCTTTCAGGAGTTGAACTTGGCTTTACCCTCCACCCAGCGGAGCTTATTCATTTTGAAAATAGTTTTTCGTATACCAAAGGAGTAAATCGTGCTACTAGTAAGGCACTTCCATTTATTCCTGCGGCAGTATTAAGAAACGAGATTAGATTAGAGCCGCAATTTAAAAATGGCTTAAAAGGCACGTATTTTTCTCTCGCTTTAGATAATGTTTTCAATCAAAAGAGAATAGATGTTTTTGAAACTGCAACTGAGGGTTATACACTTGTTAATTTAGCTATGGGGACTACCTTCAAGCTTAAAAATCAGCCCTTGAGATTAAATATTTCTGCCAATAACCTTTTTGATAAGGCTTACTACGATCATTTGAGCAGATTTAAACCAGGTCGTTTAGATGAGGGTGATGCAACCGCTGGATATTATAATCAAGGAAGAAATATTTCTGTAGGATTGTATTTACCCTTTGTATTTAAATAAAACCTAGATTAATAATTCCAATAAACAAATAAAAGCCCTTAGGGCTTTTATTTGTTTATAAAAATTAGAGTTGAAGGAACTCATGAAAAAATAAATGAATAACCTTAACTAACTCGTTTTTTATAGTTAATAAATACGCTTCTAAGCTGAAAAGGGAGGTTGAAAGAACATTATTTATGTCGTCTTATAAGTGTTGAATCCTCCAAATCCTTCAATAAAATACTTTTAAAGTCAATTAGTGATCGTATCTCTATTGGTTTAATTGTGTCAATTAGTAAATTCTTTAAATGAAATTCTTGTACTTTAATACCTTTTTGTACCCATTTTATTATTTTACATTTACATTCTCCATTTTCAACTGCATTTAATATTTCTATCAATTCACCTCCTTTCCCTAATTTTTTATATACCTCCCTGATTCCAATAATTTTATTTTTGTTGCCAACATCGAAGTTCCATGATGCAGAAATAGCATTTATGTAGGTCTTTTTTGAGTCTAAAAGCAATAAAGTATGTCTTGGCGAATTGGTTTCAATAGTTGGTGTTCTTAGTTTTAAATGAATTGAGACTACATTTGGTGATTCAAATTGTGCATATCCTGCATGATTGAAACTTGATCCATATCTGGTACAGATAAAATAGCCATTTTTTTCTTTAATTTCTGTTATGTTTAATACTACTAGGTTTTCTCTATCAACGTCATATGACCTTGCTTGGGGAGAACCTATATAATTTAACCAAATACCTTCCAATGCTTTTTTTTCACTTTGTGTGTACGAATATGGTTTTATATTATAATCAAATATTAATTCTTCATATGCCTCATTTTTTTTATGAAAAACCCAAATGATAGTTGAGATAAGTACTATTGTACATAAGACTAAAATTAGTGATTTTCTTATATTGAGTCTCTTGTTTTTTTGTATGGTTGATTTTATTCTAAATAGCTCAGACTTTAATTGCTGGTTCTCTTGAACTATTGTAAAACTATTTTTTTTCTCATTATGCTCTGTTTCAGCAATTAATTCAAGATCTGTTGGTGATTTTTCAAATGATAATCTACCTTGGCCATACAAATAAATATAACAACTGTCTATTATAAATTGTCTAGGGTTTGATACCGACCCCATTAATGCGTCTCTAATCTGCCCTCCAGTTATGTCGTATTTTCTAAATGAGTATTCCTTTTTACTATCGGTATCTATTTCATAGGGTATATGTCCATATTTCTCAGATGTGAACGGCAAGGCATTGCTAATACTACTTAGCATAATTGCAAATGGTTCGTAATTCTTTTTATTGGTGTTTTTATTTAGATGATTTTGGCTATCTATTTCGAATTTTTCAATCGATTTATTTAGCAGGTATATAATTTCCTCTTTACCTCTTTTAAGCATTTTATTATAATTATCTATTAATCAACAAGTTATAATTTCCGAAAAAAATATTTAATTCGGAAATCTAGACAATTTATCTGAATATCATTTCATTTAAAGAAAAAACTGTTTTGTTATATTTATTTCTTCTTCTTTGTTTTCGCTATTATTATTTCTCAAAAAAAAAATTTACAAAATGAAAAAAATTTCACTTGTATACTTGTTTTTAATCTTTGGTATTTCAGTAGGATTAAATGCACAAGATTTAATTGTTAATGGAAAAGTTTTTAACTCCCGAAATAAATTTCCTCTTGAAAATGTTACTGTCAAAATAGTAAATCAGAAGAAGGAAGTTATAACAAAAAAAGATGGTTCATTTACCATAACCGCTAGTAAGGGTCAGTCTCTTGTATTTACAAGTATTAATATGAAGTCCAAGTATATTAAGATTGAAAATTCCATCAGTGATTTAGAAGTTATGATGGATGAAAATGAAGTTAATCTTTCTGAAGTGGTGGTAATAGCCTATAGTACGGTTAAAAAATCCTCATTTACAGGTGCAGCTTCGACTATTAAAAACACTGTCATAGAAAACAGGCCTACTGCATCATTTCAAGAGAGTATACAAGGAAATATTGCAGGTGTTCAATCGTCAAATGGTTCAGGCAACCCTGGTGCAGTCCCAGACATTAGAATTAGAGGCGTTGGTTCTATAAATGCTTCATCGGCACCACTATACGTTATTGATGGGGTACCTGTTGTAACTAGCGATATTGCTGGAAGTGGTCAATCTAATCCACTTGCGGGAATCAATGCGAATGATATTCAAAATTTAACAGTTTTAAAGGATGCATCTGCAACTTCCTTATATGGTTCTAGAGCTGCAAATGGTGTTATATTAATAACAACTAAAAGGGGTGGAGCTGGTAAAGCCAAAATAAATTTCTCTATGCAACAAGGTTTTAATAACCCAACCCTTAAAGAAAATCAAAAACCATTAAATACCTCCGAATATATCCAATATTACAAAGAGGGTTGGATAAATTCTGGTGGTAACGCTAATAATTATGATTCTCTTTTATTGTCAAAGGGTGTTGATAAAAATATAAATACAGATTGGTTTGATTTAACTTTTAGACAAGGGCGTTATAATCAGTATAATTTAAACGTTAATGGTGGTTCAGATAAAACTACCTATTTTATATCAACTAACCTTTATAAAGCACAGGGATCGATTAAAACTGAAGATTTTGAGAAAGCAAGTTATAGAGTTAACGTTAACTCTCAGATAACAGATCGATGGACCGTCCGAGCGGGTATTAGTGGTAATTTCCAAAAGTCTTCTGATTTTTCAGAAAATAGAACTGCGGCTAATCCCGTGAGAAACTTTTACAGACTAGTGCCCTGGATTTCACCTTATTTAAGCGATGGAGTTACATGGAATATGGGCTTTAATACAGGATATAATCCTATTGCTGTTTTTGAGACTACAAAAAAACAGAATAAGATGTACAATGTAAGTGCTAATGGATATAGTGAATTTAAAATTCTTAAAGGCTTAACTTTTGAATCAACTTTTGGTGTTGATTTTAACCATGGTTTCCGATCTGTTATACAGGATCCAAGAGTTGGTAATACTTATATAGCACGTGGTGGTCAAATTGATGATTATTCAAATGATATTAGTAATGTGATTGCCACTAACATATTAAGATACAAGACTACATTCAAGGAAAAAAATAGTTTCGAAGTTTTTGTTGGCTATGAGGCCCAAGCTAGAAATGATAGAGATCTGTCTGTAGTAGTTAATAATATTACTCCAGGAATAATTACACCTGCTGGTGGTTCAGTAGTTAGGGAAGGTACCGGGTCCGGCACTGCAAATGCAATGGTTGGTAAATTTATTAATACAAATTATTCATTTGACGACCGTTATTTTATAACAGGTTCTGTTAGACAAGATGTTTCTTCAAAATTTGCGGTAAATTATCAATCTGCTATTTTTTGGTCAGTAGGTGGAGGATGGAATATCTCTAATGAAAAATTTTTTAAATCCAGTTGGATTGATGAACTGAGGGTTCGCGGTAGTTATGGATATACCGGAAATAATAGCGGATTTGGAAATTTTCAGTCCCAAGGCTTATATTCTTCAGGCTCTGATTATAACTCAAATTCAGGTATTACTTTATCACAATTGGCCAATAATAATCTAACATGGGAAAAAAACAATCCTTTTAATATAGGTATGGATTTTAATATTTTCAAAGGTAGATTTTCGGGCTCTGTAGATTGGTATAATCGAACAACTAGTAATCTTATTTTAGATCAACCTATCCCAAGCTTAAATGGTGTTACTACAATGACTGTAAATAGTGGTGCTATGAATAATAGAGGGGTTGAATTAGCGCTTTCTTCTGTCATTTTAGCTCCACAAAGCAAGGATGGTTTGAAATGGGTAATGGATTTAAATTACACACGAAATAGAAATAAAATCACTCAAATTGATTCTTTGTTTTCAAATAGTCCTGATTATTTCAGAAGGGTTGGGTATGATTATTACACTAGATTTTATCCAAGTTATGCTGGAGTAAATCCTTCAAATGGCGAGGCATTATGGCATTCCAATTCAGCGATGGATTCAACAACTAATAAATATAGCCCAGGTCTTCCTAAGTTTATTCAAGGTAGCGCTTCACCCAAATTTTATGGGGGTATTAACAATTCCTTCAATTACCGCAATTTTGGAATAAAGTTTCAAGTATATGTTTATTGGGGTAATACAATTTATGATGATTTGGGTGCTTTATATCGTTCCGATGCTAATACTGGCCTGATAGATTTAAGTAATGGTATCACAAAGGATGAGTTTTCGAAAAGATGGACTACTCCAGGACAAGTTACAGATGTACCCAAGCCAGTTTATTTAGGTACTCAATCTGGCGGCTCCTCGTTTGAAAGCTCGAGATTTTTATATGATGGAAGTTATATTCGCTTGAGAGACGTGTCTTTATCCTATACATTAAACACGGATGATATGGCAAAATCAAAACTGAAAATCAATAGCGCTAAATTTTATGTAATGGGTCAAAATCTATACACATTCCTAAAGGACAAAAGACTTTATACAGATCCTGAGGTAGGTGTTGATGGAAAACTTACTGGAAGGCCTCCAGTTTTTAGTACGCTAGTATTTGGCCTGGATATCAATTTTTAAATTTTAACCTAAATAATATTATAATGAAAAAGTTATTATTCTTAACATTTATACTTTTTTCAATAGGCTGTAGTAAGGATTTTACAGATTTAAAGCCACAACAAAATGTCTTTATTAATGATGTTTTTACTAGTTTACCAACTGCTAGATCATCGGTGAATGGGTTATATTCTCTAATTCAAGCACAAGGATATTATGGACGTGAGGTATTTGCAATCTCTGAAATGATTTCTGATAACATGACTAGAAGTGTTAAAGCTTCTCAGTTGGCCAATTTTAATTCTATGACTTTTACTTCAAACCAAGCAGAAATAGACAGGCTTTGGGATCAGTTATATAGAGTTATTGGTTCAGCTAATGCGGTAATTGCCAATGAAGAAAAAATTAAAAAATTGAGCACGACAATTACAGAAAAAGAGTGTCTTCAATTGGTTGGAGAAGCTTATGCCGTAAGAGCAATGGCCTATTTTGATTTGATTAAATTTTTCTCTAGGCCACTTAAACATACCGCAGATGGCTCTCATCTTGGGGTTCCTATTGTAACTAAATCAGTGACTACTATTGAAGATGTGGTATACCCTGAAAGAAATAAGGCGTCTGAAGTTTATAAGCAAATTGATGATGATATTGCTGAAGCAATAAAAAGATTACCAGTAAATGGGGATGTTTATATCAATGGGGTTGTTAATTCCAATTTTTTCAAAATTAGAATGAACCGTTGGTCAACACTTGCATTGAAAACAAGGGTAGCAATTTATAAGGAAGATTGGGAAACTGCAATTGCTGCATCAAATGAAGTGATTAATTCAGGAAAATACAGTTTATTTTCCTCAACTGGCATGTTTCAGGATTTCCAAACTATCGGAAACCAAGAATCTATTTTAGAAATCGCAAACAATACAGCTGACAATCCTGGAAATAATAGCTATGCTTATCTATGTAGTCAATCTGGTTATGGAGATGCACTCGCCACTAAACAAACTATGAATAGTAAAAGTACTGGCACTACCCTAAGCACTTTTAAGGGTTTATATGACATTTATTCTGCAACAGATATCCGAAGAAGGTTTGTCGAATTAGGAAATAGAAATGCTATTGGAGGTGAAAAAAATATGCCTTTATGTTTAAAATACCAAAACATATCTACATACTTAGAAAATATCAAAATCTTTAGATTTTCAGAAATGTATTTATCTAGAGGGGAAGCCAATGCGAGGTTAGCATTAAAAAACAACGATGCAGTAGCATTAACAGCATCACTAACAGATATCAATTTAATTAGAAAATCTAGAGATGCAGCGCCAACCACTAAACCATTCCTCGCTTCATTGGCTATTGTACCTCCAACCGGAAGTATCACAGCAAGAGCCTTTATAGATAGTATTGTAGTGGAAAGAAGAAAAGAATTTGCTTTAGAAGGGCAACGACTATTTGATTTAAATAGGACAAAAACGAATTTTGTTAAAATTAGAACAGCCGGTGGTACGAGTTCAGCTTTGGTCGATTATACTAGTTTGGCAAGTAGTTTTTACATCAGAACAATTCTTCCGATTCCCAATAATGCAGTGTTAAACAATAAAAAATTAATTCAAAACGAAGGTTATTAACCTTTTTTAATTAGACGTAATGTATAGATTAATATTTATTTTCCTCTTCCTGCTAATTAATAATCAAGGCTTTTCTCAAACTGAAATTAAGTTGTATGAAGGACTGCCTCCAGGAAATTTAAAAAATGAAAATAAAGAAGTTTATGTAAAAACTGCTCGGGGTCGATTGGATAGTGTTACTATTCCATCAATTACAGTATATAGGCCAGAAAAGCCTGATCCAAGTAGGGCAACCGTCATCATTTGTCCTGGAGGGGGATATCGTAATTTATCAATTTTTGATGCGGGTTACCAACTCGCCAGTGAATTAAATAAAGTTGGAATTACTGCTATCGTTCTAAAATATAGAACTCAAATTGATGGCTTTTATAAAGACTACTCAAAAATTCCTTTACAGGATTTTGACGCCGCATATGAGATAGTCAAAAATAATGCTTTGAATTGGGATATCGACCTGAATAAAATTGGAGTTATTGGCTTTTCGGCGGGTGGTCATTTAGCTGCGATGAGAACGGTTTATAATAATAACTTTAAACCTGCTTTTTCTATTTTGGTTTACCCAGCCATAAGTTTTATGGATGAATTAACATCTAAAAAAACAGTTACTAGAAAATATCTATTGGGTGACAATCCTAGCGAAGCTCAAAAAATTGAATACTCCAGCGAATTACACGTTTCTCCGGGAATTAATCCATGTTTGATTATTCACGCTCAAGACGATGGCGGTGTGTTGGTTCAGAACAGTTTAGAATTTTACAATTCTTTACTGAAACATAAAGTTAAAGCACAAATGCTTATTTATCAAGAAGGTGGTCATGGTTTTGCACTTCATAATAAAGTTCAAGATGATTATTGGTTACCAATGGCAATTAATTGGCTCCGATTTAATAAAATTCTAATCAATAAATAATCACAATGAAACATTTTAAGTTACTGTATGTACAGGTCTTAATTGGCTTAGTACTAGGGATAATTTTTGGCTTTATTTTTCCAAATTTTGCGGATACGGGAAAGCTAATGAGCGATATGTTTATCAATATGATAAAAATGATTATCGGTCCTATTATATTCATGACTATCGTTAATGGAATTGCTGGAGCTGGTGATTTAAACAAAGTTGGACGAGTTGGTGGTAAAGGATTTTTGTATTTTGAAATTGTAACTACAATAGGATTAATTCTTGGTTTGCTTGTGGGAATTATATTTAAACCCGGGGTAGGTTTGAATATTGAAGCTATTCCAAAATCGAATATCAATAATCTCATGTCTACTGCACAAGATATGAGTTGGAGTAGTTTTATATATAATATAGTGCCCTCAAATGTTTTTGAATCCTTTACCAAAGGCGATTTACTCCAAATTTTATTTTTTGCAATATTATTTAGTTTTGGATTGTCCAAACTAAATGAGAAAGGAAAGCCAATGGTAATGGCATTTGAAAAAATTAATGCTGTGCTTTTCAACATTATTCATATTGTTATGAAACTCAGCCCAATTGCAGCATTCGCAGGTATGACCTATACCATTGGTAAATTTGGTTTCGGGACACTTTTAGTTCTTGGGAAATTTATGATAGCGGTATATTTAACATCTTTCCTATTCATTGTGGTAATTTTAGGGTCAATTTCCAGATTTTATGGTTTTAGTTTATGGAAATTACTAGTTTACATGAAAGAGGAAATTTTAATTAGTTTAGGTTCTAGTAGTAGTGAGAGTGTTTTACCGAATGTTATGGAGAAGTTAGAAATAGCTGGTTGTGAAAAATCAGTTGTTGGTTTAATTGTTCCAACTGGTTATAGTTTCAATTTAGATGGCACTACAATTTATCTTAGTTTAGCCACCATATTTTTAGCTCAAATATTCAATATTAATTTAAGTTTACTTCAACAATTATCTATAATTGGCCTTTTAATGATTACTAGCAAAGGTGCAGCTGGTGTATCTGGAAGTGGGTTTATTGTACTTACATCAACATTAACAATTTTGAAAATAATACCTCTTGAAGGATTAGCCTTATTGGTAGGTATTGACAGAATAATGAGTCAATGCAGGTCAATCACTAATTTAATAGGCAATATTGCTGCAACAGTTATTATAGCTAAGAGTGAAAATGCGGTTGATGAATCTCGATTTAAAAAATTAGTAGGCTAAAAAATAAAGACACAAATCAAATTATTAAATGAAAGTTTTTAAAGTTGCTGTTATTTCTGGTGATGGCATTGGACCGGAGGTTGTAAATGAAGGCATTAAGATTTTAAAAAAAATTGCTGAACTAGATCCGAAGATTAGTTTTGAATTTGAATATTTTCCTTGGGGCTGTGAGTATTATCTTAAGCATGGCATGATGATGGATGCGGATGGCCTTGATAAAT
>NZ_JBIILQ010000061.1:0-12558 GCF_044232565.1 Daejeonella sp. | reverse complement strand
ATCTTTCAATTCCTTGAAGTTCTTCATGCTTTGAGAAAAATAGGCGGAATAGGTATTGAAATCTGCTATAGAACTTGCACCCAAGATATGATAAATGGCATTATTGTGCGCTATCAGATAGCTTAACGTTCTAACGTTTGAATCTTCTTTTCCTTCTTTCGGCTTTACATCGGCCAGTATCGAAATGGCATTTAGTCCGTTTATTTTTACTGTAACAGATTCAATTACTCTTAAATTATAATCGGCAATCGACTTTTCAGCCGCCGACTGCAAATTAGTGCCTCCCGCTAAAGTCATCATTAAAATTGCTTTGCCACCTTTTGGTGCCAATTGTACACGTTGCGGCGTATTTTGATAGTTCCAGCCTTGTGGTGTCGGGAATTCGAATTTTAATTCTGGATGATAAAAGACATTATTCTCCAAGAAACCTTGTCTCGGGTCTTCTCCATAAACCAATCCCTCAATTTTTCTTAAATAGCTATCGCGATTAATACTTGGATTGTTGAGCTTTAACTTATTTTTCCACTCCACAGATAAATTCATAACGGCAGTATTTCTCGAGCCTGGATTAGGGTGCGTCGACAAAAAGTCTGGGAGCTCTCCTCCTTCAGTTCCACTGCTTTTTCTTTCTAGCGTATTAAAGAAACCCGCCATTTCCTTTGCATCATAACCAATTTTAGATGAATATTCAACACCAAGCTCATCAGACTGACGTTCAGCATCGCGACCGAATTTTAAAAATAATAAACCTAAGCCTTGGGAGAGGGGTTCTGCAAATTCTGCTACTTGCGGAACAAGAATCATGCTTCCTATGAGTCCCACCTGACCTAAAACCGCCTTTGTTTGTTGCGAAACAGAATGCCTAGCTGTAATGTGTCCAATTTCGTGACCTAAGACTCCCGCAAACTCGGCTTCATTATTAAAATGTGCCATAATGCCTCTTGTGAAATAAACGTATCCTCCTGGGACAGCAAAAGCATTTAGGACTTCTGAATCCAAAATTTTAAACTCATAATTTAAATTGGGACGGTGCGAGATGGCTGCCATATCTTTCCCTTTTTGGGTGATGAAGTCTTGAAGTTGTTTATTTTCATAAAGCCCATATTGCGCAACAATTTGTGGGTCAGCATCTTTGCCCATTGCAATTTCCTGCTCCTCCGACATGAAAACGAGTTGTTTTTTTCCAGTTACCGGATTTAAAGCGCATGAATTCACTAGAAAAATTGAAGCAATTAGGCTAGCATATAAAAATATGGTCTTCATCTTCGTGTATTTTGGGAGTTTAAATCAATATTCAAGCCAAGAAATCGGACAATAAACGATTGAAATGCATTGTGAAAATCAATTCACAGGGCATAAATTCTTTGCATAGAAGGTTTAAGAATTATTCCATTCCGAACTCATTTCCTTGTTATTCGTAGGAAAGAGAGTATTTTTTGAAATTATTTTGCCCTTGTTACAGTTCTCTGATCCAAATATTACGGAAGCTGATGGGCTCGCTCGGATCGCCATGGTCTTGTAATTTTATGGGTAGGGGGCCATGTTTTTTGTAAAATGGAGCACCGATATAAACTGTTTCTCCTTTTATTTCAGTATTATTTTGAATAAGAACGTTATTGTGAAAAGCAGTAATTCTGGCAGCAGTTTTTAAGCTTCCATCTTCATTAAATTGAGGAGCCGTCCATAAAATATCGTAAGATTGCCATTCTCCGGGCTTTCTAGTGGCATTTACCAATGGTAAGGCTTGCTTATAAATGCTTCCTGCTTGTCCGTTGCTATAAGTTGTATTTTTGTATGAATCAAGTATTTGAATCTCATAACCATCATCACCAGGGCCTGTTGATGCCAAGAAAATTCCGGAATTACCTCTTCCTTGTCCGCTACCTGTAATATTCTCTGGTATTAACCACTCAATATGTAATTGATAATTTGTGAATGATTTCTTGGTTTGAATATTGCCAGTGCCTTTTTTTACGGTGAAGCTATTATCATTTAGGGTCCATTTTGCTGCAGATTGATCATTTACAGATATCCATTGATCAAGGTTATTTCCATCAAATAAGATGATAGCATCTGAGGGAGCTTTTTGTATTGGCGTGGGACTGCTCTTTAATTCGACTTCTTTTGGTACCGGCGTCCAAACTTCGGTGTCTTTAGGACTTGCTCTCTGTGCATTTACATAGCTAATGGAACATGTTAAAAATGCACTGATTAAAAAGATACGTTTCATGATTTATTGTTTCCGCTTAATTTCAAATTGTTAATTGGATTTGAAGGTAATATTTTCTCCTCTAATTCTTGTTTTTTTTTGTTGAGATTCTACCAACATCTTAGATTAAATAAATTCATATTTTTGTAAACATGGGAACTATCAGTCAAAAAGTAAGTTTAGAAGCTATTCGTTTTTTTGCATTTCATGGTTTTTACTCTGAAGAGCAGTTATTGGGTACCGAGTTTATCTTAGATATTGATGCTATCCTTGAGGTTTTTGATGATGGGAAAGATGAATTGGCCAATACTGTAAATTATGTGAGACTCTTTGAGATTGCATCCGAAGAAATGAAGATCACAAGAAAACTCATTGAAACTGTGGCACATTCGATACTTGAACGCATCCGCCATGAGTTTTTAACTGTCCAGCTTATTCGTGTTTCCATCCGTAAAATGAATCCTCCATTGGGTGCAGAAGTTAGAAATTCGGCTATTGAACTGACTTTCAGAAGATAGGATTCAAGTAATTTGGCCTCTGTGAAATAGTTAAAGATTTATGAAATTAATTCTCGCCCATTTTAGTTTTCTGCTTTAGTGGAATGGGAATAGCCTTATGGCTTTTGTAATCAAAAGTAACACACATTGTTTCACCACTTGTGCAGATTTCCTCCTTACCATCAATTAATTTGACAAGAATATATTCTATGTCGAAGCTCGAATTACCTATTCTTGAGGTTTTTACATAAGCGTATATTTCATCCGTAAAAACAATAGGTTTCAAATAATCTACAACAGCACGTCTGATAATTATTCCTGCCTCATCCCAATTCCACTCAATTATTTCATCCCAATAGGATGATCGTGCAATTTCAAAATAGGTGAGGTAAATGGCATTGTTAACATGTCCAAATGCATCTATATCAGCAAAGCGAATGGGTATTTTAATTCGATATTTAAAATCTTCACTTAACAATTCAGGTCTTGTTATCATCTTTTTTTAAATTTCAGGGTCGAATTTTATTTCTAAATAGCGATTAGTTTTCGTCGAAATTATCGTAAAGTGTATGCTGCGTGTAAATATACTTGAAAATGAAGACGAATATCAAATTGAAATTACTCATTTGGTTTAAAGATGGAGAAGTTGAAAATCTATTATGATGCAACCTCGATTTAGAAATTAACATTTGAATGATTATTTTCAAGACATGCATCAATTTTATTGTCTTTTCTCTTTCTAAATTTTAGCTTCAAGCACAAAAAACGTAATTTTGTAGCATGCCTAGAGAAATTTTAGAGAATAAGAGGAAAGCACTCAAGATAAATTTGGATGAATCTATTTACGGAACTTTTGCTGAAATAGGCGCGGGGCAGGAGGTTGCACGTAATTTTTTCACTGCTGGTGCTGCTTCTGGGACCATTGCTAAAACGATGTCGGCCTACGACATGGTGTTCAGTAATTCGATTTATGGTGCTGAGGAATCGGGTAGATATGTTTCTGAATCGAGGCTCGATAAAATGATTCAGCATGAGTTTGAATTGTTATCCGAACGTTTAATTGGTCCTAAATATGAAGGCAAAACTTTTTTCGCTTTCGCCGATACGGTAACTACCCTAAATTTTAATAAAACTAATGATCCGCACGGATGGCTCGGGATTCGTTTTCAGCTTACTCCGGGTGGCGAGCCCAATGATATCGTTTTTCATGTTCGTTTATTGGATAGTGATTCAAGCTTACAACAAAATGTGTTAGGTATTTTGGGCGTAAACTTGGTTTATGCAGCTTATTTCTACCACGATAATATTCAGCACATGATTGAGTCGCTGGTTGATAATTTAACCGTGGGTTCGGTAGAAATAGATTTAATTAGCCTAAGCGGACCCCAGTTTAAGGGTTCAAATGATCGATTAGTGAACCTTTATCTAATTGCTAAGGGTTTCTCTGGCGCCGCTATTTTCGATCAAACAGGGCAAGCTCGCCAGTCGAAGGATGTACTTTACAAAAAGGATGTCATGATTTTACGTACCAAATTCGGACAAAAATCTACTCCTAATTTCGACCTTTTCAATAAGGCTGTAGAACAATTTAAGCGGACACAAAACGTGGATGATAAGAATCTCATTGTTTTGATTGAGGTGCTCATGAATAATTTCTTGGATGATCAATCTGAATTGGGTAATGAGGAGCTAGAAAAATTCGCGAAGCGTGCAGAAGAGCTTTGTGCGACAGGAAATTATGTAATTGTATCTGATTTTACTCGAAATCATAAACTTGCCCAGTATCTTTCGCGTTGTAGCCCTAATAGTGTAGGTATTTCAACTAATATTGCCAACCTAAAAAATATTTTTAACTCTAAAAATTATAGTGAGAACTATACGGATGAGCTTTTAGCTTACATTAGCGATCTGTTCAGCAAGAATGTGAAGCTTTATGCCTATCCCTATTTAGATAAGGAAAACAATCAAATCATCACTACCCGAAATATGCCCGTTTCAAATGAAGCGAAACATTTATTCGAATTTTTGACGCAAAATTCGTATATTATGGATATTGATGAATATGACACAAAATTTGTGAAAACGATCTAATGAGTAACTCTTAGATTTATTCTGATTGTTATTCAGTTTTTTACGAATTTCTTGAGGCTAGTTTCTCATATTGATATACTGCAAAGGCTGTCCGAAATCCTCGGTACGGCAAAGTGAAATCACAGCTTGTAAATCATCAATTTTTTTGCCCTGTACTCGCAATTGATCATCCATGATAGATGCTTGAACCTTTAAGCCACTATCTTTGATTTTTTTAACGATTTTTTTTGCAACTTCCTTGTCAATACCTTCTTTAATCTTTATTTCTTTACGAAGCATGTTTCCTGAAGCATATTCTTCCTTTCCTAAATCCATGCTCGAAGGGTCAAGGTTATGCTTCACCATCCGTGTAATAATTGCGTCCTGGATAGCTTTTAGGCGCATATCGTTCTCCGTTATGATGGTAATTTCATTGGTTTTTTTATCGAGTTCAACGCTACTTTTTGAATCGTTAAAATCATAGCGGTTTAGGATGTCTTTTTTTGCGGTATTGATTGCATTGTCAAGTGTTTGACCGTCAATCTTACTTACTATATCAAATGTTGGCATAATTATGTTTTTTAAACAATTTTTTCAATATATTTAAATCATTACAAAGATACAATCAATATTAGAAAGATTATGAAAGCTAACAAATCAAAAATATCAGACAAAGCTGATAAAAAAACAGCTCAAAAAACAGTGAAGAAAGAATTGGAAATTTCTATCACCCATAAATTTTTGGATGCATTAAAAGGTTTGGGTTATGATGCTGAAAATTTCTCAAAAGAAGTTAAAAAAACAAGTAAGGAACTAGCAAAAAAAATATCTAAAAAATATAATGAGGTAAAGCTAGCAGTGGAAGATAAGCTTGTGAAGCAAGCTGAAGAAATCAAAATCAAAAGGATTAAGAGTTCTGTTACTACTAAAGCTAAAGCGCCACTTAAGCCTGCTAAAAAGCCTCTTATAAGCAGTTCGAATTTGATAAAAGATAAGAAAGTTGTGGTGGCTAAGACTCCAGCTGTTACAGCAAAAAAAGTGACGAAGGTTTCAAATACTCGCGCTCCAAAAACGGTTACGAAAGTTGCTACAGTTGAAACAAAAACTGTTAGTGTTAAAAAAGTAGAAGGAGCTAAGGCCTTACCAAGGACAAATAAAGCATCTGCAGCGAGCCCCAAAGTGCTAAAAAACAAGGATTAGAGTTTAAAATAATTGTGTTTTTGTAGCCTTGGGCACTAGATTTAATCTGGACTTAATAGTTTATTAATATTTATTTTTAATTTTTACAATCCCGTATTATTAGAAACGGGATTGTTTATTTTATCACATGCCAAAGAATATTCCGCTTATAAATCGAGAGATTAGCTGGTTGTCGTTCAACGATCGGGTATTGCAGGAGGCTGCTGATAAAACTGTCCCATTAATAGAGCGTATTCGTTTTTTGGCAATTTTCTCGTCCAATTTAGATGAGTTTTATCGTGTTAGGGTAGCAACGCTCAATAGGCTTTCAAGTTTAAATACCAAAGCAAAGGAATTATTGGGTTTTAATCCTCGGAAAACATTAAACGAGATTAAAAACATTGTAGTTCAACAGGAGCATAGGTTCAATTATTTGTACCGAGATGTTATCCTCAAAGAGCTTGAACAACAGAAAATATTTATTTTAAATGAGCAGCAGTTAAATGTTTCACGCGGCTTATATGTTAAAAATTATTTCAGAGAAAAGGTGCTTTCTACACTTGTTCCTGTTATGATTGATAAAAATGAACCATTTCCTGAATTAAAGGATCGCGCCATTTATTTTTTTGTAAGGCTTGTACAACATAAGAATCTTGAGAAATCGCGACTAGCTTTAATAGAAATCCCAACTGATGGTTCCAATAGATTTTTGGTCCTTCCTGAGTCTAATAAGTTAAAATTTATTACGTTAATTGATGATATCATTCGCTATTGTTTGGATGAGATATTTTTCATCTTTAAATATGATCAAATAGAATCTTATTCGATACAGCTTACACGTGATGCTGAGCTAAATTTGGATAAGCATGTTAGTGATAAATTTATTGAAGCCCTAACGAAGAGCTTAAATAAGAGGAGTAAGGGGCGGCCAATGCGTTTACTTTATGATAAGGATATGCCACTAGATATGGTAAACTATCTGGTTGATAAATTGGATCTCAATACCGATGGATTAATTCCTGGCAATCGGTACCATAACTTTAAGGATTTTATAAGTTTTCCAAATGTTGGAGACGAGAACCTTGAATATTTACCTATGCCTTCGCTTCCCGTTCAGGGATTGTCGATTATGAGCAGCATATTTGCGCAAATTGCTAAACGTGATTACTTAATTAACCTGCCTTATCAGTCTTTTGATTATATCATCCATTTTTTGAGGGAAGCGGCTATCGATCCTAAAGTGAAAGAGATTAGCATAACCTTATATCGACTTGCCGAAAATTCAAGAGTAATACATGCATTAATTAATGCGGCAAAAAACGGGAAGAAGGTGTATTGCTTTTTGGAGCTTAAGGCAAGGTTTGATGAACAGGCTAATATTTATTGGACTAATAGGCTCGAGGAGGAGGGGGTAATTGTTAATTACGGAATTCTTGACTATAAAGTGCATTCTAAAATTTGCCTTGTTAAACGGCATGAGCGGGGTAAAGATATTTACTATTCAAACCTTGCTACAGGTAATTTCAATGAAAAAACTGCCAAGCTATATGGTGATCATAGTCTTTTTACGGCTAACCCAGAAATAAATAGCGAGCTTGTTAAACTATTTGAGGGATTACGTACACAAACTTTTTATAAGGGTTATAAGCACTTGATTGTTTCTCCGCTTGAGAGCAGGCAGAAGCTCAATAGTTTAATTAATCATGAAATTAAAAATGCAAAAGTAGGTAAGAATGCCTACATCATTCTGAAAATGAATAGTTTGACGGATGAAGATGTAATTGCTAAACTATATGAAGCCAACAATGCGGGCGTGTCTATTAAGCTAATTATTAGGGGGATGTGTTGCATTGTTCCGGGAGTTGTAGGATTTAGTGAACGCATTGAGGTAATTAGCATTATTGATCGTTTTTTAGAACATGCAAGAGTTTGGATTTTTGCTAATTCTGGAGAAGAAAAAGTGTATCTTACTTCAGCTGATATAATGGCTCGAAATTTGGACCATCGGGTGGAGGTAGGCTTTCCAATTCTAGATCAGGAAGTAAAATTAGAAATTCTTAAAATCATTGATATCCAATTAAAGGATAATTCAAAGGCCAGAGAAATTAATAAGCTGAATAATAATCGTTACCGCAAGACTAAAAGTAAAGTATCTGTTAGAGCCCAGACTGATATTTATCATTATCTAAAATATAAGAAATAATAAATTGAGATACGCCGCTATTGATATAGGATCGAATGCTGTCAGGTTGTTAATAGCTGATATCAAGTTTAATGAAGAAGCTATTACTTTTAAAAAAAACACACTCATTCGCGTGCCCCTTAGGTTAGGTGACGATGCCTTTCTAGACAAGAAAATTTCACCTAAGAAAATTGATGAGCTTTTAAAAACAATGGTTGCTTTTCGAAACTTGATTGATGTTTATAAGGTTAGTGAATACATGGCCTGTGCTACGTCGGCTATGCGTGAAGCAAGTAATGGAGCCGCAATTGTAGCAAGAATTAAAAAGGATGCAGGGATTGATTTGGAGATTGTTGAAGGGCAAAGAGAGGCCAAAATTATTTATGCAAGCCATATTGAGGAGACTTTAGATCTTAAGAAAAATTACCTGTACATTGATGTTGGTGGTGGTAGTACGGAACTTTCTGTTTTTTGCAAGGGAGAAATGATTGCCTCGCGCTCATTTAACCTCGGAGGTATACGCATTCTTGATAATCAAGACAAAGATGAAACTTGGGCAGAAATGAAGGAATGGGTAAAGAATCAGGCGCAGAATCACAAAAATCTATCAGGGATTGGCACGGGGGGGAATATCAATAAATTATTTAGGATGTCTGATCAAAAAGATGGAACGGCACTCTCAGTAGTAAAGTTGAAATCACTTTATGATTACCTGAATTCATTTTCCTTGAAGGATAGAATTAATGTTTTGGGACTCAACCATGATCGAGCGGATGTAATTATTCCTGCCGCCGAAATATATCTTAGCGTAATGAAATGGGGTGGTGTTAAGCAAATTTTTGTTCCTAGAGTGGGTTTAGTTGATGGAATAATTCAATTGCTAATAGAAGAAAATTCAAAAAAGGACTAAAATTGAATTAAGAATTCACGATTTTTTTGGATCCTATCCAAAGAAAATAAGTAATTACCGGCGCCATAACCACATCCATAGTATAATGTACATGCTGTAATAAAACCGCAATTCCAATAAAAATAGTTGCGATAAGGGCTAAAATTTTATCCGTTTTCTTCTTTAAACATAAGAACATTAAAAACATTGCAGCAGTATGGCCAGAGAAAAATAAGTCTTTGGTTATAAATTTAGGCCCATAAAATTGGTTGCTAATTGGATCATGTATTGGTATCAAATCAGCGGGTGCATTTAGTGGAAAAAGTCCGATGCTTATGAATCTAGATAGGTTAATCAGTATAAATCCCCATAAAAATGTAAGAAAAATACTTGGATCTTGTCTAAATCGGCTAAAAGTTAGTAGAGCCATAGACCAAATTACTGCAAAAATAAACAAGGATAGATCGTAGGCTGGCAACCATGCCAATAAATAATCGTTAAAACTAATACCATTTCTCTCTTCAATTGCTTGATAAAAAAAAGGCAGAGATAGTAGAATGAAAGAAATTAGGATTAATCCAACAACTAATTTTTTTCTATAATCGGAAGATTGCCAGTTGCTTTTCCAAAGCTCTAGAACTGCTCTTTGTTCAGACATTGTTTGTTAAAAATAATTATACAATTTGCAAAGGTACAGTTTTTAATTTTTTAAGAGAATCGAAATTGGATATTCAATTTAAAATAATTTACACGCTTTGTTATTGGATCCAACTAGATGGGTTTACTGGAGTTCCACCTTTCCAGATTTGAAATTGCATCTCTGTTAGCCCTTCCGATTGGTCGGTAGCCACTGATCCGATTGATTGCCTCGCTTGGACTTCCTGCCCTCCCGAGACGCTAACGTTTTTTAGCTTTGAATAGATGGAAAAATATTCCCCATGTCTAATAATCACCGTATAGGAATTTACTAGAAAAATCACTTTGCTAACTTTACCCCCATAAACTGCCGAAACTGTGGCATCAGGATCAGTTTTGATGGTTATTCCCGGATTAAAAATAGTGATATTATTGTATTTATGCTGTCCGAATCCTTGAGTAATAATTCCCTTTGCTGGCTTTTGTAAACGCCCTCTACTGCCTAAAAAAGAGGAGGAGAGCTTGGCATCTGCAGGACTTGATGCTAAGATAGAGGATCCTTTTGCTTCAGAAGTAATTTTCTTTGTAGGTTCGCTTACAAGTGTCGTAGTTTTCGTTTTGTTGGCCTTTGCTTTTGCCTCAGCGGCAAGTCTTTCGCGTTCAGCGGCTTTTTTCTGTTCTGCTAAAATTTCTTTCTGAATTGCCGCCTGAATGGCATTGTTTAATGCTGCAGCCTCCTTTTGTTTTTTTGATAACTGCTGCTGAAGATTTTTATCCTGTTTCGTTAATGTATTTAGGATTTTAGATTGCTGTACTTTATCCTTTCCTAAGGTTTGTTTTTCTGTTATTTGATCCATCAATAAATTGCTTTTCTCCCTTTTATTAAGGTCTAAAATCGATATCTCTTTCTTGAGGGTACTTTGCGTGTTTTGGATCGTATTTGCCTGTTTTTTTCTAAACTTCCCCGATTGTTGTATGTATTTAAGCCGCATATATGCTTGATTGAAATCTTTAGCAGCAAAAAGAAACATTAATTTATGGTAAGCACCTTTATTTTTGAAGGCAAAAACAATCATTTTAGCATATTCAGCTTTTAATTTATTCAAATTCGATTGTAGCGTTCTAACCTCTGTAGTATTGCTGATAATTTTAGTATCCAGCATTTTAATCTCCGTATTTATAGTGCCAATCTTTTCCTCCCTTAACCTGATTTGGGTATTTAATAAATTGATCTGATTGAGAGAAAGCTTCTTGCTTTTGTCGATTTTACTTCTGCTTTTCTTGAGCTGCTCAATTTCTTTATTAATAACATCCTTACGCTTTTTTAAGGCCGAGCTAGTCTGTCCGAAAGCGGAACCTAACGTTAAAAAGAGGATTGTAAAAGTAATGAGTTTAAGGAGACGCATAGATGGTTATTTCGCGTCGCAAAACTATTAACATTCCACGAAATAATTCAATATTTTTTAATTAAATCATTTTTTTTGATCTTCTTATTTCAAAAATTATCGATTAAATTCTGCTTACTTTTGTTTCACCCTATTTTATGTCTACGCTCAAACACCCGATCTATAATTTACAATTTGGCCTGCTTTGTTTGAGCTCATTTCTGTTTTCAGCTAGTTTTAATATGCTTATACCTGAACTGCCAGCTTACCTCAGTAGCATGGGTGGGGCGGAGTATAAAGGGTATATCATCGGACTATTCACCATAACAGCTGGAATTGCCAGGCCATTTAGTGGTAAGTTAACGGATAAAATTGGACGGGTTCCGGTAATGGCTATAGGGTCTTTAGTTTGTGTGGTTTGTGGTTTATTATATCCTCTACTAACAACAGTTGCCGGTTTTTTATGGTTGAGGTTATTTCATGGTTTCTCCACAGGATTTAAGCCTACCGCAACTGCAGCTTATGTAGCCGATATCGTGCCTGCCAATAGATGGGGTGAGGCTATGGGGATCCACGGATTGTGTTTTAGTACAGGTTTAGCTGTTGGGCCTGCCATTGGAAGTGAATTAACCGAACAATTTTCAATAAATGCCATGTTTTACTGTTCATCTTTTATTGCGCTTTTTTCTATTATTATTCTGATGAATATGAAAGAAACCCTAAAAAAGAAGGAGACATTCAATTTTTCAATGTTGAAGATGAGTAGGACTGAATTAATTGAATTAAGGGTTTTGCCAGGGGCAATAGTCACCTTTTTATCCTATCTCAGCTATGGAACAATTCTTACCGTTATTTCTGATTGGGGTAGTCATCTGGGCGTGAATAATAAGGGCCTTTTTTTTATGGTTTTCACCATTTCATCTCTTTTGATAAGGTTTTTATCAGGTAAACTATCTGATCGAATTGGTAGAGTGAAAATTATTAAATCTTCTTTATTTTTATTGGTGATTGCTATGATTTTGATTGCTAGGGCTGATTCTGCTATGGCACTGATGTTTTCTTCCGCAGTTTATGGGATTGCTACCGGAATGTTGTCGCCGGCAATAACCGCTTGGATTGTGGATCTTAGTCACCCTGATTATAGAGGGAAAGCCATTGCTACCATGTACATCGCACTTGAAGCTGGAATCGGACTCGGTGCTTTTGTTGCAGGCGCTTTGTTTGTTAGCGATGTTGCCATGATTCCACTCACTTTTTACGTGATTGGGTCACTTACTATGCTTGCATTGCTTTATCTTCAGTTTATTTATCGACCTTCTGTAAAAAAGATTTAATTAATGAATCCTGAAATCTTATTAGAACTGGTGAATATTAGAATGCCTTATGGTAAATACAAAGGAAGGTTAATTTGTGATTTACCTGAGTTTTACTTGGTTTGGTATCATTCCAATGGCTTTCCTGCAGGTAAAATTGGTATTTTGCTGGCCACCATGTATGAAATTAAACTAAAT
>NZ_JBIILQ010000260.1:0-3811 GCF_044232565.1 Daejeonella sp. | reverse complement strand
CTTCCTCATCTGTATAACTATTTACCAAATGACGATATGTAATGATCAGAATTAAACTGGAGAAAGGAACGGTAAATAATAAACCAATAAATAGTGCCATGGCACCCAAAATATTGAGGCCTAACATTACCAAAAACAGGAGACTGATAAACCAAAAATGACCTTTGGTAATGGTCCAACTCTGACTGATAGATTCTGAAGAACCCGATTCCTGATCAACGATAAAACATACCACAAAACACAAACGAATGGTAAAAAATATGATGGGAATAGCAATTAGAATAAAAATAGGTAAAAGTTCCCAGCTAAATGGTTGGCTAGTATCAATCTCAGTGGTATTTATGAAGTAGATGGTGCTAATAAAGGCAATGATGGCTACAAGAATTAATCCTATAATCAATTTAACAATCAAAAAGTTGACTGCCTTTACCAAATTTGGTACAAAATCGGGGAATTCTGGATGATCATCATCATCTATTAATTTAAAGAATACTTGGTAGAATGCTACTGTAAAAAAAGCATCAAAAAGACTTAAAAGCACGTTTTGCACAAGCACACTCGTAGCTGTTTCATTCAAAACAGCATTTAATACGGTTGTAATGAACAGAATAAAGAAAAATTGGACTGCGGTAAAACCGAGCAAAATCCAAATATTTCTTTTTGCAAGTTCCCAGGCCTCCGACAAAATCGCACTCACAGACATCCGCTGATTCATATATTTCTATTTTCTAAAAATTATTCTATTCCAAAAATCCTGCATAAAACCTAGTCCGTATGCAATGAGTTGCACGAAGGATGCAGCAATACTCAAAAATGCAACTTTTGCTGATTTGTTTACCTTCCACGAGTGAAAAAATATCAACAAAATGAAAATTGCTATCAAGGTATTACAAAATTCGGCCAAAGGATGAGCTAAAGCATTTAATATCAAGCTAACAATCAAAAAAAGTGTAAATAATGCAGGAAAAAAATGTACAATCTTCAACTCTGAAGGGAAGTGTTTATAAATATTAATTCTTGCCCGCCCAAAAAAGTGCAGTTGTTTGTAAAATTGCATCAAATCTGTTCTACGTTTATGAAACACTACGGCATCTGGAATTAAACCAATTTTAAAACCCATAGATTGAATGCGAATGCTAAATTCGATGTCTTCCCCTAGTCGAGTAAGTATGAATCCTCCAGTACGCTCCCAAACCTCCCTAGAAATTCCCATATTGAAACTTCTCGGATGAAACTGTCCGATGTGTTTTTTATTCCCTCTTATTCCACCAGTGGTGAATGGTGAAGTCATAGAATAGCTAATGGCCTTTTGCACCGGCGTAAATGAAGGATGGGCACCATCGGGTCCACCATAAGCATCGAGCTGATGCTCTAGGAGGTAGTTTTTAACTATTTCTAAATAATCAATAGGAATGAGGCAATCAGAGTCGAAAATCACAAAATAATCGCCTTTGGCACGCTCAAAGCCAAAATTTCTCGCAAAACCTTGTCCCCCGTTTTCCTTATAATAATAATGAATATCTAAGCGATCTGCATAACTATCCACAATATCTTTTGCATCAAGTGTTGAGCCATCCTCTATAACAATCACTTCAAACTGAAGATAAGTTTGCTGCGTTAAAGTATGAAGCAACTCATCAATCTCTTGAGGGCGATTATAAAGTGGAATAATGATTGAAAAAAACATGGTAAATGCTCGCTATTTAAATGCTTACTGAAAAAAATATCTGAAACCCATTCATTTGAAGGTAGAATTTAAACAGTTTTTTCAATTTGATATACATTCCTTTCGGTAGAATTTCTAGAAACTAATTCGGCGATAAAACCAGTAAGAAACAACTGAAAACCTACAATAATTGCTACAAGCGAGATGTAAAATAGTGGTTGATCCACTACCTCGCGGGTATAGCGAATGTGCATGGTAATGTGGTAGAGCTTTTCAATGATAATCCACAAGGCCATTATGGTACCTAAAAGAAAGCTTAAAGCGCCAATTGTACCAAAAAAATGCATGGGACGCTTGGCAAATTTACCTACAAAAAATATGGAAAGTAGATCAAGAAAACCATTTAAAAAGCGACTGAAGCCAAATTTAGTCGTACCATACTTCCGAGCACGATGCTCCACTACTTGCTCTCCGATTTTTTTGAATCCCGCCCATTTTGCAATCACAGGAATATAACGATGCATCTCACCATAAACCTCAATGCTTTTAACTACCTCTTTGCGATAAGATTTTAATCCGCAGTTAAAATCATGCAGATTATTTATTCCCGACATACGGCGGGTAACTAGGTTAAATAGCTTGGTTGGAATAGTTTTGCTAAGGGGATCATGACGCTTTTGTTTCCATCCAGACACCAAGTCATATTTCTCTTCTACAATTCTTCTGTAAAGTTCCGGTATTTCATCCGGGCTGTCCTGTAAATCGGCATCCATAGTAATAACAACATCACCTTGGCAGGCCTCAAAACCAACATTTAATGCTGCCGACTTCCCATAATTACGGCGAAACTTGATGCCAACAATAGCTGAATTTACTGTTTTTAAGTGCTCAATAACCTCCCATGAATCATCATTGCTCCCATCATCAACCAAGATAATTTCATAACTAAATGAATGCTTGTCCATCACCCTGCTAATCCAGCTGGTGAGCTCTGGCAGAGATTCTGCCTCGTTGTATAGAGGGATGATGACGGAGATGTTCATTGGTAGTAGGTAGTAGTTAGTAATCAGTAGTTAGTAGAAAGTAAAAATTAGTTAGTTTTTTAAATAGAAATCAGTTTTAATAGTATGTATTTTGTACTAAGCACTTTGTACTCAATACTTTGTACTCAATACTTTGTACTCAATATTATCTATTCTTCTTCCGTTGTAGAAGCGAAAATAGGCTCTTCTTTCTTAAAGATGGCAGCAAAAATTAGTGACATCACAAACTGGATAAGTATTGCAATACCAAGATTCTTAAAAAATTGCATCACTGTTGGATTGTATTGTTCTTTTACACCTTCCATTTGCTTACTTATAGCCTCATCGATCTGATCTTGATCCATACCCATATTTCCTAAGGTTTTACTTGTTCCCGCTTCCATATAAGTGGCAACAGTTTCAAAAGCATTAGGTTCAACAAACTTGTAGAAAGCAAAGTTTACCACCGAATAAAGTAAACCTGCAACAAAAGACATTAGAAAAATACCTTTTAATGCTTCTCTGAATGTCCAAAATCCACCAATTTTCTTTCTCAAGTCGAGTGTAAAGAAAATATAGATCAAAATTGAAATTACCATAGATCCGATTCCAAACCCGATAGATCCTAGTAGTGACGGCGCTGCATAATAAACTACAATTCCTATTACGACAGATAATATTCCAACGATAATACCATTTGTACTCGCTTGTTTGTTTAAATTTTGAAGTTTTAAATCCATGTTTTTTTTTAGTTTTGGTTGTTAAAAGATATAAGAAGCGCATAAACGGCAGATTCGAAATCAGGGTTTGCGCTATATTTAATAAATTCGTTAAAATCCTCATCTACAGGATCAGGATCTCTGAAAAATCCAATCATTGGGTAAAACAATTCTTTCAACTCAGAATCTTCTGGTATGGTAGAACTTACCCTTGCCACTTCTTTTAAGCTACTCTCCACCAAAATTTGATTGGCAATAACTACTTCATAGATACGATGTTCATCTTGAAACTCATCCTCATCCACCAGTAAAAACTCACGCAGAAAATCGCTCAGTTCAGGCTCAATTGCCTCATCTTGGCATTCCTGTAAATAGAGTAAAACATTGAGAAGTTCCGTTCCTCG
>NZ_JBIILQ010000259.1:0-3816 GCF_044232565.1 Daejeonella sp. | reverse complement strand
TACGCGTGAACACATGGAGCCTTGGCCCGGAGGAAGAGCAAATCATTATTATTTTGATTTAAATCGTGATTGGGCTTGGCAATCGCAAGTGGAAAGTCAGCAGCGTTTAGCCGTTTTCAACAAATGGCTGCCACAAGTTCATGTTGATTTCCATGAGCAAGGGGTTGATAATCCCTATTATTTTGCACCGGCTGCTGAGCCCTACCATGAAGATATCAGCCAATGGCAGCGCGAATTCCAAACTATTATTGGAAAAAATAATGCCCGTTATTTCGATGCAAAGGCTTGGATGTATTTTACTAAAGAGCGTTTCGACCTTCTTTATCCATCTTATGGAGATACCTATCCAATTTATAATGGTTCTGTAGGGATGACCTTTGAGCAAGGTGGCTCGGGTAGAGCGGGATTAGCGATTATTACTTCTGCGGGTGATACTTTAACATTAAAAGATCGAATAGATCATCATTTTACAAGCGGACTTTCAACGGTAGAGGCTTCTTCGAAATATGCCGAAAGAGCATTAAATGAGTTTACCAATTACTTTGCTAAGAGTAAAGCAAGTCCGCCGGGAGTGTATAAATCCTACATCATTCGTGGCGATAATGCAGACAAGTTAAAAAGTCTGGCGACACTCCTAAAGCGAAATGGCATTGATTTTGGTTATGGCGCATCTAAGTCTGTACAGGCTTTTAACTATTTTACGGGTAAGAATGAAAGTGTAAAGGTTAACCAAGGTGATATGGTTATTAGCGCATATCAGACTAAATCGGTTCTTCTTAAAGTCTTATTTGAGCCTAATACCTTCGTTTCTGATTCTGCCACTTATGATATTACCGCATGGTCTTTACCCTATGCCTTCGGAATTCAAACCTATGCAAGTAAAGAATCTTTAAGCCCCTTATTAAGTACCCCAGAAATAGAGACTAAGAGCTTTAATAAAGTTGAAAATCCTGTTGCTTACGTTGCCAAATGGAATTCTGTGACTGATGTTAAGTTTTTGGGTGAATTATTGAAGAAAAACTTTAAAGTTAGATATTCTGAAATACCTTTTGAAAGTGGCGGAAGTCGTTTTAATGCGGGCTCTTTGATTATTGCGCGCAATGGAAATTTAAACTTAGGTTCGGATTTTGAAACTGTGTTAAGCGACATCGCTAAAAAATCGGGGATAGAACTAGTGCCAATTGCTTCTGGATTTGTGGATAAAGGAGCGGATTTTGGTTCGGATAAAATTAGATTGATTAAAAAGCCCAAGGTTGTTGTAATTGGTGGTGAGGGAACTTCTTCACTTGCATTTGGGGAGATTTGGCATTTTTTTGAACAACAAATTAAGTATCCGGTAAGCATTGTTAGACCACAAGACCTTAATCGCATTGATTGGTCTGAAATCAATGTGCTTATTTTGCCTTCAGGAAATTATTCTGATTTATCTAATGAAAAACTAATGCAGTGGATACGTGGTGGTGGAAAGTTAATTGCAATGGGTGATGCAGTATCGCAAATGGCTGGAATAAAGGGTTTTGATATCAAAACCAAAGAAGAAGCCAAGAAAGATGATAAAGACTTAGACCCATATAAAGCCATCAAATCTTATGAAAACCGGGAGAGGGAGAGTGTTCTGAGTAATTCACCGGGTGCAATTTATAAAGTGGAATTAGACAATACTCATCCACTTGGATTTGGTTTCCCCAATTTTTACTATACTCTAAAACTTGATGACCAGGTTTATCAATACCTCAATCAGGGATGGAATGTTGGAGTAATTAAAAAGGATAATTACGTGAGCGGATTTGTAGGTGCAGGGGCTAAGAAAAAAACGATGGATGGACTAATTTTTGGGGTTCAGGAACTAGGCAATGGCTCGGTGGTTTATTTGAATGATGATCCTTTATTCCGCAGTTTTTGGGAAAACGGTAAATTGTTGTTTAGTAATGCTGTATTTATGGTTGGCCATTAAGTTTTGAAATGGATTTGCTTTTTACATCCTGTTGTCTATGTATGAGGCTACTAGCGTAAGTTGCGGTATAATCTCCATTTCGAGTACTTTTTTTCTTATAAAATTAATCAACTGATTAACAGATACTTATAAATTAAAATTAAAAATAATCTTCAATTAACTTTGTGTTAACAAATATCTTGTCGAAATTCACTATTTAATTAACATAATTTAACATTCCTCAATTTAAACAATTCAAATCTAATTAAGTATGAAAAAACTTTTACAAAGTTTGTTCTTGTTGTTGTTTATAGCTTTTCAAGCTACAGCTCAGGATCGCACTGTGACTGGAACCGTAACCGATAAAATGGACGGTTTGCCTCTTCCAGGTGTGGGTGTCAGAGTTAAGGGAACCAATCTTGGTACCTCAACAGGCAGCAATGGACAATTTAGTGTTACTGTTCCAAAAGGAAGTAACACCTTAACTTTCACTTTTATCGGTTATGCTACACAAGACGTAGTTATTCCCGCTGGAAATACGATGAAAGTAGTTCTATCTTCAAGTTCTGAATCATTAAACGAAGTGGTAATTACTGCGGGTGGTGTATCCATTCAAAGAAGAGAGCAAGGAAATCAGGCTACTACAATTAAGGCTGAAGATTTAACTCAAGGTAAAGCCTTTAACGTGGCGAGTGCACTTTCTGGTAAAGTTGCTGGTTTACAGGTTAATGCTGTAGGTTCTGGTGTAAATCCTTCAGTTCGTTTGGTTTTGCGTGGTAATCGCTCATTATTGGGTAATAACCAAGCTCTAGTAGTTGTAGATAACGTAATTGTGCCAAATACTATTTTGGGTAACTTAAATCCTGAAGATATAGAAGACATACAAGTATTAAATGGTGCAGGTGCTGCAGCATTGTACGGATCTGATGCATCTAACGGAGCTTTAATTATTACCACCAAAACTGGAAAAAAGGGTAAAACTACTGTTAATGTTGCACAAACAACTAGTTTAGAGACTGTTGCATTTTTGCCAAAATTGCAGGAAAGATTTGGATCAGGTACTGGACCAGATGATATTCCAACCTACACGCCTTATGAGAATCAACAATACGGCCCGGCTTTTGACGGATCTATCCGTCCAATTGGTAAGAAGTTGGCTGATGGTTCTATTCAAACTGCACCTTATTCAAATAATGAAAAAGAAGGAAAAAATGCTTTTTGGGATACAGGTCTTAACAATCAAACAGATTTTAGTTTAGCCTCAGGCGATGATAAGGGTTCTTATTATTTTTCATCACAATATTTTGATCAAAAGGGTACTGTACCTGGTGATCTTTTCAATCGTTTTACATTACGTTTGAATGGTACTAGGGATATTTCGAAAAAATTTAATTTTGCTTTTAACGCCAATTATGTTCAAAACAGATATGATTTAGGTCCTTCTGGATCTGCTTTCGAACAAGTACTTAATTCTCCAGGAAACATTCCTTTAACACGTTATAGTGACTGGAGAAATGATCCATATTCAACACCTAGTGGATATTATAATGAATACATTGATAATCCTTATTTTACTTTAGGGAATAATAGAACTTTAACAAGAAATGATTATTTAACTGGTAACGTTCAGTTTAAGTTTTTCCCAATCAAAGAATTATCATTATTGTTCCGTGTGAGTATGTCAACTAGAAATGCTTCTTCAAAAGGCTGGTCTGATAAATATACTTACTCAGATTACAGATTGGGCATAACATCTAACTTTACAAACAGAACGGGTAGTGTAAGTGATGGCGCAAGTTATGATACTCAATTGAATCCAGAGTTTCAAGCTCAGTATATCAAGAAATTAACAAAAGACTTCTCTTTAAATACTATTTTAGGTG
>NZ_JBIILQ010000258.1:0-3825 GCF_044232565.1 Daejeonella sp. | reverse complement strand
TTCACATTAACTATCCTTTTTGCCTTTTTCGCTGCTTTCAATATCCAATCAATATCAGAACTCAATTTATAGCTTAAATCGTAAGGCTCTGTCAGTGATTTTCGGATGTAAATTGCCTGGTGACTAATACTCATCCCATATTTAAAGTCGCGCCAAGTAAAAGCTTCAGGTGCTTTATGCCGTCTTTGCCCCAAACTATTCCAATCTTCATCGTACATTTCAGTCTCGCCATAGTAAATATCCGCATCTGCACTGCTCGCAAATAGCTTCTCAACGGTATCTAGAGCATAAATCTCATCCCCCGAATTCATGAACAAAACATAATCACCCTTTGCCAAAGCCAAACCCTTATTCATAGCATCATAAATACCACTATCCTTCTCAGAAATAAGCGTGGTAATACGAGATTCATAGTGCTTCAGGATATCCAAAGTACCATCACTTGAAGCTCCATCAATCACCAAGTATTCGATATTGGGATAGGTTTGATTGAGCACTGAAAGCACCGTACGTTCAATATCACGCACATTATTGTAAACAATCGTAATGACGCTTAATTTAGGCTGAAACATGCTTATTTAACAAAGATTTATACAATTCAATATGCTTATTGGCAATAATTTGCTCCGAAAAATAATTCTCGACAGTTTTTCGGGCATGTAAATTCAATTCAGCTCTATTGGCTTCCTTATAAATCCAAGCAATACCTGCTGCCAAATCAGCAGAAGATTTATATTCAGCCAAATAACCATTGTGTTTGTGGCTCACCATATCAGGAATACCACCTGTGGTAAAAGCTGCCACTGGAGTGCCGCAAGCCAGACTTTCCAATACCGTATTGGGTAAGTTATCCTCCAAGGAAGGTGCTAAAAAAACATCAGCGGCACTATAACAGAGTGCTAGCTTTTCATCATCAGAGATGGTGCCTAAAAAAGTAGTAGCAATCGGAAAATCAGGCACATTCTTTTCATCTCTATTACCAAACACAATCAATTCAATAGAATCGGGTGAAATTTGATGATTTTTAATGAAAAGCTCAATCGCCTCCTTTAAATAGGAAGTTCCTTTGTGCATGTCTTTACGGGATGGCATAAACCCACTCATCAGGAGGAATTTTTCTGTATTTAATCCCAATTTCTTGCGGGCATCCACTTTTTCACTTGGCTTGAAAACACTTGTATCTAAGGTATTAGGGATGTTAACAAGATCTACCGATCCCAATAAACTACTCTTCCTTACCGAATCGGCCATCCAGCGACTTGGAGCAACGATGTTTAAGTTCAATTTACTGTAGGCCTTAAACTTCCTTTTCCAGATCCGATGTGAACTATCATCAGCTCCCGGGTATTTTAAAATAGGGCAATTGCCACATTCTTTAAGAAAATGATCACAGTCGTAGCGCACATGACAGCCACCGGTAAAGGCATTACTGTCGTGGAAGGTCCACACAATGGGTTTATTTAAATTTGATAGGCCTGCGATATCTTCAGGACGCAAAAATGCATGATTGATCCAGTGCAGGTGAATAATATCCGCCGACCTTAGTAATTTAAGATTAGAAATATCTCTGCCCCACACAGGAAATGAAAATGGAATCGGTACATTTTTGCTGAATAGTTTGGCAGTCATTCGCTCCATGATAATTCCTGCGGCGGTAAACCATTTTGAAAAAATGCCCTTCGACAGATTTTCTACCTCGGGATTATCCCTAAAAAGGAAATTTACAGCCAACACAGAATCCACCCCCTCAGCTTTCAAAGCATTATTTAGTCGCATACAAGCCCTGCCTGCGCCCCCGTTTCCAGCGTATGTATTTAAATGGATAATTTTCACTACCCAAAAATACAATTCATAAAGCTAATTGTTAGGATAATTGGAACTCAAACATAAATCCTTCCTAATTTTATGCGCATGTCTAATCTTTTTGTTTTCTTTGCTATTGCATGGAGAATCAATTAACCGACCGTACATTCTGGACCAATTACTGGGAATCAAAGCCTGATCTTGCGATTTCAATCGACAAAAACTACCTTTTTCATCAATACTTAGAACAAGTAGTTTTAAAGGATAAAAGCAAAACTGCCATAGAATTAGGAGGATTTCCAGGCTATTATTCCATTTTCCTGAAAAAATACCTTCACGTTGAAGCTACTTTATTCGATTATTTTATCCACCCTGGAATACTAAAAAAGGTGCTGGAGAAAAATAATTTAAATGAACATGATATCACGCTCATTGAAGCTGATTTATTTCAATACAAAGCAACAAAAAAATATGATTTGGTGCTCTCTTGCGGACTAATAGAGCATTTTAAGGATACTAAAGATATCCTAGCAAGACATTTGGAATTCTTAAATCCGAATGGGACCTTATTTATTACTTTGCCCAATTTTAGAGGAGTAAATGGATGGGTTCAAAAGACTTTCGATCGGGATAATTATGAAAAACACCACATCGAATGCATGGATCCGAAATTACTTAAGAAATTTATGGAGGAGCTCGGACTAGATGTTATAAAATCTTCATACATAGGCAACTACAGCGTTTGGCTTGAAAATAGAGATCAAAAGTCTGGTCTCACAAAAGCCTTCATAAAATCCATTTGGTTCATCGGAAAAGTTTTTACTAAAATATTCCCATTTGAATCAAAAGCCTTGTCGCCTTACATCCTATTAGAAGCTAAAAAGAAGTCTTAAATTCCCTTTATCTTTTCTTTGGCAAAGCGAAGTATTCTTTGCCATAGGCTTCCCTTTCGGTTTTTGAGGAAATTTTTAATGGAATGATAAACGAGCTGATTTTCTTCAATTTTTTCAGGAAAAGACTGGATTGGCTGCGGATTAATGATCACATGGTAAATGTCATTCATGCCCGAATGGATACCAGTGCCATCATGTCCGATATTATCAATTAGTGATTTGGAGGGATTCAGTGTGAGCCCCCCTTTTAAAAATATGGACGCATACCATCTAATTGCCCATGAATTATTTTTGCCACTTTTAAATTCTTGTATCTGTTTCCAAAAATTCATGGTGCCATCAATAGAAAATTGATTCTTTTTTTCTTCATCAAAGCGACTAATTATCAGGTCGATATCGGGTTCAAAATTTTTCCATGCACGATCCCAAGTTGCCCACCCCCAACTAGTTGCTGCGCGGTAAAAAAAGGTTTCGGGTAAGTTTTCTTCCTTTAGGGGATACATGTAAGCCCCAATATGCATCACTTTTTCTTCATCCTGATAACGATTTAGCGCATCGTTAAAATACTGAAGGGTGTACATGGAACTAATCAAATCATCTTCAAATACAATTACCTTACCATAGTCCTTAACAAGTCTGCTTACTCCATCAATAATCGAATTGGCAAGCCCCAGATTACTTTTACGCTCAATCAATTCAACATGCTTAAAACCATCCACTGTACGAATAATTTCCCTTACCTCATCTACGAGTTTCTGATTATTAGGGTCTTTTGCGGCATCAGAAAAAATATAAAGACGAGATTCTTCAGCCAATAAATTTTGCTGCAAAAACTTAATCGTTCGCCGTGTATGCTCCGGACGATTATAAACGAAAAGTGCTATTGGAGCAAAATTTTGCATGATTTATCTAAAATTTTATTGATGTGCTTAAAGAAAACAATTCCATGATGCAAGGGTTTTCATTAAAATGAATAAAAATCAGCTGAATATGGTCCATTATTGATTTAGTTCAGCTTCCGAAAATGCTCTTTCTCTACTCTTATACTTAGCACGAATTTCTGTGACCGATTTAGATGACACCTTATCTGCTTTATTAGACCAAGAATTTCGGATGTAATTTGCAACTT
>NZ_JBIILQ010000060.1:0-12633 GCF_044232565.1 Daejeonella sp. | reverse complement strand
ATATTGGAACACAAAAACCCTTCATAATAGCATTGTGAAAAGTTTTTAAATGGAAAATAGTTATTATTGAAGCTCAAATACCTATATTTAAATTTAACGTTAAAATATTATGAAAAAATTAATCTTATTAGCCCTAATTTTTAGCAGTTTAGCCAATTTTAGCGCTTTTGCACAACAGGATAAAAGCAAAAGAGCTAGTCCGCCAGCACTAGTTTCACAAACTTTAAATTCAGGTGCTACAGTATCTATTGATTATAGCAGACCATCATTAAAAGGTAGAAGTCTGATTGAGCTTACTCCATCAGGAAAAGTATGGCGCACAGGAGCTAACGAGGCTACTGTATTTGAAACTAGTAAAGATGTGAAGATTGAAGGAAAAGATTTAGCAGCTGGAAAATATAGTATTTACTCTATCCCTGGCGAGAAAGAATGGACTATCATTTTTAACAAAACATGGAAAAACTGGGGTACCGTTTATGTAGAAAGCGATGATATTTTGCGGATTCAAGTAAAACCTAGCAAAGCAAAAGAATTCACTGAAATGATGAGCTTTGATATTGCAAAAGATGGCAATGTTCACTTACTCTGGGGGGATACTCAAATTAGTTTTAAAATTCAATAAAACATCAATGTCTGAAAAGGTTTAACAATAAATTAAACCTTTTTTTATGTCTTATCCTTTCAATTATTGCTTATGAAGATTGTTTTTTCGGGTTTTCTTGTACTTTTTTGTTCAGTAATCATTCTATCTTCTTGTCAATCGAAATCTTCAAAATCTGAAAAGGAGAACATTGAATATATTTATAACGACCTAAAACCCGACGAATTTTATCCTGCAGCACAAGTTGAATTACAAATTAATTCATCTGGATCAACAATGTACGGATTTGCCTATACTGCAGATGGTAAGGGGCCGCATCCAACCATTGTATTACTACATGGCTTACCTGGAAACGAGCGCAATCTAGATTTAGCACAGAATTTACGAAGAGCCGGCATTAATGTAGTCTATTTCAATTACCGAGGTGCCTGGGGCAGCAAGGGCGTTTTTAAATTTAAGAATGCTATTGAAGATGCTCAAGCGGTGCTTGACTATCTAACAGACAGCCTAAATAAAGACCGGTTAAAAGTTGATACTGGTAAAATTGCCTTTGTTGGACATAGCATGGGTGCTGGTTTAGCCTTAATTGCCGGATTAAAAGATTCACGTGTTAAGGGAGTATTTGCAATCTCCGTATTTAATCCATTTACACTTTTACAGGGTGAAAATGCCGAAGGGAATTTAATTGGCTTAAAGGAATATTTACTCAGCTTAGGGATGCTTAACTGTAACCCAAACGAATTTTTGAACGATATTTTGCGAGATATCAATCAGTATAATATCGAAAAAATGATTGCGAATTCAAAAAAACCAATCATGGTAATAGATGAACATATGAATAATTCTACATTCACCAATTACAATAAAAGTAAAACCTTTGAATATAAAATCTGGAACACGGATCATGCTTTTTCAAATCGGAGAATCGCACTGACCAAAGAAATAGTAAGCTGGATGAATAAGGATATTGTTTCTCTCCCTCAGAAGGAAGAAAAATCAAGTGATTTAAAAATTAAAAAATAGATTCAATTTTAAAGTCTTTCCCATTAAAATCAAATTCATAGCCCATTTTTTGTCTCATGAGTTTAAGTCCGATAGGTGAAATTGGCGAAATAGCAAAATAATTGGTCCCCTCAACTTGAATTTGCCCGCGGCTGATGCATATATAAAATTTACCATAATTTGTTATTACTAGGCTTCCAGCATGAATAATTTCTGAAGGCTGATAAGATTCAATCTGCTCAAGAGCTAGCTTCATTTTTTTCGCTTCCTCCAATTGCTTCCTATTTCTGTCAATTTCCTGTTGCATCATCTCACGCCCAGTTTCAAATTTATCGCCAGCACTACTTTTGGTATCATCATTTGCCGATTCGCGCGCATCTTTTATGGCGAGCTGAGCAGTATGAATACATTCCTCAACGTATTGAGAACACTGCTTGAACAATTCTTCCTTAATCCTATTCATTTCTACAAAGAAGCATATTTTTTAAATATTTACATCTGCCTAAGGTGCATTGTTGGTAAATAATTTAATAAATAAGAATAATTTAATCAAAACTCCTATTCTAAAAAACGGAACAATAATTTCCATTAAAGGGTCCACTAAACCAATAGGGAATCCTTTCCTGAAATTACCTAAAATTTAAACCAGGGTGCATTAAAGCTGTTTAAATTTAATATACCATCGAAAATCCGTATCTTTGCATTTTATTAAATATTCATGATTACAGTATCAAATCTATCTTTACGCTACGGCAAACGAACCCTTTTTGAGGAAGTAAATTTAAAATTCACATCGGGTAATTGCTACGGCATTATCGGTGCAAATGGAGCCGGAAAGTCCACATTTTTAAAAATCCTATCCAAAGAAATTGATCCATCAAGTGGATCAGTATCTTTCACTCCAGGTGAAAGAATGGCGGTTTTAACACAAAATCACTATGCTTTTGATGAATTTCCAGTAATTGAAGCTGTATTAATGGGCCATAAGGAGCTTTACAGTATCATGAAGGAAAAAGATACGCTTTATGCAAAAGAGGACTTTACGGAGAAGGATGGCGAACGCGCAGGCGAGCTAGAGAATATTTTTGCTGAAATGGATGGATGGAATGCCGAAAACAATGCAGCAACCATGCTTAGTAATTTGGGTATCAAAGAAGAGTTTCACTATACTTTATTGAAGGATTTAGATGGAAATCAAAAAGTAAGAATCTTATTGGCACAAGCATTATTTGGGAAGCCTGATATTCTACTTCTGGATGAGCCTACCAACGATTTGGACATACAAACAATAGCATGGCTTGAAGATTTCCTTGCTTCATACGAGGGAATAATCCTTGTTGTATCTCACGATAGGCACTTTTTAGATACGGTATGTACCCACGTGGTAGATATCGATTTCAGTAAAATGAATATATATACTGGAAACTATTCTTTCTGGTATGAGTCGAGTCAGCTGGCATTAAAGCAACGTTCAGACCAAAACAAGAAGACCGAAGAAAGAGTAAAAGAACTTCAGGAATTTATTCGTCGCTTTAGTGCAAATGCATCAAAATCAAAGCAGGCAACCAGTCGTAAAAAGGCATTAGACAAAATCAATATTGATGAAATACAGCCTTCAAACCGTAAATATCCAGGAATTATTTTCAATCATCAGGGTAGAGAAGCTGGAGATCAAATCCTGCAGGTAGAAAACCTGAAAAAAGAATTAAACGGTGAAGTATTATTCTCAGGAATTAACTTGATGGTTAATAAAGGAGATAAAATCGCCATTCTTTCTGAAAATAGTTTAGCCACTTCTGCATTTTATGATATTTTAAGTGGTCGTGATACGGATTATCAAGGGGAATATAAATGGGGTGTTACAATCAATATCGCAGATATCCCAAATGATAATTCGGAATACTTTAAGGCAAAAGAAACTAATCTTGTTGATTGGTTACGTGAATATTCTGAAGGGGATAAAGACGAGCAGTTCATCAGAGGTTTCTTAGGACGAATGTTGTTTTCTGGCGAAGAGGTTCTAAAACAATCTTCTGTTCTTTCAGGTGGTGAAAAAATGAGATGTATGTTTTCAAGGATGATGCTTCAACAAGCAAATCTTTTGATGTTTGATGAACCAACTAACCACTTAGATCTAGAATCTATCACTGCCCTAAACAATGGAATGAAAGATTTTAGAGGAATTATCTTATTTACCTCACGAGATCATGAGTTGACTGAAACTGTTGCAAACCGCATCATTGAATTGACTCCGGGAGGAATTATTGATAAACTAATGACTTATGATGAGTATATTTCGAGCGATGTTGTAAAACAACAACGGGAAGAATTAAACTCATAATCAAAAAAGAGTCGGTAAGCTAAAACTACCGACTCTTTTTATTAAAAAAACTACAATTTAGCTCGTTTTTTTAATTCCTCAATAGGCATAGTAAGCATTCTACCAATAGGATTATTTCCCCTGTAAGTGATTAGCTTTAACTGTTTTGCATCAATTGGAACGGTCAATGTGCCTATATATTTAGGATAAAAGCGATCTGGGAAAGAATTATCAAAACTGTAGTAAATATCAAGTCCCTCAATTTCTAAACTCAAATCCACCGTTAACCTTTTATCGTCAGTTTTACCTGCTTTAAAAATTGGATCATACACGCTTGGCGAGTATTTTGTCTCCGAAACTTCAAAGCGTTTAAAATGCTCCTCCACCCTTGAAATGAAGTCTGGCCAATTTTTTTTATCCTTCGCCGACCAAACAGATTCGGCAATAGCAAGTCCCCGCGGCCATGTCATGTATTCAGCTTGGCGGATATTATAAACCTGCTCAGTCCATAAATTGGCTTGCCCTCCTTTTATATATTTTGGATCTACATCATTAGGTATTGGTTCAAATTCGTAGGTTTTATTTAAACGTAAAGAAGCATAAACCCGTGGTTCTGAAATAACATCAGACTGCATATAATCCAAATAAGCATAGGTTGTAGGGCTCATTACCACCTCATGTTTATTTTGAGCTGCCTCAATGCCATATTTCATTCCACGCCAGCTCATTACGGCGGTTGTCGGACTAACACCTCCTTCTAAAACCTCGTCCCAAGCCATCATTTTTTTGCCTTTTGACTCTACAATTTTTTCAATCCTCCGCGTAAAATACCCTTGAACTTTGGTGATATCCTTAATTCCTTCTCGAAGCATAAGATCTTTAATCTGTTGATTTTTCTGCCAAAAATTAATCGGAGCTTCATCACCACCCACATGAATATACTCAAATGGGAAAAGCTGTGCCAATTGGGTAATAACTGTATCCATGAAGCTATAAACTAGTTCATTTGCAGGACAAAGCGTATTATCGATTAAGGCTTTAGGTGGCGCCCCTCCCGACCAATCCATAATTTTTTCTCCCGATCTTACTTTATAATTTATTGCTTCAGGAGTGCACGAAAGTTCGGGGTAAGAAGCAATTGCAGCAAGACTATGTCCGGGAACATCAACCTCTGGAAGAATATCTATGAATCTGTCTTTTGCATAAAGTACCAATTCCTTGATGTCTTCTTGTGTATAAAACCCTCCATAATTACGTGGCTCATCAGGTTTAGGAGGAATAAAATCGCCAAACTCACCGATACGCTTCACATTCCAAGCCCCAACTTCTGTAAGCTTTGGAAAGCCCTTAATCTCAATTCTCCAGCCCTCATCATCGGTAAGATGCAAATGCAAAATATTGTATTTGTATTTAGCCATGGCATCAATGTATTGCTTAACCTCCTCTTTTGTGAAGAAATGCCTTGCTACATCAAACATCAAACCCCGCCATCCAAGCTTAGGATAATCAGTGATGTCAACCACCGGAATTTGCCAGTTTACATGTTTTATCAATTGCTTACTTTCAATCTCTTTTGGAAGCAATTGCATTAATGTTTGAACTCCATAAAATAAGCCTGCAGGCTTATTAGCAGTAATGTTTACACCAAAAACTGTTACGTTTAGGTGATAACCTTCATTTCCTAATTTAGAATCATAAGAATCATTTATAGTCAGATTTATACTTGCCTGACCAGAACCTTTCTTAGAACTGACTTGATAACCCGTTGATGGAGCAATTCTTTGACTTATAATGGAAATTACAGATTGTAATTCAGCAGAGTTAGACGCATAAACCGTAATATTTTCTGGTAGTTTAAAATAACCAGAACCTGATTTTAAATAAACCGGTTCAGGAATAATTGCTATCCTTGGAGTATGTTTTTGAGCAAATACACTACAAGAAAGCAGGAGAAAAGATAAAAAATATGCAATTTTCTTCATTTGATTTTCTAGGCTTGTTTGGGAAGGATTAAAAATAGCTAAAAATCACTGTTTAAACAAAGATTGCGAAGGAAAGTGAAATGAATATCAAGGTCATACAATGACGCAAAAAAAAGCAGCTCCCTGGGATGGGAGCTGCTTTAGATATATAGAAATATAATCTACCTGATGGTAACTGCTTTTAGAAAAGCACCTGAAGCATCAAAGTGAACAGCATATTTTGTTAGGTTGGCATCAATTAATACTAAGTAGCCCTTAATTGCCCCATTTGCTTTGATTTCAAATGCTTTTTTGAAAACGTAATTAGGGTAAGTTGTGGTTAAATATGTAGTTGAAGCAGCTGGCAAAGCAGTAGCGGCAATCGACATTCCTTTTCCAGGGAAAGCAGGCAATTGATGACGCTTCAAGAAAGAATTAGACGAGCTAAATGCAGTTGCAAAATAATTTACATTTTTGCTAATCACAACGATACTTTGATCTTTATTTACAAAAGCATGAACAATTGTATCAGCTGCATAAGTTGTTGACATATATGTTTTAATGGCCGAAGGAATCGCACTGATGGCCAAAGTATCACGTTGTTTACCATCTCTGTGGTCAAAAAAACCACCAGCATGCCATCCACCACGACCTTTCATATTACGACCTTCTCTTAGCTCCAATACATTAACAAAAGCTCCAGCAGCGTCAAATTTTAAAGCAACAGGCTTTGCGTTAAACTGAATAACTACAACATAACTATCAATTGCTGAAGTTGTTTGATTCGAAATTTGATAAGCTTTTTGGAAGGTAAATCCAGCATAATTAGTGTTCATATAGCTTGCAATTGTAGAAGAAAGGGCCGCTAACTCAATGGGAGTTTTCTTAAATCCTTTCTTGCAAGCTCCCATAGCATATAAACTATCCGATGGTCCAAAACTAGATCCTAAAGCAGAAGTGCTGCTAATAGTAATCGCTTCAAGCTTAGCGAACTCAAGTTCGTTATCTATAGACATTGAATCTTTTTTACATGCGCCAAGGCTCATTAAGGCTATACTCAATACAAGTAAAGCACTTTTAAATTGTGTTTGTTTCTTCATGGTCTTTTATTTTTTCTATAAAATTATTGGGGCAAGATGAAGAATAGATGATTTTTTATATTTTTTTAAAAAAATAAACAAGGGCATTGACTATTCAATGCCCTTGTTTAACAATAATATTAATTTTTAGTGTGATTCATGTCCATCAGCGCCATGAGCATGCCCGTGAGCAAGTTCATCATCCGTTGCGATACGAACCGAAATAATTTTCCCGATAAAGTGGAGATCCTGTCCAGCCATTGGGTGATTTAGATCAACAATGACATCAGTTTCTGAAATTTCCTTTACTCTTGCACTAAACTGATGACCTTGATCATCCTGTAAAGGCAAAATTGAACCAATTACCGGAATTTCCATTTCACCAAACATTTCTTTTGGAAGATTAGTTACACGGCTATCATCTTTAGCGCCATAAGCATCTTCTGCTGCTAAATGAAAATCATAGGTATCACCTACGTTCAAACCAAATAGATTTTCTTCAAACTTAGGAAGCATCATTCCTACACCAAATAAAAAAACTAATGGATTTTGCTCATCTGCTTTTTCTACAAATTCTTCTTGATCGTTTTCCTTCGTGTAAAGATCATAGGTTAGCGCTACAACGCTGTTTAATTGAATTGTCATTTTCATAAAATTAAGTAATTGACAGGCTAGGATTATTTTTCCTAAATCACCGGCCTTGTATTGGGTTATCGATTTGTTTAATTGCGTCAATTACCTCAACAACTGGTAATAAACAAGTTCTATTTTGGCACACATAGATTTTTGTTTCTGTGGCCCATTTATCTTTCAACAAAGGTAATGTTCCTGAAGAACCTCCCAAAAGTATTTTGTTAGGAATATAATATTTTTCTAATTGCTTCCTTTTTTCTTCGGCAGAGGCACCTGTAATAGCAATTTCATAGACTCCAAAAACATGCAATAACAATAAAGAAGCCCAGTTTGAATACCCAGAACCATAGCTTTTTATTCGAGCCTGTACATTTCTTAGCATTTGCTCCGATATAGTTAGATAGCTGCTATGATCGTAAAAATGCCCCATTTTAAAAAGGTTATGCGCCATTACTGAATTAGATGCAGGAATAACATTGTCCAAAATTTCCTGTTTTCTGGCAATGAGCTGCTCGCCCGACTTAGCAGTATAAAAAAACATACCGCTCTCTTCATCATAAAATTCGGCAATAGCTACATCTGTTAATTTTTTGGCCACTTCAAGGTATTCTTCATCAAAACATGATTCATAAAGTGCGATGAAAGCCTCAATTACTAAAGCATAATCATCAAGAAAAGCCGCTGTCGGTTCCTCTTGCCCAATATTTTTCTGATAAACACGCACTAATTGTTGATCTATAATCAATTGATCAACAATAAATTTGGCGCTTTTTTGAGCTTTTTCAAGAAATTTAGGCTCAGCAAATACACGATAAGCATCGGAATAAGCTTTCAACATCATCCCATTCCATGAAGCGAGTATTTTATCATCCAAGCCCGGTCGGATACGCAATAAACGTGCCTCCAATACCTTTAACTTTGCTTGATTAATTTTACTCTCTAGAGCTTCCTCACTTATCCCTAATTGTAATGCTAATTCAGCATTTTCTAAATTCCTTATAAAAACATTGGTTCCCTCTTCCACCCAATTACCTTCCTCACTAAGCTGATAATAAATGCTGAATAATTCTTCATCATCGCCTAAAACTGATCTTATCTCCTCTTTTGAGAAGGAATAAAATTTTCCCTCAACACCCTCGCTATCGGCATCAATGGCTGAGTAAAAACCACCTTCTGGGGATGTCATTTCCCTTTCAATAAATTCTAAGCACTCATAAACCACATTTTTATAAATCGGATCGGGTGTATACTGGAATGCTTCTGAATATAAAGATATCAACTGCGCATTATCGTATAGCATTTTCTCAAAATGAGGAATATGCCATCTACCATCAACCGAATATCGAGCAAAACCGCCACCTATTTGATCGTAAATCCCCCCAAAAGCCATTTTCTGTAAGGTAACACGGCTTGCGGTATGTGCTAAATCATCTTTCATAAGATGGGCATAGCGCAACATAAATTGCCAATTATTAGGCAGCGGAAATTTGGGAATACGATTATAACCGCCCTCCACTAAATCGAATGTACGTTTCCATGATTCAAAAACATCCGACACATCTTTTTTTGAATAGTGATGTTCCTCTTCAATTTTAAGGAGCTGTTCGCCCTTATTGATACCATTAGTGAGCCTAACTGCATATCCAATAGCATCCTCTGGTTTTTGCTGCCAATAATCAGCCAAATTTTTCAGAATGCTTTTCCAATCCTCCTTCTTAAAATAGGTACCACCATAAATCGGACGCTGATCGGGTAAACAAAAACAATTTAATGGCCAACCACCGCTCCCAGTCATTAGTTGTACTGCATCCATATAAATTTGATCAATATCCGGACGAACTTCACGATCAATCTTAATGCAAACAAAATTTGCATTCATAATGTCAGCAACTCCTTGATCTTCAAAGCTTTCATGCTCCATGACATGGCACCAATGGCATGCGGAATATCCAATACTAATTAAAATAAGTTTGTTTTCATTTTTTGCCTTTGCCAATGCTTCTTCTCCCCAAGGAAACCAATCAACCGGATTGTTGGCATGTTGCAGGAGATAGGGAGATGATTGATTGATGAGTCTGTTAGACATGGGCTTGGATTTTTAACAAAAATAATGATTTACATGTGAGCATCTGATAATATCAAAGCAATAATTACTCTTCTTAATTATTTCAAGAATTATTTTTTGCATCAGAATAAAGCCTTAAATTTCGGCATGAAAATTACCCATATCGATGTTTACAGGTTTAGTATTCCAATGGAGCCTTTTGTAATTGCAACTGGAACCATGGATTTTGCACAAAATGTTTTCATTCGCGTTCATACAGACACCGCACATTATGGTGTTGGCGAATGTTCTGCCTTCCCCATGATTGTTGGTGAAACTCAAGAAACCTGCCTGGCGATGGCTAAGGATTTTGCCCAAATTTGGAAAGGAAAAGATGCCCTTGATATTTCTGCACGAATTCAAGACCTGCATAATTTTGCTGCTCATAACTCGACAATAAAAAGTGCTTTTGATATGGCACTATACGATCTTGCAGCAAAAAATCAGAATTTACCACTTTATCGATATTTAGGTGGTGAAAAAAGAAAAGTTGAAACCGACATGACCATCGGAATTGGAAGTCCGGAGGAAATGGCAAAAATTGCGCTACTTTATCAAAAACAAGGAGCAAGTATTTTAAAGATTAAACTTGGCAAGAAACCAGAAGTCGACCTGGAACGCATAAGAGCAATTAGAAAAGCTGTTGGTAAAGAAATGCTCATTCGAATAGATGCAAATCAAGGATGGAATTATGAGGAGGCTTTATTTTGTTTAAATGAAATGGACGCACTTAACATCGAATTTTGTGAACAACCTATGCGTACATGGTATGATGATTTGCTCCCAGAATTAAGAAAAAATACGGCAATTAAGATCATGGCAGATGAAAGTTGCTATAATCATCACGATGCTCGTAAATTAATTAATTCCGACGCCTGCGACCTCATCAACATTAAATTTGCTAAGTCGGGGGGAATAAATGAAGGCCTTAAAATTCATGAAACGGCCAAAAGTGCGGGTATACCCTGCATGATTGGAAGCATGCTCGAAAGCCGAATTGCCTTAAGTGCCAACCTACATTTTGCATACGCCTGTTCAAATATTAAATTTTTCGATCTAGACACCTGTTTATTAGGGCATTTAGTTGATCCTGTAATTGGAGGAGTAACTTATAAAGGCTATTTTCTAGACATTCCAGATACACCAGGAATTGGTGCAGATGCAGACGATGCATTTTTGAAAAACTGCGAAATGTGGCGGATATAAAAAAAAGTATCTTAATCTAGATGAGGGTTCACCTAGATTAAGATATTGACGAAAAAATTACTTGCTTAACTCGGCAAAATACTTGTGGAAAAGTGGAATAGTCTCAATTCCCTTGTAGTAATTAGCGATATCAAATTTCTCATTTGGTGAGTGTAGGTTATCGCTATCTAAGCCAAAACCCATCAATACAGTTTTAATTCCCAGTTCTTTTTCGAATAAAGCAACAATCGGAATACTTCCACCACCCCGTGTTGGAATTGGTTCTTTACCAAATGATTCCAAAATCGCTTTTTGTGCTGCTTTATAGGCAATGCTATCGGTTGGGGTAACAACCGGCTCACCACCATGATGTGGACAAACCTTTACTTTTACACTTTTAGGAGCGATGCTTTCGAAGTGATCTTTAAACAATTTGGTAATCTTATCTGATTGCTGATTAGGCACCAAACGCATCGAAATCTTAGCATAAGCCTTGGATGGCAATACTGTTTTAGCACCTTCTCCAATATAACCGCCCCAAATTCCATTAACTTCGAGAGTGGGACGAGTGCCAGTACGTTCAATAGTTGTATAGCCCTTCTCACCCCACAATTCATCCACTTTCAGGTCGATTTTATATTCATTTTCATTGTATGGTGCTTTGTTAAGCATTTCGCGCTCTGCGGGACTAAGCTCTAAAACGTCATCATAAAAACCAGGAATGGTAATATGGTTATTTTCATCATGCATAGAGGCAATGAGTTTGGCAAGAATGGTAGCAGGATTAGCTACTGCACCACCGTAAACACCAGAATGCAAATCGCGATCGGGACCAGTAACTTCAACTTCAACGTATGAAAGTCCGCGGAGACCCGTTTCTAATGAAGGATGCTCCAAACTAATCATCGATGTATCAGAAATCAAAACAACATCAGCCTTTAAACGATCTTTGTTTTCATTTACAAAAATTCCAAGATTGCTTGATCCTACTTCCTCCTCACCCTCAATCATAAACTTGATGTTACAAGGTAAGGTATTGGTGCTCATCATCAACTCAAAAGCTTTCACATGCATGTAAAACTGACCTTTATCATCACAAGCACCACGAGCATAAATTTTCTCGTCGCGAATAGTAGGCTCAAATGGTGGAGTTTTCCATAATTCCAATGGATCTGGTGGTTGAACATCATAATGTCCATAAACAAGAACTGTAGGTAGTGATGAATCTATAATTTTCTCGCCATACACAATTGGGTAACCAGCTGTGGGACAAATTTCAACTAAATCAGCTCCCGCAAGCTTTAACTTATCGGCAACGAACTCAGCAGTTTTAAGCATTTCATCTTTATACGACTGATTTGCGCTGATTGATGGAAAACGGAGTAGTTCGAAAAGCTCGTCTAAGAAACGTTGCTTATTATCATTCACGTATTTTCTAATTTCTTGCATACAATTTGTTTTGATACAAAGATATAAATCTAAGTCTAGCCTAAGTGGGCGAATAAAAATTTGACCAAAAAAAAATAATAAATTAATCAAAGCCCTTGAAACAAAACTTCCGAAAATGAACCTTAAAGAAAATAAATATCTTTTTTGTTAATACAATAACTATATCTATTAAGAAAATCTGTATTCCAATTCCCTAAAACCTAAAAAATCCTGAATGATATAAAATCATTCAGGATTTTTTTTAGGCTATTTTAAAACTATTTACTACCAGCCTTTGCTTTTTTCATTGGACTCATGGC
>NZ_JBIILQ010000257.1:0-3866 GCF_044232565.1 Daejeonella sp. | reverse complement strand
CTCATAATTTTTAATTCGCTCTTCAGAGATGTTAAAATCCGAAAAATTGAATTCAATATCTTCAAAACCAATATCTATCAGAGATGGGATAGGATGACTAACTTCTTTCAATAAGTTAGTTAGGAATATCTCGGAAGGATAATGAACCAAGGGCGTCTGATTGAATTTTTCTTTCCATTTTCGTGAAAATGGTGTAAAGATAGTGTATGGAGTTCCATCCGACTTCATCACTTCTGATTTCTCAAATATTACCTGATCCTTAAAGGATTTAAATTGAATATTTTTTGAAGATAAAAGATTCGAAACTCTTAAATCACGGTTAATGGCGTAAGGTTCATAGTCATGATTTGTATAAACCTCTTTTACATCATATTGGGTATTTAGCGTTTCAAACACCTGCTCTACAGTGCCATGAAAAACATACATGGAACTACCATTTCCTTTTAAAACCTCATTAATTTTTAAAAGAGATTGATGAATGAACGCTACACGCTTATCTTGTTTATCACTTAACTTATCTAGGATCTCGGGATCAAAAACAAATAGTGGCAATACGGGGTATTTGCCACTCAAGGCTTGAAATAAGGCATGATTATCATTTAACCTTAAGTCTCTTCTAAACCAGCAAACGCTAATTTCTTTTTTCATTATTTTTAGATAGATATGGCATTAATGAGAGTAAATCTCTTTCAGAGCTTCATCGAGTCCCGCATAGCGAAATTTAAATCCAGTATTTAGAAGCTTTTGGGATGACGTACGGTTACTAATTAAAATAACTTGACTCATTTCTCCTAAAACAGCTTTAAGGACAAATTCCGGGACTTTTATTGGCCAAACCGGACGGAAAAGCGTTTTAGCTAAAATTTTAGTGAATTCAAAATTTGTTACTGGTATTGGACTGCATGCATTAAAAGTCCCTTCAATATTTGGATTTTCAATTGCCCCTTCAAATAAAGCGAGGAGATCTGTTATATGAATCCAAGGCATCCATTGCTTTCCAGATCCGAGAGGTGCACCTAAAAACAGACTAACTGGAGTTTCAAGTTTAGCTAAAGCACCACCCTGCTTTGCAAGCACAAGTCCGATTCTAAATTTCACCAATCTAACGCCAAATTTTAGACCATCTTCAACAGCGCTTTCCCATTGCTGACAACAATCAGCGAGGAATCCGGTTCCCTTGGTACTGCTTTCCGTTAATATCTCATCTGCTCGATCGCCATAAAAACCCACTGCCGAGGCCGATATAATTGTTTTAACAGGTGCTTTTGTTTCTTCAATGGCTCTGTACAATAACTGGGTAGATAAAACCCGACTATCAATAATTAGCTGTTTACGTGCTTTGGTCCATCGTTCATCTGCTATACCTGCTCCTGCTAAATGAATAATAGTATCAATACCATTAAGTGACTCATTATCAATAGTTTGACTGTCAATATCCCACTTAAAAACTTTTACACCCTTTATTTTATGCGGTTTTCTAGAAAGTATAGAAACACTATGTCCCTTTTCTAAAAGATTTCTGATCAATTTAGGACCAATTAAACCACTTGCACCAGTTATTAAGATATTATTTTTTGAGTTATGATCAGTAGTTGGCATAAAATGTATGAGGCGCGTTTTTATAGATAGATACAATACATTCAAATATAAGCTTAAATTTCCTGCTTAGGAAAAAGTCGGTTCAAAGCTTGTTCTCTAAATTTAAAAATACTTTCTACCTTTTTTTTAACGAATAGCACATGTGCTATATCACCTAAAAAACCTAAAGGAAGCTCATAATTCACATCATCTTTTACTAAAACTCCGTTTTCTGTTTGAACAAATGAATGGGTATGATCCCACATCTTATACGGTCCTCTAAGCTGGCGATCGGCAAAAACATTTGGTCTATCTACCTTATAAATTTCTGTACGCCAAGGCAATGGTATACCAAGAATGGGCTTAACGGTATAATCAATTAATAATCCTTCATACACCTCTCGATCAGAGAGATCTGTTTTTATGATAAAGCTCATTTCTGGAGGAGTAATTTTAGACAGATTTTTAGCTGAAGAAAAGAATTCCCATGCTTGATCAATAGTTATCGGCAATAAATGCTCTGATTTTATGTTGTAAATCATTTGTTTTTTAGATGATAAAATTTATTTTAAATATGGCATGCAAATTTTCAGCCATGGGGTGTATAACTCGGGATTAATACTTATTTCCTTTTCGAGATTGCCAATGCTAATGTATTTCCAGTCGTTTACCTCATCCCGATTTATTTGAGGCTCTAAGTCTGAGGTGCCGAAATAAACATGGTCATATTCATGTTCGGTTAGGCCATTTGGAAATTCAAATTTGTATAGAAAACTGAAACTAAAAATAAGATCAGCTTTCATTCCCATTTCTTCATTAAGTCTTCTATTACAAGCACTTAAAGTACTTTCACCAGGCCTCGGATGACTGCAGCAAGTATTAGTCCAGAGCCCTGGAGAATGATATTTTATACTTGAACGTTGTTGGAGAAGCAATTCATTTTGGGAGTTGAAAATAAAAACAGAAAAAGCTCGATGAAGAACACCATCCAGATGAACTGAAAGCTTATCTTGTGTTCCTATTTCTTTGTCGTTTTCATCGACTAAAATTAATAATTCATCTTGCCCATCAAAGAACTCTTTATTCATTCAATTACGGATATTTTAATAAGTATGCGTTAATAATTCTCTTTAATTCTAGATCCTTTAAATCCGAAACTGACTTCGTTAAAAATATTTTATCAGTTTTTTTTTCGTTACTATAATTCAAAAAACTTGGTACACTTGTCTGGATGGTATACCTAAGAAATCGGAGTTCAATATTGGAATTATCTGATTTTATGGCACTTTCAAGTATATTTTTGCCCTTTTTAAAATGAGATAACTTACTAAATGGATTAAAAGCATGTTTGGCCAATATCATAGTAGCACCTCCCCTATATCCAGATAACAATGGGTTGTTGGTTTCATTATAAGGCAATAATATATTGATCAATTTATTACAAACTTCCTCACTGCTTGTTGCTTGATGAAGCATCAATCTAACATCTTTTATCCCAGGCATTTGAGCCATAACTGAGTTGCTAAAAAAACACAAAATAACCAACAAGTACTTTATCATACCCTATTCAATTTGCTTTGAAGCATACAATTAAGCATTAACCCAAATTTCCTACCATTATTTATTCTTATTCTCTCAGTAAGAATTTTATCAGCAGGAAGTTTTTGAATTTTATTAAATAGGGTTTTATAATACACATAAGCTAGATAAACTCCACCTTTAGACGATGAAGGAAGCATTTTTATGCCCTGAAGTGCAATTTCAAAATCTTCTGCTATTTCCTTTTCAATAATTGTTTTTACCTCGCATGTAAATTCCGAAATATCTACATTTGGGAAATAACTTCTTCCTAATAGATTATAATCATCTTTAAGATCTCTCAAAAAATTTACTTTTTGAAAAGCAGCGCCTAATTTCATGGCATAGGGCTTCATTCTGTCAAATTCAACTTGATTTCCACCTGTAAATACATGTAAACACATTAAACCAACTACTTCTGCAGATCCTAAAATATATTGCTCATATTTTTCTGGAGTATATTCAACCTTTTCTAAGTCCATTTCCATGCTATACATGAATGTTTCAATTAATTCTAAACCAATATTATATTGATGAACTGCTTGTTGGAATGAATTTAAAATCGGATTGAGGGAAATATGACTATCAATAGCAGTGAAAGTCTCCTCTTTGAATTTTGACAACAAATATTTTTTGTCAAAACCCTCAAAACTATCCACAATTTCATCAGCTAGGCGAACAAAACCATAGATTGAATAAACGGCATCACG
>NZ_JBIILQ010000058.1:0-12794 GCF_044232565.1 Daejeonella sp. | reverse complement strand
GGTTTTTGATTCAATATTTCTGGTTAATTATGGAATTATACTAGCTCGTTATTTAGTTGCATATAATTGAAATTGAATTATTTATAAGGCATAAAGCAGTTTCAAATTATTTAATATGAAAAAAAAAATAAAACCATAGTTACATTTTTTTATCTTGATAAAATTATTATATAATTAAATTAATCTGTGCTTAGAACTTATAAATTTTAAATAAAAATTAACTCTTTAATAAAAATCTAAAAGAAATTATTTTAATTAAAACATAAATTCTAAATTGACCCTTCATTAACTCCTCAGTGCCCATCAGCACTGGGTTTTTTATTTTAACCCCCATGACAACAGATATATTATCAGAAATATAGGTGAGCTATAAACCAGGTTTAATCAGCTCCAGAATAATCACTAATTCTCAGGATGCATTTGAAATCTTAAACATGCTCTTCAGCCCTGACGCTATTTCATTACAAGAACAATTCGTTGTGCTTTATTTAAACAGAGCAAATAAAGTGATAGGCTCTTATCAACTCTCAAAAGGAGGCATAACAGGGACTATTGCAGATGTTACACTAATATTATCTGTAGCCTTAAAAACGCTTGCCACAGGGCTTATATTAGCTCATAATCATCCATCAGGAAATTTAAACCTTCTGATTCAGATATTAATTTAACAAAGAAAGTAAAGAAAGCTGCAATGTATATGGATATTGATTGTTAGATCATATGATTTTAAGCTCCAGTGGATATTACAGTTTCATTGATTATGGTATTAAATTTTGAACAATAACAAGCAATTAACTAATTATTAAACCAGGTCATGGTTTGCACATAGTTTGCACAGGGTAGTAAAAATGGGTCAAAAACTGCGTTCCTATTAGCTCAGCTGGTTAGAGCATCTGACTGTTAATCAGAGGGTCCCTGGTTCGAGTCCAGGCTTGGGAGCACTATCAAAGTAAAAGGGTTATACTTGTAAAGTGTAACCCTTTTTTATTTTCTACCTTATGATTATCCCATCATCTCCAATCGTACTAATTCATCTCTGCATTATATTACCCTGTGTCGTATTTGGCACCTATTTGATATTTGCAAAAAAAGGAACCCAATTCCACAAAACAATTGGAAAGGTGTATATGATATTGATGGGATTAACAGGCATCTTAACTTTATTTATACCAGCTCAAGTAGGTCAAAGGATTTTCAATCATTTTGGGCTACTGCACCTTCTGAGCATTCTAACTATATATACAGTCCCAAAGGCTTGGTTTGCAATTAAAAGAGGGGATGTCAAAACACATAAAAATTCAATGATTAGGCTATATGTTGGGGGTATTATAATTGCAGGAAGTTTTGCCATTTTTGCACCAGGTAGATATTTACATACCCTTTTCTTTAACTAAAGTATCAACACCGTTATTGAATTGCTATAAAGCCTTCAACCCTTCAATTTCCTAACAGTCACATACTTAATCATCGCATTATAGCTGCATCTTTCGTTGAAAAGGGGAGCACTATCAAAATAAAAAAGTTATACTTGTATAGTATAACCTTTTTTGATTTTATGAAAAAGTATTCTACTTTCCTTCTGATATTTCTCTCGTTAAACTTGTATGGGCAATCAGTTCAAAATAGGAATTGGGAGTATTCTAAAGTTGTTTACACCTCTTCCTCCCAAAAGAAAACAATTATTACAAATAGTTTACCTAAGGGAGGTGGAATCGTTTCCTATAAAGGAAAGGAGTACCATTATTTCATTTTTTGGACTAATGTACGTAATGAAGCACCATCGCCTCTGGATTTAAAAATTAAATTTCCGACAATCATTCCCTTTAAATCTAATGAATCGTACGCTAAAGTTGCCTTTACAAAGTCAAATATGACACTTGACAAAGTGCAAGAGTTCGATTATGGTCTTACGGGCATACCATCTCTTTTAAATAATGAATCAGATCAATTAAATGATTTGAATAATAGAATTTCACCTTTCAAAAATTATTTATTTTACAGCGCAATTTTCATCCATAAAACAAAATGGCCGGTTAGGGCAGAATATATATTAAAAGATAAAAAACTATATTACAAGATTACAGCCGGTACAGATGTTGTAATGGTTCCCTGCGGTAGTCTTGATTTTAAAAATTAAATATTGCGATTTTTGCAAAAAGGAAATTAAGAAATGAACCTCCTTCAAAATTGTACGAAGTTCAGCCCTTTAATTTCCAAATAGTCACATACTAAATCATCGCATTATAGCTGTTTCTTTCGTCGAAAATGGGAGCAACAAAAAAGTAAAAGGGTTATACTTTGATAGTATGACCCTTTTTTTATCTAATTACATTAATTGCAAAAGCATAAAAAACATTATTCAATTATATACCCCTACCGATAGGATTTAATAGAGAGTAATTAAAACTGCTGTATCAAATTCAAATATTCCACATTTTTTTTCAATTGGTATAAAGGCAATTCTGTCATTAAATCCTTTGCCTCATCTTCGCTTACATTTTTAAAAATCAAAACTGCACCATTTTTTAGCTCCCTTAAATAGAGGTGTTCTAAAACACCTTTCGTTTTCCATTGCTCAACTACTTTCTTTTCCTCGACAAGAATTTCTTGAAAATTGGATGGAATATTATCCATATCTAATGTTAAAATTGCTTGAATTCTGTTCATTTTATGTTGGTTTATTTATTAAAAGATATAATCAATTAGTTAAAAAAAGGATAGTCTATGTACCCTTTTTCTTGCCCACTATACATTGTAGCTCTATCGGGTTGATTTAACGGAGCATTTAGTTCAAATCTTTTAGGTAAATCAGGATTTGCTAAGAATAATGCACCATACGAAATGAGTTTTGCTACTCCTTTTTCCAATTCTTCTTCCCCTGTTTCCATTGTGTACCCACAATTTGCTATGATTGGATGATTAGATATATTTCCAAATGTTTCAATGTTATTTGTAGGATATTGAGGAAATTTGTCGGCAGGAAAAGGAACATTCATCAAGTGTAAATAGGATAATGGTAGTCTATTTAATTCAGTTATTAGACTTGTAAATTGTCCAATAATATCATTGTGTATCATATTATTATAAGTACTTGTTGGCGATAGTCGAATAGCCACTCTATTTTCGCCAATAGCATCAACCATTTGTTTCATAATTTCTAAAACAAAACGATTTCGATTTTCTATCGTGCCACCATATAGGTCATTACGTTGATTTGAACTTTCTGCTAAAAACTGATTAGGCAAATATCCAAATGCACTATGTAATTCTACCCCATCAAATCCTGCATCAATTGAATTTATTGCCGCTTGTTTAAAATCTTGAATTATACCGGTTATTTCTTCAAGTGTTAATTCTTTTGGGGTTTCATAATCTTTTGGTCCCGCCATTGTAAAATGCTGCTGCCCTTCAATTGCAATCGGCGAAGGTGCAACAGGCAAATTCCCATTTTTTACTAATGAATGTCCAACTCGGCCTGTATGCCACAATTGCGCATATATAAGACCTCCATTTTCGTGTACAGCTTTAGTAACCTTTTTCCACGCAGCTATTTGTTCACTTGTATAAATGCCAGGAGTTAACGGACTTCCAATTGCTTGTTCTGAAATGTTAATGGCTTCACTAACAATTAAACCTGCACTGGCTCTCTGAGTATAATATAAAATTGTAGAATCACCTACAATACCATTTATGGATGCTCTTGAGCGGGTCATAGGAGCCATTACCATTTTATTCTTAAGGTTTAGATTACCCAATATTGTTTTTTCTAATAATTTCATTTTAAGATTTTTTTGTTTTGTTGTAAATGTAAACTCAATACTTTACTTTTGAAAGTAGTTACACTAATGTATAGTAGTAACCCTATGTAAAGCAATGTTAAAAATCAGCGACTTATGGGAGAAATAAAAATCAAAATTTCTGAACATACTTGTTCCTTAAAAGATGTTTTAGAGATTATCGGAGGAAAGTGGGCAATGCCTATCATTTATATTTTATCAAAGGGCAAATTACGTTTCAAGGAATTAGAAAGAAGTGTCGAAGGAATTAACACAAGGATGTTAGTGAAGGAATTGAAGAATATGGAAAAGAATGGAATCATTAAAAGAGAGGTGTTTGCAACGGTTCCTCCTACAGTTGAATATACACTAATTGATAAAGGGCAAAAATTACTGCCAAGTATTATTTCATTGCACAATTGGGGTAAAGAATACGTTAATAAAGAATAAGATCCTTCACTTTTAAATGAATTATAACTATTTGATTTAAATATGGTTATGTAAAAATATGAGGTTCATAGCGGCATCTTTCGAGGAAAAGGGGAGTTAGACAAAGTTTTTGCAGCATATAATTTAAATTGTAACTTTATTTTTCGATTTATCGTCATAGTGAAAATGTTTTTCAAGAAACAAAGACAAAAAGTATGAAAAAAATCATTTACGCGCTGATATTACCACTGATTGGGGTTTGCGGATTGGTATTTGCAAATAGTGAAATAAGAAATGAAATTTCTAAAAAGTCAATTTCAAAGCCTCTTTCTGCTGCTGAAAGGAAAGCTGAATTGAAAAAATGGGAGGCCACCCCTGATGGTATGCTATTCAAAAAGTGGGAAGCATCTCCCGCAGGTAAAAAAGTGGATGCCAGCGCTACTAAAATAAGTAAGTCCATTAGGAATTATAGCAATATGGAGGGAGTTGTAACCTCTCTTTCTCTTCCCTTAGGCTCAAGATTAGGATTCGGAGTGATGGTAAGGATAAATAGTGATGACTATTTTCTTTCTTTTGGGCCAGATTTTAAAAATGAATTTGAGAAACTACATAGCCTGAAAGTTAACGACAAAATAATCATAAGAAGCCATAGCGTATCGAAGGCGCCCAAGTATTCATATGCAATTGTAGCAGGCGACTATGTAGAACGAGATGGTAAAGTAATTTATAAACGTGCACCTCGCAATGGTGGTTGCTAAGTAATTAAACTTCCTGGAATTTAACACGATGTTTAACCCTTTAATTTGCTGATACTTAAATACTCAATCAAATCATTATAGCTCCATCTTTCGATGGGAAGGGGGAGCGGCTAAATAAAAAAGGGTTATACTTGTATGTATAACCCTTTTTTATTTCTTTAATTTCAGAAATAGCTAGAATGAGTCCAATAATTGAATTTATAAACGAAAAGAAATTGGTCGGGAAACGAATGACCATGAGTTATGCCGATTATAAGGTTGGCGAACTATGGGCGAATTTTATGCCGAGAAGGAAGGAAATAACAAACAAATTGACTAATGATTTAATATCATTAGTTTTATACTCATCAACACATTTTGTAGACTTCAAAGCAACTAACGAATTTGAAAGGTGGGCTACAGTAGAAGTAGCAAGCTTCGATAATGTACCAGATGTAATGGAGACTTTTATATTGTCGAGTGGACTTTATGCTGTTTTTCATTACACAGGTTTAAGCACCAGTATCTCCAGTTTTTATCAAAATATTTTTACTGTTTGGTTACCTAATTCAGACTATAATTTAGACAGTAGGGCTCATTTTGAAGTTTTAGGTGAAAAATACAAAAACAATGACCCCTCTTCAGAAGAAGATATTTGGATACCGATAAAAGCAAAATAAAGCCTAGATAAATAAATCTTGTAAACTAGCAAGAGGTTTAACCCTTTAATTTTCTGATACTCCATCAACGCATTATAGCTCCATCTTTCGTTAAAAGGGGAGCTTGAAAATTAACCACTTACAATAATATTTAGGTGGTTTTTTCTTTTCTAAAGCTTTTTTTTCACCAATTTTAGGAGGGGGTGGTTCGCACATAATTTGCACACAACCTATCCATAACCACCTAAAAACCACGACCATAATACAACTCAAATTATAGTACAACTAAATTTGCTAAATGGTTTTAGATCAAATTGTCAATGAAAGAGACAATCATGCTAAGATCATGTCAGTCTTTAAAATTGGAAGGCTACAATATGAAAATTATGTAAACTCAACTAAGAGATTAATGAAATATCATCAAAGGACAAATCAATTTATTAAAAATAACAATAAAAAATAAAAACTTTTTATAATTCACAACGGTGTAAAGGCCGTAACTATTATTTTTATTCAAATTATTTAATTCTATTAACACAGAAATGATCGTACGTTATAATTGATATAATAAGTCGTGAATTAGAACGGATGGAGCTAACAAATGCTAAAGACTCAAGAATTCTGCTTAGCTATAAAGGGAGGCCGTCAACCCATAGAATTTAGCTTCTGAATACATTTATGCGAGGGGAGGGGATGATTTTTAAATATTCTTCCTATTTTGTGCTGATATTATTAGTTATAGTATGACAAAAAAATTGATATTTTAATTTAAGCATTGGCTCAAATAAATGATTCTTTATTTATCTATTTACTCGATTATTATCTCTATAGTAATTGCTATTCACAATTGGAGTATTAATAAAAATGCACTATTACTTTCAGGTATATTTATTATTTTTTCCACCTATAGTTTAGCTCATTATTTTTCTTCCGAATCGTCTAGTCCGTTTTGGGTGGCGATATTCTATAGTAATTTTTCACCCTTATGGTATTTACCAGGCCCTTTTCTCTATTTTTATACTAGAAACACCTTAACTGATAAGTCGATATTTTATACTTGGAAAGACTACTTGCATCTTTTGCCTTTCCTTATTCAATTTGCGAATATGTATTTCTACATTTTCAGTCCGTTTCAGAACAAATTAGAGGTGGCTAAACTTATCATACAAGATTTAAATAATATCAAATATTTTGGTGGCGGTGTATTATATCCGCCGGTTGTAGCTATTATTTCCAGACCAGTTTTGGTCATAATTTATAGTATTGCCAGTGCTTTTCTCTTTTTTAGATCTGACCATTTTAAAATAAAAATTCGGCAGTATAGATTTGTGAGAATTTGGATTTTTGTACTAATTACAACAATATTTATTATTGCAACCAGCTACTTTATCTTAACTCTGCTTTTGTTTGAGACTACGGTTTCTAGGGGTTTAATTCAATTTAAGCCAGCGCATATAGTATCAGGTATTGCCTTCTTTTTATTGCCAACGATACTATTTGTGTTTTTCCCTAATATAGTATATGGGATGCCCATTGTCCTGGATAAAAAGTCGAAAAACATTAAAAAAAACAGGTTAGAAAATTTCCATGATCCCCTAATTGAAACTACCGACCGTATTTTAGCTTATTTAAAGAAAGATAAACCATTTTTAAAGGAGAAATTTGACATTGCGGACATTGCAGAAAATCTGGATATTCCAAAGCACCATATCGCCTATTGCTTTTCCATCCTATTAAACATGAAATTTACAGCCTATAGGTCAAAACTTCGGGTAGACTATGCTAAGGAACTTTTGGACCAAGGAACTTCGGAAACTCTATCAATGGATGGAATTGGTACGCAATCTGGGTTTTCTTCTAGGTCAGGTTTCTTTGCAACATTTAAGGCCGAAACGGGAATGACACCCACTCAATATTTGGAACAAAAAGCTTTTAAATAATCATTTCATGAACTTTTTGTGAGATTGCAAGCCATTAATAGCCTATGCTATGTTAATTGCGTGCAATTTTTTGTTAATTTATTTTAAATTGGTAGATAATTTTTGCACTAATTGTTCAATGGCATCTAGGCGTTTTTTCTGCTCCTCTAATTGCTTCTTTAATGTTGTATTTTCCTTTTGAGCATCCTTAATCACCACATCTTGCTCCTGCATTGCTTTGGTTAACAAAGGAATGATAGAGATATAGTCTAGAGACAATAAACGATCCTTATCTTTTCCTTCAGTCACTAATTGAGGCAATACTTTTTGAACTTCTTGGGCAATAAAACCAAGCTCTTGTTTACTATAAACCGAATCTGCAAGGCTTACTTTTTTATCATAACTCACTGGACTTAATAAGTTCAAAGTTTTCATTGCACTATTAAGGCTACTTATATTTGTTTTTAATCTAAAATCTGAACTTAGAGCAACACCAGAAGCACGGACAGATCCAGTAGCATTAATGTCACCTGCGACATGCAATTTATAACTTGCATTAGGAATCGAACCAATACCCATATTTCCATCCTCGCTAATAGCAAGTCCATAACTTTCTGGACTCGTTCTACCAGGTAAAATTCTTAATCTTGCCCCATTCCCATCTGCATATTGATCAATAAACCAATCATAAGCACTTGTAGAAACTGATTTCTTAAAATTAAGTTGACCGCCTTCGGAACCGCCTTGTGCAGAAGTTGAATTTGGATGTAGCGTTAATGTAGCATCTACACTACCTAATGAGTTACCCATAGTTAAACCACTTGGTAAATAAGTTTGTGTTGTTGAACTATTACCAATGGTTGTTGTATTTGAACCATTTCCAACTGCACCATATCCGATAACCACTTCATTAGTAGAAGTATTTGTTCCTGCTCTTGTACCACTACCAATAAATATACTTTGATTAGAAGAGGTTAAGCTCACTCCAGTACTAGAACCTGCAAGTGAACCTGAATTATTACCTAATGCTACGTTATCACTACCTGCCTGGTTGTTATAAAGAGATTTATACCCATAGTTTGCATTTCCTGCTCCAGTTGTATTATTAAATCCACTCAATGAACCAATGATTGTATTTGTGCCTCCAGTCATGTTGTTATACATCGACTTAAATCCGATGGCTGTATTATCGTCGGAGGAATTTAATGAAGAAGCTACTAACGCTTGATGACCCATCACAACATTATTATTTCCCGTTCTATTAAATGACAAAGCAGAAGTCCCAACAACTGTATTATTTATTCCACTAGTATTTCTATGTAAGGCAAAAGCCCCTATTGCAGTATTATCTGATCCCGTACTTACCGATAAAGCGCCTGAGCCAATTGCGGTAACATATGAAGGAGAGCCTTGCCCAGATGCTGCCTGATATCCAATCGCTGTATTATTAAATCCAGTTCTATTAAGTTTTAACGCATCAACTCCAATTCCTGTATTTTTTACACCAGTAGAATTTGCATATAGTGCAGATTTTCCAATTGCAGTATTGTCTGGCATATTTCCTCCCCCCGTTCCAATTCCTACACCTTGTACTCTTAAGCCATAATTGTTCACACCTGTAAATGTGCTATTATTGAAAGTTGGATTGATATCTAAACCAGATAAAATTTGATTATTTGCAGTTGCTGTTACAGTAGGTGAAAAAGTTTTAACACCAGCAAATATTTGTGCTCCCGTTGTTACCACACCGCCATTCGTTGTATCCGCTGGGGTTAAAATCAATTCTGTAGTTCCATTTATGGTTGCTCCTTTCGGAGTTGAAGTCCCTGATATAGCCCCTATGGAACTTAATCCCCCACCACTTGATGCAGCAGCTGTTGACCAAGTTGGCAAACCACTTGCTAGTGTTAATACCTGACCATCTGTTCCTTTGCCTAGTCTTGTTCCTGTTCCACTTGTTCCTCCATAAATAATGTCTCCTGATGTTGTCATAGGAGACAGTCCATCAAATGCAGCAGTTTTGGTTGTTGCGCCTGTACCACCTTTATCAACAGCAATAGCAGTTCCACTCCAAGTTCCGCTGGAAATAGTGCCTAAAGATGTTAAATTCGAACCTGTAATTGTAGATGCCAAAGATGTTCCTGTTAAGGTTCCTGCATCTACTGCTGCAGGTGCCGAAGAAGTCCAACCTGTACCGTTAGATGTCAATACGTTACCTGAAGTACCTGGGCTGCTTAATCCTGTTCCACCTTTATCAATAGCAATAGCAGTTCCATTCCAAGTTCCGCTAGTAATAGTGCCTAAAGATGTTAAATTTGAACCTATAATTGTAGATGCCAAAGATGTTCCAGTTAAAGTTCCTGCATCTACTGCTGCAGGCGCCGAAGAAGTCCAACCTGTACCGTTAGATGTCAATACGTTACCTGAAGTACCTGGGCTGCTTAATCCTGTACCACCTTTATCAATAGCAATAGCAGTTCCACTCCAAGTTCCGCTAGTAATAGTTCCTAAAGTCCAACCAGTGGTTCCATTATGTTGGGCACGAACATTGCCCTGTCCATCAGAAATAATGATGTTATTACTTAGCGCCTCACTTAAATTTGCCGTTTGTACACCTAAAATTGTATTATAATTACCAGTGGTTAAACCAGTACCGCCATTATTACCAATAACAGTATTATATTTACCTGATGTTAAGGTTGATAAAGTTTGATACCCAACACCAATATTATTTGTTCCAATATTATTTGCAACAATGGTCGACATTTTTAAAGCTTTATATCCAATACCAGTATTATAGTTCCCATTTGAACCATATAAACTTTCGTTACCAACACCCACATTATAGCTGGGTGTTAAACTGTTATATAGGGATGCCATCCCTATCCCCACATTATCACCACCACTTGTTATTACAGGCAACGCTCCACTACCAATGGATGTATTCCCATATCCAGTAGTTAATTTTTGTAATGCATTATAACCAATGCCGATACTTTGATTTGAAGTTGTTACACTTTGTAACGCATTTCTTCCAATAGCAATATTCAACGCATTATTAGAACCGATACTCCTTCCAATAGTTAGCCCATTTACTTTTAAATCATATGCCCCCAAGTCAACTGGCCCACTCGCACCTGCGTAAGGTACACCAGTGGAAGCTGATGCAGACGTCCATGTATAGGTTCCACCAGCAGCAGATGTTAAATACTGTCCTGTGGCAGAAGCAGCAGTAATTGGGGATTGATAATCTGTTCCAGCGATTGCTGCACTCACAACCCCACTTCCGTTTGCTTTCATTAAACCAGTTACAGATCCTGCGCCACCATAATTACTTCCAATTACTGTTCCACTCCAAGTACCCGAAGTTATGGTACCCACACTCGTTAAACTAGAATTCGCAACATTACTTGCAAGTGAAGTTCCTGATAATGTTTCAGCACTCGCTGTTCCGATGTTTGCCTTAACAAAAGCTGTAGTGGCCAATTGTGTTGAATTATCACTTGTAGTAGGTGTTGGAGCCGTTGGTGTTCCAGTAAATGAAGGAGAAGCTAAAGGAGCTTTAGTAGCTAGAGCTGTATTAATAGTTGCAATGTCTGATGTGTTGCTTATAATGTTTGTTGTATTCGATGCAATACTAGTAGGTAATGTGGCGATTATGGCGGAACTTACTCCTCCTACACTATTCACTGTGCTTGCAAAACTTCCTGTACCAGTTCCTGAAACATCACCCGTTAATGTTATGGTCTGATCTCCTGTATTTGTTCCAGAAGTGTTTGATAATACACCTACTTGTGTAGTTGTTAATGGTGCTTGATAGTCTGTTCCAGCCACTGCAGCACTTACAACCCCAGTTCCGTTTGCTTTCATTAATCCATTCACTGTTCCTGCTCCACCCACATTACTTCCAATAGCAGTTCCATTCCAAGTTCCGCTTGTAATTGTACCTAAAGTAGTTAAACTTGAACTTGTAATATTAGAAGCTAAAGTAGATCCAGTTAGTGTTCCTGCATTAACAGCTGCAGGCGCCGAAGTTGTCCAAAAAGTTCCATTTGAAGTTAAAATATTACCAGCAGCTCCTGGATTAGATAAACCTGTGCCACCTTTACCCGTTCCTATACCAACTCCTACCCAAGTTGGACCACTTCCACCACTTCTAATTGCTACTGTACCTGCACTTCTAATTTCACCTTTCACATTTATATGAGACTCGAAAGTTTTATATCCAGCTATTGATTGTGTTCCATTCGTTAATATACCTCCATTTGTTGCATCCGCTGGTGTTAATATTAATTCAGAAGTACCACTACTTATTGTTGCTCCTTTTGCATTTGATGTTTCAGATATTGCACCAACAGAACTTAATCCAGCACTTGAAGCAGTAATCGAAGCTTTTACATACTCAGTTGTAGCAATTTTTGTAGAATTATCGCTAGTAGTTGGTGTTGGAGCAGTAGGTGTTCCAGTAAATGCAGGAGAAGCTAAAGGAGCTTTCGTAACTAAAGCTGTATTAATAGTTGCAATGTCTGATGTGTTGCTTATAATGTTTGTTGTATTCGATGCAAGACTAGTAGGCAATGTGGCGATTGTGGCGGAACTTACTCCTCCTACACTATTCACCGTGCTTGCAAAACTTCCTGTACCAGAACCCGAAACATCACCAGTTAAAGTGATAGTTTGATCGCCTGTATTGTTGCCACTTAATGTTGTGATTCCTAATTTAGTTTTGATCGTTGAAGCAGTTTCATCGCCTGTATTAGTTCCCGATGTATTAGACAATACACCTGCCTGTACATCAGTAACGTAATTCTTATTTGTGCTTGCCGCGATATCAGCCGTGGTGGCATCCGCACCGGCTGTAACCAATCCTTTTGTGTCGTATGTGATTTTTGTTTTTGCACCCGCTGTAATCGAGCTATTGGGAGCTAAAACAGTTGTTCCAATTACTAATCCTAAATTGCTTCTCGCATCGGCAGCATTAGTAGCACCTGTTCCACCATTAGCTATATCAATGGCTGTTCCATTCCATCTGCCTGCAGTAATCGTACCTACAGTTGAAATATCTGTTCCTACTAATTTAGTAGCAGTAATACTGCCGGCTAATTTTGCGTTAGAAATACTCACATCCGCTATGCCTGAATTGGAACTTTGCATGTCTACATAGTTCTTCACTGCTTTTTGTGATGGATAAAAGTCGTCACTTGGATTAGTATTTCCTAAATTGGAGTCAGTGCTTTTATTTGAGACAGCCTCTGCACCCAAGTTAGATAAAGC
>NZ_JBIILQ010000057.1:0-12799 GCF_044232565.1 Daejeonella sp. | reverse complement strand
ATACATTCTAAACTGTGAATCTAAGCGGTTTTTAGCTGCTGCAAAAACCTCCTCATATTTGATCTCCAATTTATTATCCTTGATGATTTTATTTTCAATTAATGTCCAGCGTAAGTTACGTGCAAAATCATCATAACCTTTTTCCAATTCCTCATCACTTAGTTTCTCATTTGTTGCTTTTAACCAACGTTTTAAGAAATCATCTGGCAGACTTAATTTTGTTTTATCTAAACCAAATTGAAGCATATCTGCCTGAAGCTTTTGATCTGCATTTTGCACCATCATGCTTTCAAGCTCTTCTCTCACTTTCTCTGTAAATTCCGCTTCAGATTTAACAACATCCGCACCGAAAAGTTTATCGAAAAATTCTTGATTTAAATCCCCTTCTTCTAAACGGTTGATATTTTTTACCGTTAATTGAAATTTAGATTTCAAGTCTTGAGCATCTTCCTCCTCAATATTTAGCACTTTAGCAATGATTGTAGCATTGCCATCAAAGGCTTTTTGAATATCAATTTCTAAAACATCTTCCTTCTTTAAACCAATAAGCGATTTCTTGATTTTAGAATCAACAACCTGATCTAGGCGAATAGCAGATGTTGCCGTAATTCCACCTTCAAAAACAGAACCATCTGAAGCTAACTGCTTTAAATCAGAGTATAGAACATCATCATCTGCCGATACGTCAGGATTTGACATTTTGCCATAGCTTTTTCTCAGATTAGTGATACGAGAGGCTAGCGTTTCTGGATCTACTTTTACCTGATAATACGTTAATTTATCCTTTGAAGTCAGTTCAAGATTAAACTCAGGTGCAATACCTAATTCATAAACGAATTCAAAATTATCATTATCGTCCCAGTTATACTCTTTGGAGTTATCGATTTTTGGTAGCGGCTGACCAAGAACTTCTAGCTTGTTTTCGCTGATATAATTGCTTAAGGTATCGTTTAGGATATTATTTACCTCATCCACTAAAATACTTTTACCATACATCTTTTTGATGTGAGCCGAGGGCACCATTCCGGGACGGAATCCAGGAAGTTTTGCTTTTTTAGCTTGCGCTTTGATAGCTTTTTCTACACGCTCTTTGTAATCTTCAGGATTAATCTTTACAGTAAGTACAGAATTCAGATTGTCTATTTTGTCCTGTGTAATGTTCATTTTCTGAGTTTTATGTCGTTTTAGTTTATACAAAAATTCCCCGGTTTGTAGCCGGGGAATTAATATGTGCGGATGAAGGGACTCGAACCCCCACGCCGTGAAGCGCCAGATCCTAAGTCTGGTGCGGCTACCAATTACGCCACATCCGCATCATTAGGATTATTTACGAAATAAATTAAACTTTATTGCTAAAGGCTAACATTATGTATTTCGGTCTGCAAAAATAAGGAATTTCTACATAATTACAAAATCTAATCTTCTTATTATTTAGGGATGACAATTAATTTTTTCCAAAAGCCGCAACAGATAATCCGCAGTATACCGCAACCTACTCCCATACCATGAAAACAGCTCTCCATCCACAATGAACACATCTGCATCAGGGAAAATATTCTTCATTTCCGAAACATGCTCATCTTTAAATGGATAAGGCTCTGAGGAAAGGAAAATAAGGTCTGGCTTGAGTGCTTTTAAATCCAGTAATTCTACAATAGGATAACGATTCATTAAACTAACATTAGCAAAACCTGCCCTTGCTAAAATCTGATCGATAAACGTATTTTTAGCTGCCAACATATAAGGATCTTTCCAGATAAAATAGGCTACCTTTTTTTGCAATGAGTCTTTTAGCTTTAAACCCGAAAAGTTTTTTTCAATGCTTGATGCTATTTGGAGGGCTTTTTCAGAGGTGCCAGTAAGCGATCCAATCTGCTCAATCATCTCAAGCGCATCCTCAAGAAGGGTAATATCACTCATCCATACAGGAAATTCGAGCATAAGCTCCTCCATTTGCGCCTGCTCGTTTTCTTCTTTATTAGCTATGATTAAATCTGGCTTTAGGCTCCTAATCATCTCCATATTGAGCTTTTTAGTGCCGCCAACCTTAACCTTCGACTTATATTTATCTTTTGGGTGAATGCAAAATTTGGTGATCCCTACAATCTCCTCATCCAATCCTAAATCGAAAAGCAGCTCGGTTTGAGATGGAACCAAAGAAATTATCCTTTTAGGAGGAAAATCTAAGGAAATAGATCTTCCCATTTGGTCTGTAAATGTGCATTTTTGCATAGATTACAAAATAAGCTAAATTTTATTAATGGCTAAATTAACCTTTTATTTAATGCTCTTTGCCTCCCTTTTGGGATATATTTTAACTGGCTATTTCACTGAAAGATCAAACTTTAGCCTTCTTATTAGTCTGTACTCTACACTTTTTATTATCTATTTTCTGCTCCTTAACAATAAAAACCTCTTTAATTTCAAAGTTTTATTGGCCGCAGGAATACTTTTTCGATTTTGCTTAATCTTTTCTACCCCAGCACTTTCTGATGATTTTTATCGATTTGTTTGGGATGGACGCATACAAGAACTGGGCTTTAACCCCTTTGATTATAGTCCCCGAGAACTTTTAACCCACAGCAACGACCTCTTTTTAAATCAACTTTTCCCTTTACTCAACTCCCCCGATTATTTCAGTGTTTATCCTCAATTTTGTCAGATACTTTTTAGAATTGCAGCATTCATCGGACAAGATAATCTGTATTTAAACATCATTACGCTTAAAGCGATGATTTTCCTATCGGAATTAGGAACAATTTATCTTTTACATAGATTGCTCATTCTCCGAAAAAAAGACCCCTCACTCCTACTCATTTATGCACTTAACCCTTTAGTAATAATTGAGTTAACGGGAAATATTCACTTTGAGGCTTTCATGATTTCATTCACGCTGCTAAGTATTTTGCTTTTATTTAACCAAAAACTTAGTGCTTCAGCGGCTGCATTAGCACTCGCTATACAGGCAAAAATTTTACCCTTACTGGCCATTCCGCTTTTATTGAGGCAAATTGCTTTGAAAAAAACTGTTTTATGGGCAATAATAGTATTAATTGTCCTACTTCTAATGAGCATCGACTTATTAAGTGAGCCGCAACGCATGCAGCACATCGGCGAAAGCCTTAATCTTTATTATGGCAAATTTGAGTTCAATGGTGGATTATATTTAATTTTCAGAAGTATTGGATGGTGGATAATGGCCTATAATCCCATCGCAATTATCAGTAAACTACTGATTTTTTTAAGTCTTGCGGCAATGCTCTACGTTTATCTAACCGAAAAAGATCTAATTTCAGGCTTATTTTGGGTGCTTTGTATTTACCTGCTTTTTGGAGCAGTAGTGCATCCCTGGTATCTGGCTCCACTGTTAGCCCTTAGCATTTTCCTTAGGTATCGTTTTGTGCTATTGTGGTCGGCACTTATTCCTTTAAGCTATTTCACCTATAAAGTTATGCCCTACAGCGAAAACTACTGGCTTATTGGAATTGAATATGTACTAGTTCTAGCTTATTTATTGTGGGAAATAAAGGTTAAAAAAGCTGAAATCCAGAAGACAGAAGCAATAAATTATGAATTAATTGCGAAATAATCGAGGCAATTTACTCGTCATAAAAATCCTGAAGTGAACCAAAGTAGTTCAAATTCCAGCCATCAATCATATCTTGAAGATCAGAATCAGGAATATTAGTATGACGAAGCTCTAGTGAGGTACCACTTTTATCGGGATGCAAAACAAAAGTCACAATTGATTCTTCAGGCTGATCGCCAAAATACCATTGTTGAACGATCTTCTTATTTTCAATAAATTCGATGTTCTTTCCAACGATGCTATCATCCCACAGCGAAAATTCAGAGCCAGGCTCGGTACTCATAACTGCCTCAGCACCAGTCCAGAGTGATATAGTAAGTGGGTTAGTTAAAGCGAGGTAAACTTCCTCGGGACTAGCCTGTATGAGATAATAATTCTTGAAATCTTTCATAATATATATTGCAAATCTAAAATAATTGTACGAATTATTGATTTACAAGATTTTCCCAAAGGATGAAAAAAGGTAGAAGCCTATTTTAGAGTCAGAGAAACTGATTGCTGGAGTAGATTTTTGAGCTAAGAACAAAAAAATAATAATTAAAAAGGCCGGTTAAACCAGCCTTTTTAATTATTTGAAAAATGTACAAAATTACTTTGCACTGTTCTTCTTCTCAGTTACTTCATTTCTGATTTCCTGAGCCAAATTTTTCAAATCTTGCATGCCTTTACGAACTCTTGTTCCTGCTGCACTGTTACCTGAATTGTAAAATTTGCTAGCGTCTACTTCAACTGAAGCAAACAATTCTTTCATTTTTGAAAATTTATCCATTGTTGTTTTTTTTAAGGTTGAACAAATCTAATTTATTTAGGTGTATTGACAAATGCTTTTGAATTATTTTTTCAATTACAATTAAGTAATAGTTAAAAACGAATAATAACCAGTTAAAAAATGGGTTTTTATCCAAATAAAATAAAAAAAAACCTATTTGATCGATCAAAATTCTAAGTAAAGACCACGGATTTATTTCTGATTTTCACTCAAAACAGTTCTAATTTTCCCTAAAAAAAATAAAAGTAGGAGCGGAATATTGAAACAATACTATTAATTCCTTGTTTCAATATAAGAACCTGGAGGGTGTAAAAAGAGTTAAATTATAAAGTTTTAATCCAAATCCAAGAAAATCTCCATTCAATTAAACAAAAAGTTCCAAATTATAGATGTGAATTAAATATAAAATAAATGCAAACGCCTCAGTATACGATACCTTTCAGCAATATTCGAATCGATGATATTCCCCGTGTTGGGGGAAAGAATTCATCGATAGGAGAAATGTTCAACGAATTAAATCCTAAGGGCATAAATATCCCAGATGGCTTTGCACTAAGTGCCGATGCCTATCGCCTTTTCAGAAAGGAGAATGGAATAGAACAATCGATTAAAGACCTCTTACTAAGCCTCGACAGGCAAGATTTCGGCAATTTGACTAGCATAGGTGAGCAAGCAAGAAAACTAATATTAAATTCAGTAATTCCTGATGTAGTAGCACAACAAATAAAGCAAGCCTATAGTCAACTGTGCAGCAATTTGGGCGTTGAAGTACTAGATGTTGCTGTAAGAAGTAGTGCAACTGCCGAAGACCTTCCAACGGCAAGTTTTGCGGGACGAATGGAATCCTATCTAAATATAAATGGTGAAGAGCAATTACTTGAAGCTATAAAACTATGTTATGTATCCTTATTTACTGATAGGGCAATCAAATACCGCCATGACATGGGCTTTATGGAGAAGGATATCGCCATTTCGGTGGGGGTTCAGCAAATGGTTCGTAGTGATAAAGCCTCGTCTGGAGTAGTATTTACCATCGATCCCGACACAGGTTTTAAGAATACAATTATTATCAATGGAATTTGGGGCCTTGGTGAAAATATTGTGCAAGGGAGGGCAATTCCTGATGAGTGGGTTGTTTTTAAACCAACACTCAATCAGGATCAATACAAACCCATCTTAAAAAGCGTTTGTGGTAAAAAAGAGTTCACCATGGTTTATGCGGAGAAATCTGAACTTAAGACTACGGAGAATACGATATTAAATTTAGAAACCCCCGAAGCAAGGCAAAAAGAATTTTGTTTAAACAATTCGGAAGTTATTCAGCTTGCAAAATGGTGCCTCGCTATTGAAGATCATTATGGGAAAGCGATGGATATTGAGTGGGCTAAGGATGGGTTCAACAATAAGTTATACATTGTTCAAGCCAGGCCTGAAACAGTCCATGCAAAACCTAAAAAACAGGTTCATGAAATCTACTGGCTTGCCGAGAAATCGAAGTTATTAGCCACAGGAATCGCCTTAGGTGATAAAATAAGATCAGGAAGAGCTCGGATACTTAATAACCCAAATGAGGGTAAACAATTAAAAGATGGGGAGATTTTGGTCACGGATATTACCAATCCAGATTGGGATCCCATCTTAAAAAAGGCAGCGGCAATCATCACTAATAAGGGAGGAAGAACTAGTCACGCGGCCATTGTTGCCCGCGAGCTAGGTACACTTGCTATTGTAGGTTCTGGAAATGCCACCAAAGTAATTCAAACTGGCGATGAAATAACAGTTTCTTGTGCAGATGGGAAATCAGGCAGCATTTATGAGGGTTTATTAAAATGGACGGTGGAGGAGCAAGATTTCAGCAAAGTTAAACTTCCCAAAACCCCTGCCTTATTGATACTTTCTGATCCAGATCGAGCATTTGAACTCAGCTTATACCCAAATAATGGTGTTGGCCTAATGAGACTTGAATTCACCATTTCAAATAGCATAAAAATACACCCTTTAGCATTTTGCGAACCCGAAAAAGTGACTGATGAAGAACACAAAAGGGAAATAAAAAATGTCATAGGCATTTATGAAGACGGCAAAGACTATTTTGTAAACCAACTCGCTGAAGCGGTTTCAACGGTTGCGGCAGCCTTTTACCCCAAAGAGGTTATAGTAAGGTTTAGTGATTTTAAAAGCAATGAGTATGTCAATTTAATGGGGGGATCTTATTTTGAACCTCGAGAAGAAAACCCCATGATAGGCTTACGCGGAGCCTCAAGGTATTATAGCGACTTCTACAAAGAGGCTTTTGCACTAGAATGCCGAGCAATGAAGAAGGTTCGCGATGAAATGGGCTTAAAAAATATCAAGTTGATGATTCCTTTTTGTAGAACTATTGAAGAAGGCGAAAAAGTACTGGCTGAAATGGCAAAAAATGGGCTAAAAAAAGGAGAAAATGGGCTAAAAGTATATGTAATGATCGAAATACCAAGCAATGTGCTTATGGCCAATGAGTTTGCACAACTTTTCGATGGCTTCTCCATAGGATCCAATGATTTGACACAACTCACCTTGGGAATTGATCGCGACTCAAGTCTGGTGAGCCACCTTTTTAATGAAGAGAACGCTGCTGTAAAAGAACTGATAAGGCGAACAATCAAAGCTGCCAAGCAAAGTGGCATTAAAGTTGGCCTCTGCGGACAAGCGCCAAGTGACATTCCCGAATTTGCTAAATTTCTAATTGATGAGGGTATAGATAGTATCTCTTTTACTCCAGATGCACTACTTGAAGGCATAGAAAATATGAATCATGCCGAAAAAAAGCATCTTAGCCCTTCTAAAGAATATTCTATCAAAAATTGACAAAGATTTCAAATAGCTACAAATTGTAATTCCATTGCATGAATTGGCATACCTATTCTATTTCAGAGCTCGCTAAGCAATTGAATAGCGAAGAAGAAGAAGGATTAACAAGCTCAGAGGCTGATTTACGCCTTTCAAAATATGGAAAAAATGAATTAATAGACGATACCAACAAGTTCCGCATTTTCAAAATAATTTGGAATCAAATTAGTGATTTCATGATTATCATTTTAGTTATTGCTGCGATTATATCTGGATTTGCGTCAGACTTAACTGATACAATTATTATTTTGTCGATTATTTTCGTGAATGGCCTGGTAGGTTTTATTCAAGAATACCGGGCAGAAAAAGCCTTAGATGCCTTAAAAAGTATGGCAAAAAGCTATACGGAAGTTATAAGGAACAAACAAAACATAAAAATCAACTCCAGCCACTTAGTGGTAGGCGATGTAATAAATCTAAAATCAGGTGATATTATACCTGCTGATATTCGTTTTATCAGAACACATAGCCTTAAGGTTGATGAATCTGCATTAACTGGTGAATCTGAAAATATTGAAAAAGACAATCTAGTACTTCAAAACAGCAAGTTAGCCATCGCTGAACGACTAAATATGGGCTATAAAGGCACTTTTGTAACTAGCGGAAGAGGGATTGCCTATGTTGTAGCAACTGGCATGAATACTGAACTTGGGCGCATTGCAAAATTGATCCAAAGAGCTGAGAAAGATACCCCACTCCAAAAGAGACTCGCTAAGTTTGGCAAAAGTTTGTCGCTCATTATTCTTATTATTTGCACATTAATTTTCTTTTTAGGTTGGCTTAGAGGTGAGCCTATAATGGATATACTTCTCATTGCAATATCTTTAGCAGTGGCAGCCATACCGGAGGCTCTACCAGCACTTGTAACCATCTCTTTGGCTATGGGAGCTAAAAAACTGGTCAATCAGCATGTCCTCATTCGTAAGCTGCCCGCTGTTGAGACCTTGGGTTCGGTAGGGTTTATATGTACGGATAAAACTGGGACCCTGACGCTCAATAAAATGACTGTAGAAAAAATTTATGAGCTCAATAAATCAGTCGAATTACCTGGAATTTCTAGAAATGCACTGCTAAATGCTATGGCTTTAAATAGCGATGTTAGCCAAAATAAAAAAGGAGAATGGCAAGGTGAATCTACTGAACTAGCGCTCGTAAAATACGCCAAAATTCATGATTACAATAAAAAAGAAATAGAAATACCTTATCCAAGAGTTGCAGAATTACCATTCGATAACAAGAGAAAATGCATGAGCACTTTGCACAAAACCAGTGCAGGCATTCTAGTAATTACAAAGGGTGCAGTTGAGATGCTTATTCAAACACCTAACATCAAAAACGGTGAAAAAATAATTGAATTTGAGCGAGAGGTAAATCACATGTCGGAAACAGGATACAGAGTTTTGGGCTATGCGTACAAAGTATTAGATAAGCTGCCACAAGATATCACTGTTGAAGAGATTGAATCGTCACTCAGCCTAATTGGATTTGCTGCAATAATAGATCCGCCACGTGCAGATGTAAAAGAAGCGATAAGACAATGTAAAGAAGCAGGAATAGTTCCTGTTATGATTACAGGGGATCATAAGTTAACGGCTACTGCAATTGCAAGGAATATCGGCATTATCGATAAATCGGATGACTTGGTAATTAGTGGTAAAGAATTAGCAGATTTAAATGAGAATCAGTTTAATGAAGTAGTAGAAAAAATAAGGGTTTATGCCCGCGTTGATCCAGAACAGAAACTCAAAATAGTGAATGCCCTTCAAATCAAGGGGCATTTTGTAGCCATGACTGGCGATGGGGTAAATGATGCTCCAGCACTAAAAAATGCAGACATAGGGATTGCTATGGGCATAAATGGGACGGCAGTATCTAAAGAAGCAGCGCACATGATTCTGTTAGACGATAATTTTTCGAGCGTTGTAAAAGCAATTCGGCACGGACGAATGATTTTTGACAATATTTTAAAATTCATAAAATATATCTTAACAGGCAATTCGGGCGAAATTTGGGCCATCACATTAGCGCCGGTTTTAGGTCTGCCAATACCCCTATTAGCCATTCATATTCTATGGATAAATTTGGTAACCGACGGGCTCCCGGGTTTGGCACTAGCCAATGAACCGGCAGAAGCCAATATCATGAAGCGTTCACCGCGAAAACCAGATAAGAGTATTTTTGGAGATAAGTTAGGATGGCATATATTATGGGTGGGTCTCCTAATGGGGCTTGTTACACTCGCAATACAAGCCTGGGCCATAAATAAAGGCAGTCTCAATGCTCAAACAATGGCTTTTTCTGTTTTATGTTTTAGTCAGCTAGGGCATGTAATGGCCATCAGATCCAATAAATCTCTTTTCAATAATGGTATTTTCTTTTCAAACAAAGCGATGCTATTTGCGATATCATTAACAGTAATGCTCCAAATGATGATTATTTATACACCCTTTTTTAATGAGATTTTTAAAACAAAGCCTTTAAATTTAGTAGAACTTTTAATAAGCCTTGCCGCATCCAGTATAGTTTTTTTAGCGGTTGAAATGGAGAAATTAATTAAGGCAAGAAAAAAAATAGGCGTTTTATAGGAAGAAAAGAACAAATCGACGTAAAAGCGATTTTATCAATCAAGAATAAGAACAGAACCAGAATAAATACTTGTCCCGTTATTCAGATTGATTGAGTAATAATAAGACCCCTTAGGAAGCATCGAACCCGCATATTTCCCATCCCAAGGATCTTGGTAACCCTTACTTCGATAGATAATGGATCCATATCTATTAAAAATCAAAACATCAGCCTCAGGGTAGGACAACAAACCAGCAACATTCCAAAGATCGTTTACACCATCCCCATTGGGAGAAAAAGCATTAGGAATACTAATATTAATGAGCACTTTAATAGAAACTTGCTCAGAAACCACGTTATTACAAGCATCGGTAGCCTCCAAAGTATAGGTAATATCTTGATCAGGTGTAGCTATTGGATTTAATACAAAAGGGTTATCTAAATAAGTTGTGGGTGTCCATTTATAGCTGAGCATTCTGCCTGTTGCAGAAGCAGTTAATACTACTGGTTTATCTTGTACCGTTTCTTTATCCGGCCCTGCATCAACTATTGGTTTATCAAAATAGTTCAAGGTTATTACATCAGAAAGGATTCGACATCCAGGAGAACTAATATTAAAGGATTCGGCGCTTGCGAGGCGATATTGTTGAGAGATTGATACCGATGGATTAATAAGAATCGAGCTTGCTTTTGAATTGGCGCCAGGAATATCAACCCAACCTGAATTTTCAATATTTTTTTGCCAAATGAAAGCGGGATTAATATAGCCGGGGCCTAAATCGGCATCTAAAACAATCGTCTGACTAATACCATCACAAACAGAAAAGGAACTTAAGCTCCCATTTAATTTTGGCTTTATTGTTGGTCCGCAGGCCCTAAACGTAATATCGTCCAATGCAAGATCATTACCATTGCCCCCCGGAGCATTATTAATTATTTTGAGAACAACGGTAGAAATTCCGACTGGAGTAGTAAAAACCATAGCATGTTTTTTCCATTCAGGGCTTGTAGACTCTGCAATATTCCCCGTAGAATAATTTCCGAGAACGACACCACTAAGCGACTCAATAATAAAAGTTAGGTTGGGTTTTATTCCGGAAGAGGTAGCTTTTAAAACATTGACCACATAGGCTGAAAATTCATAGGTTGTTCCCGGGCACAAATCAGAAATAGTTTGCTTATAAAACTCGCCAGGAGCATTGGAGGCATTCACAAGCATCATGAAACCATCGGCATCATTTGGAGTATGATCTTCCAAAATAGTATGCCAATTACCACTAAAACAAGCATTCGTGCTCCTTGTTATGGTATAACTGCCATCTAAAGGACAGCTTGCTGTGGAGTAATTATAATTAGTAGATGATATTGGTCCGGGGAAAAAACCACTTCCAAACGTAATATTTACAACAGGATCTCCAAAATTACCTGCACATGATTGCGCCCTAGAAACAATAGGGAGTAGCAAAACAACAACAAGCAGATATTTTATAAATCTCAAGTTAAAAGCATTAAAATCATGCTAAACTATGGAATTTAAATCTATTGGTACCTATGCAAAAATAAAACTCATTGGCAGCTTAGCGATTAAGCTACATCCATTTAGAAGCAAAGCGATTAAATTCATGCCTGATATCATTAACTATCTTCTCTTCTGTTAAATACTGATCATAAAGATCGGCGTTAAGACTCATAGCATCTTGATCAACAAAGCCAGCAGAAGTCATTATTTGACTTTCAATAATCTTTAAATTTTGTTTGATCTTATGTTTGAGCTCATCAATATTATTATTTTGAATCAAAAACTGATTCTGAAAATGCTCAATATCTACCGATACCTCAGTCCCAGTATTATCTCCAGCAATTTCTTCAAGTCGCTTTTGCATAATCGCCAATTCTTGCTCATAAAATTCAAGGCCTCTGAGTGCATCACTGTGCAAATTGCTAATGTGTTTTATATTTATCTCTTTCATAATACAACGATATCACAAATTGAGGCTAATTAAAATGATCAAAAGCAAAGAAATCTATGATTTAGCTCATAAAAAAAAATCAGCTGTTTTCTTAATCTTAATAATTAAATAGTATACATAAAGAATGCCCCAATACAGTGATTATGGAGCTTTTACCTAGATTTTTATTATGTGCTTCTCTGCAACAGCAAGTTTTGGTGCCAGTGCTATATTATTAGGGATTGGTCTTATATCCTTTAAGAATTCCGAAAGCAAGGAGCAAAAATTTTTAGCTTCAATTCCTCTCCTGCTTTCAATTCAACAGATATTTGAAGGAGTTTTATGGCTTACCATTTCTAAGCCCAACTATCTTGAATGGGTAAAGCCTTCAACTTATGGATTTCTAATATTTGCCCAGGTAATATGGCCAATTTTGATTCCTATGGCCCTTTTGTTTCTCGAGAAAGAATCAATGCGTAAGAAGGCACTTTCGTATTTTTTGGCTTTGGGCCTTATACAAGCCCTGTTTATGGGATATGGCTTGTTAGTTTATCCGGCAGAATCATCTGTTTCTGGATCGCATATAAGGTATGAAATGGATTTCCCCGCGGCGAACAATTGGTATGGTGGAGTATTTTATATACTTGCAACCGGTTTTTCACCCTTTGTTTCAAGTATTAAAAGAATAAGCCTGATTGGTGTGATCATACTATTCACCTACCTGTTCACACGAATATTTTATGAATATTATGTAATATCTGTTTGGTGCTACTTTGCAGCAATGATAAGTTTTGTGATATTATCTGTGAGTATGAAATTCAGAAAGGAGGTATTAGCAAATGCCTCATTAACAGAATAACAATGAAGCATTTCAATTAAAAACCGGATAAGATGAATCGCGATAGTGATTGTCTTATCCAGCTTAAATTAAACTATTAATAGTTCTAAATTTTCTTTAATCCATCTTCAAGATCCTGAAGAAGGTCATCTACCGATTCAATTCCAACAGAATAACGTATTAAACTCTCAGGAATACCC
>NZ_JBIILQ010000056.1:0-12801 GCF_044232565.1 Daejeonella sp. | reverse complement strand
TATTAAGCCCCGAATAGATTAAATATCTGTTCGGGGTTTTTTGTATAAAAAAATTCTAATTTAGTTTATAGGGTGTTATCAATTGAAACTCCGGGATATTAACCTCAAATTTCTGACCATCTACTACTCGTATCATTTCGTATGAACCTTTCATTGTTCCAATATCTGTTTTCAAATTACATCCAGAAACATACTCATGGTTTTCTCCGGGTTCGATAAGGGGTTGTTGCCCAACTACGCCCTCGCCCTCAACAGTACGTTTTGAACCGTTTGAATCGAATATGGTCCATTTTCGGCTCATCAATTGTACGGAGTAATCACCCATATTTTCTATTTTTACCCTGTAGGCGAACATAAAATGCTCGTTCGCCGGATTTGAATATTCCGGTTGGTAAATAGTTTCTACTGATACTTTAACCCCCTCAGTAATTTTGGTAACCATCATATTTTGGATTTACGAGTTTCAAAATTAAACAGTTTCTGCCTGAAAACGCTCATTAATTTCTGCTAGAACAGAATAAATATCATCAATATTCTCGAGAGAAACCAACTTCATTCGATATTCTTTAAAATCAGGAATTCCTTTAAAATAATTAGCATAATGTCGTCTCATTTCAAAAATACCTGTTTTATTACCTTTCCAAGCAATTGATTTATCAAGGTGTGTTTTGCAAACATCTATGCGTTCTGTAAGTGTTGGTTCGGCCAAATATTCTCCCGTTTTAAAAAAATGCTTAATTTCTCTAAATATCCAAGGGTATCCAATGGCGGCTCTTCCAATCATGATGCCATCAATTTCGTATTCCATTCGCCATTCGGCAGCTTTTTGAATGGAATTTACATCTCCATTTCCAAAAATTGGAATTTTTATTCTTGGATTTCTCTTGATCTCCCGAATTAATGTCCAATCAGCCTCACCTTTGTACATTTGTGCACGTGTACGACCATGAATTGTAAGTGCCTGAATACCAACATCTTGAAGTCTCTCGGCAACTTCACGAATGTTTTTGGTATTGTCGTCCCAACCCAGCCTTGTTTTAACGGTAACCGGCAGATGAGTAGCTTCAACAACGGCTTTGGTCATTAAAACCATTCTGTCAATATCCTGAAGTAAACTCGCACCAGCACCACGGCAAGCTACATTTTTAACCGGACAGCCATAATTTATATCGATTAAATCAGGTTTAGCTAAGGTGGCTATGCGTGTCGCTTCGCGCATGCTTTCAATCTCACTCCCAAAAATCTGTATTCCGATGGGGCGCTCATACTCGAAAATATCGAGTTTCGCGCGACTCTTTGCCGCATCGCGAATCAATCCCTCGGAAGAAATAAACTCGGTGTACATCATATCAGCCCCATTTTGTTTACAAACAAAACGGAATGGGGGGTCACTTACATCCTCCATTGGAGCGAGTAAAAGTGGGAACTCCCCTAAATCTATATTTCCTATCTTTACAGACATTAGCTATCTTTCAAACTTGTATTTTTACATGGGTTTGTTAGCTCATGTAAATGCAAAATTACAAATAAATTATTAGCATGTTTAAATCAGGGTCAGCAGAACGTCATCCTTTAAGCTCTTTACTTTTATTATTTAGTTTGTTCTTGGCATGTGCAGCAATTTTCGGGCTTTTGGGCTTGGGTATTGCTGCGATAACTTACGGACTTGAACCAAATATTAAAGAATTTGATGGTAGCGCCTTCCCCCTTGAAAGCATTAGGATTATTCAAATCGTTTCATCTTTCGGAATGTTTGTGGTAACCGCTCTACTTTTTGCTAAATCTGAGAGTAAGCAATGGATTAGTTTCTTAAACTTTAAAAAAACGAGGCCGGTTTTGCTTATTCTTACCGTCTTAATTATGCTCAGCATAGGCCCCATGATGGAGTTCATCAATGATTTAAACAAAAACATGGTCTTACCTGAGGCATTAAAGGAAATTGAAGTATGGATGAAGCTAAAAGAGGAACAAATGCTTGAAATGACGAAGCAGCTACTCGTTATGAACTCATTTAATATTTTTCTGATTAACATTTTAATGCTTGCTATTATCCCTGCATTGGGCGAAGAGTTGATTTTTAGGGCTTGTTTGCAAAAGGTTTTTGCACGCTGGACCGGTAATTATCACATAGCAATTTGGATTACTGCAATAATATTTAGTGCGATACATTTTCAGTTTTATGGTTTTTTGCCACGCATGGTTTTGGGTGCACTTTTTGGATATATGCTCGTTTGGAGTGGCAGTATTTGGGTTCCCATTTTGGCACATTTTCTAAACAATGGCATTGCAACTCTGGGGGCTTATGTTATACAGCAAAAGGGTAAATCCATTGAGAATGTGTTTGAACCCGACCCGGCTAGTATTCCTGTTTTTATTGCGAGCACATTGGCGTTTGTGGCACTTATCTGGTATTTTTATTACTATACAGTAAATTCAAAGGAAAATAACGTAGAATTATCGGATGGAAGCAGATTGGATTAAGGTATATACCTCAGCAGATTTTTTTAAATCAGAATTAGTTAGGCAGGTTTTAGTTGATCATGAAATGGATGCCATTATTATCAATAAACAGGGTTTTCCTTATCGTATTGGCGAGGTTGAGGTTTATATTCACGAGAGCAATCTTGATAAAGCTAAAGGTATCATCATGGAAAACGAACTGTAAATGAAAACAAGAGCAATTACGGGTTTTATTTTTGCGGCAGTTGTGTTGGGCTTGGTCTTGGTTGATGCCAATACTTTTACGCTATTTTTTATTCTTATTTCTATCCTTTGTACGCTTGAGTTTTACAAATTGGTTAAAACGGATGACGTAAGGCCCAACTTAAGTACAGGATTATTGTTTTTACTTAGTATTATTAGCCCCTTAATTGCTCATTTTATGGCTAATCAAGCCATAAACAACCTTGTTTTTTGTATTCCGTTTGGGGTTTTATTGATTGTTTCAGAACTGTACAAACACCATAAAAATCCATTTCATAATATTGCTTATACGTTTTTGGGACTCGTGTATGCGGCAATTCCATTTTGTTTTTTCTATGCTATGGCCTTCCAGGATGGGCAGTATTCATTTCATTATCCATTGGCATTTTTAATGATGCTTTGGTCGAGTGATACTGGAGCCTATATTTTTGGAGTTCAATTTGGTAAACACCGTCTTTTTGAAAGACATTCGCCCAAAAAGAGTTGGGAGGGATTTGTTGGTGGATTAGTTTGCAGTGCCCTAGTTGCTTATATTTTGAGTCTTTATTTTACTGAGCTTTCTTTAGTTCACTGGTTAGTTATGGCCTCAATTATTGCCGTAACTGGGACCCTAGGCGATTTATCCGAATCCATGCTGAAGCGCAGTCTTTCCACCAAAGATTCAGGTACTTTTTTACCTGGCCACGGTGGATTTTTAGATCGCTTCGACGGCTTATTGATTGCTGCCCCACTTGTTTATTTTTATTTACATTTAATTAGCCTATAAAATTTCATCTTCAAATAAATGGAACGGTTTTTATTCTAAAACCCCAAAAATAAAATTTATGGAGCAAGATTCTAATAAACAGCAAGATTCCGGATTAGAAAATGAACCTAAACCAGATCGTTCTTTAGTATATATGATTATTGGTCTTGGTCTGCTTGTTTTGGTCATGGGCTATCTTACTTTATATGTGGATGATGTATCAAGTATTTTCTCGGCAAAGGATGAAGTTAAAATTAGCAAAACAGAAGACAACTCGGATGTGTTAAGTGATAACTTGGCAATGAGTGATGAGGAGGTTAGAATCTCCCTCATCAAGTTTATTGAAGTTTTTTATAATGATCAGAGAAGAGGATATTTTGATCCCCCAAGTTATTTCCCCCCGATTACTCAAACCTATTTTAATTTCCACAACCTCACTTACCAAAAAATTAAGGAAGTTCATTGGAAGCGCTTAGCTGACATGAAGAATTTCGAATTAACTTGGGATATTTCTTCGCTTGAGTTTGAACGAAGTGCTAATGAAATTTATGCAAATTACTGGACCAATATTAGTTATTTCCGACCATCACGAAATATGGATGTTAGCGCAGCTGTTCGCTATGAAATAGTAATTAATGACGAAGGAAAAATCAGCTCATTGCGGGAAATTGAAATTAAAAATTTGGTGGAGTCGCCACGTTCTTTTCAAAGTGACACAAGCGATTTTAGGGAGAATGATAAAAACTATCAGGAAAAATCAAATAGTAAGGATGATGCATTAACCGTAGAATCACAAAAGCCAGAATCTCACGATGATTCCAAGTTATATGATATTGGAAATGTTCAAATTGCACCCGAGTATCGTGGGGGACAAAAAGCTTTGGCCATGTTTTTAGCCTCCAGATTAAGGTATCCTGCTAAGGCTCGAGAAAACAGAATACAAGGGAAGGTTTATATAGGCTTCGTGATTGAGAACAACGGAAGCTTAAGCGAGTTTAAAGTTATCAGGGGAATTGGATCCGGTTGCGATGAAGAAGCCATTCGCGTTCTTAAATTGAGTCCGAATTGGAAAGCCGGCATTATGAATGGATCGCCCGTTAGAACCTCTTATACCCTTCCTATAAGCTTTCAGCTACCTAATTAAGTCGTTTCTGGAATAGTTGCTATTTCTTGAAGCATTTCAATAGCAATATCTAAGGTATTTACATGTTCAATTGCAAGTCGCAGGGTGTTCTTGACTTCTTTTAAATTGCTGATACGTGGATGTGCTTCTAAGAAAGAAAGAACTCGGCCAAATTGTTCTGTTTCATAATATGCCGATTGCTTATTGATAATAAAATACCCTCTTAGAACCCCCTTTTTTAAAGATATTTTCTCAAAACCAATCATTTTACCCAGATATTGGAGTCGCCAGGTATTAATCAATTCCGTTACTTGTTGTGGCACGGGACCAAAGCGATCGGCTAATTTTTGTCGGAAGGCATCTAATGCTATTTCATCCTCAATGTTTGAAAGCTCCGTATATAAATTATAGCGTTCGGCAATATTGGTTACATACTCATCGGGTATCATTACCTCCAAATCGGTATCTACATGCGTAAATGAAACAAAAGGTCGAGGCTTTTCATCACTAAATAGATTTTTAAATTCATCTTCTTTTAGTTCCTGAATGGCTTCATCAAGAATTTTATGGTACATTTCAAAGCCTATTTCGGCAATAAAACCACTTTGTTCGGCGCCCAATAAGTTTCCGCTTCCACGGATATCTAAATCTCGCATCGCCACATTAAATCCGCTGCCCAGATCCGAAAACTCTTCAATGGCACTAAGTCTTTTGCGTGCTTCATTGGTTAGTGTGGATAGTGGCGGACTTAATAAATAGCAGAATGCTTTTTTATTGGAGCGACCTACGCGGCCGCGCATTTGATGTAAATCACTCAGGCCGAACATGTGCGCATGGTTGATTAAAATTGTATTTGCATTGGCGATGTCTAATCCAGCCTCAATAATTGTTGTGGCCACTAAAACATCATATTCCCCACCTACAAATTTGAGCATCACATCCTCCAGTGCATCTCCTTCTAGCTGTCCATGTGCAATACCAATTCTTGCTTTAGGTACTAATGTGTTTATTAATCCGCCCAATTGCATCAAATCTTGCACCCTATTATGGATAAAAAATACTTGTCCCCCACGATCAATTTCAAATTCCACCGCCTCTTTTATCAGCTTCTCATTAAAAACATGTAACTCGGTAAGAACGGGCTGCCGATTTGGAGGGGGAGTACTGATAATACTTAAATCTCGGGCCCCCATTAATGAAAAATGTAGTGTTCGTGGAATGGGTGTTGCCGTTAACGTTAAAGTGTCTACATTGGCTCTAAACTGCTTTAATTTCTCCTTCACCCCAACTCCAAACTTTTGTTCCTCATCAATAATGAGTAGTCCTAAGTCTTTGAATTTTACATCTTTACTAACGATGCGGTGGGTACCGATAATAATATCAATCTTGCCCTCGGCAAGCTTTTCAAGAGTTTCTTTAATTTGTTTTGTTGATTTAAATCTGTTAATATAATCAATATTGCATGGAAAATCTTTTAATCGGGCAGTAAAGGTTTTAAAGTGTTGCAAGGCTAATATGGTTGTAGGAACAAGAATCGCTACTTGTTTACTATCTGTAACTGCTTTAAATGCCGCACGAATTGCAATTTCTGTTTTTCCGAAGCCCACATCGCCACAAACTAATCTATCCATGGGGTGTGTCGATTCCATATCCCTTTTTACATCTGCCGTAGCTTTTACCTGATCGGGAGTATCTTCATAAATAAAGGAGGCTTCTAGCTCGGTTTGAAGGTAAGTATCGGGTAAAAATGCTGTTCCGGTCTGTAATTTCCGCATAGCATAAAGCTTTATTAGATCGCGGGCAATGTCTTTAACTTTTTTTTTCGTCGTCTTTTTTAACTTTTCCCAGGTATCTGTTCCTAGTTTATTCATTTTTGGAACCGTTCCCTCTTTACCTGAATATTTTGAAATTCGGTTCAAGGAGTTGATATTCACATAAAGAAGGTCGTTATCGGCATAAATCAAACGAATCATTTCTTGCGATCGACCATTTACATCTACCTTTTCAAGTCCGGCATATTTACCTATACCATGATCAATATGTGTGATATAATCACCGGGTTTTAAATCCCTAAGTTCCTTAAGGGTAATCGCTTGGCTACGGATATAGCCTTTTTTAAGTTTGTACTTGTAGTAGCGATCAAAGATTTGATGATCAGTATAGCAGGCTAGTTTTTGTCCGTGATCAATAAAACCCTCCCTTAAGGATAGATGAATTGGTTTAAACTCAATACCAGCCCTTAGGTCTTCAAAAATGCTATATAAACGCTCAATTTGTTTGGTCGAATCTGTAAAGATTAGGTTTTCTGTGCCTAATTTCTCATTCTCCTTGAAGTTATGAATAAGGAGGTTAAAATCCTTGTTAAAGGAAGGTTGTGGCTTGGTATCGAAAAGAATTGTTTCATCTGGACTATAAAAAAACTGCTTTCCAAATTCAATCAAATCAAAATCGTTGAGTTGATCGGCAAGCATTTTTTCGTCGGTGAAATTGAATTTTGGATCAATCCATTGTGGATTTTGCTTTTTATCTTCTGCACCCAATGCTTTCCAAAACTCCATAGCTTTTTTAAAGCCAGTTTTTATCACGTCCAGCGTAAATTCTACATCTTTAAACCATATCATGCTATCTTGATCGATGTATTCAAGAAGAGAAATATTATGGTCAGTTAAAAATTTAGACTGAACATTTGGCACAACAGTAATACTTTTTACCTGATCTACAGAAAGCTGATCTTCTATCTCGAATGTTCGAATGCTTTCGATAAAATCGGCAAAAAACTCAATTCTATAGGGAAGGTCATGTGAAAAAGAGAAAATGTCTACAATACCACCGCGCACAGAAAACTGACCCGGTTCATACACAAAATCAACCCTGTCAAAATCGTATTCAATTAAAAATTCGTTGATAAACTCAATGTTTAATTTATTTCCTACGGCAATTTCTAAGGTGTTTTTTTCTAGCGCTTCTCGGTCGATTACTTTTTCTGCTAAGGCCTCTGGGTAGGTAACTATAATTTTTCCAAATTCGGTAGCGTGATTTAATTCGTTTAAAACTTCCGCACGTTGCAGCACATTGGCACTATCAACCTGAGTAAATTCGAAAGATTTCCTGAACGAGGATGGAAAAAACAGGACTTCTTTTTCGAGTAGGTTTTCTAAATCACTTAGAAAGTAAGCCGCTTCTTCTCGTTCGGGAAGAACAAAAACCATGTGCCTATGCAATAAAAAATACGTAGCTATGGCAATGATCGAATCACTTGATCCGACTAAACCCTTTAAATGAACCCGTTTTTTCCTACCTTTATTAAGGGCTTCTGCCAGAATGGCAATGCGGGGGTCCGATTTGTACTGAATTAAAATATCCCGAATGTTCACGCCCTAATTTTCGATTCAAATATACTATTTAAGAGCTAATTATTTCTCTGGCAGCTTTTTCTTGAAGGAATAATGTCTATTTTTTCAATGTTTAATCGTATTTTAGGTAAAAGAATTTTTAGAGAGTAACATATTTTGAATAAACAGCTCTTATACCATAGAATAAAAGATGCTTAAAAAATTACCTTTTGAATTAATAGTTTGGTCGGGAGCTTTGTTGTTCCTAGCATTTACCGAGACCTCTGTTTCTTCTCATTCTTCTTTATGTCCTCTTGATAATTTGGGCTTCAGCTGGTGTCCCGGATGCGGATTGGGCAGGTCAATTAGATATATACTTCATGGTGATTTTATACTTTCATTTTCTCAGCATTGGTTTGGCATTCCTGCTTTAACAATCCTGCTTTACAGGATTATACAATTATTAAACAACTTCCTTTTAAACTTAGACAAAACAGTTCCAACATGGAAATAGACCCACTAGTTAATTTTAAGGGCATGAGCCCCGATGAATACGCTTATTTGCAGCAGATTTTAGCTGGTATGGATCAGCGACAGTCCCAGAATTTCGTGGCATTTTATTCCACTCGCCGAAAGGATTCTCAAGAAATCCTTCTTTTCACCTTACTTGGTTTATTGGGTATTGCCGGAATACAGCGTTTTATCATCGGTAATATGGGTATGGGTATTCTGTATATTCTAACAGCTGGTTTATGTTTTATTGGGACAATTGTTGATATTATTAATCATAAATCTCTGACTTTTGAGTACAACCGGAATGCTGCAAACGAAAGTGCTCAGCTTGTAAAAATGATGGTTTATCCACCAGAAAAATCAATTTAATTACTATCGGGACTGGAAAGATCCTCATATTGGCAGATATATTTATATCTTTTATAGGCATACTAATCTATTTTTTTCACGATAAAAAAATTTGATAGGAAATGTTCCCGGCGATTTAAGGATTGAAAGACCGGGTTTTAGCCCTTATATTCCATTTACGAGCATGATTCTATTCAGTCTTCTGATCAATTGATTTTAAGAATTTGGAGCTGGTTGAACTTATAGATTACCTTTGGCTATGAAATTAAAAGAATTATCCTCCTTTCTTGAAGAAATTGCACCCCTGTCTTATCAAGAAGATTATGATAATTCAGGCCTGATTGTTGGGCATGCTGAGATGGAAATTTCTGGGGCTCTCATTTCACTGGATTGCACAGAATCTGTTTTAAACGAGGCCATTGAACTCGGGTTTAATTTAATTATATCACATCACCCAATCGTTTTTAAGGGCTTAAAAAAGTTTAATGGGAGTACTTATGTGGAACGTGTGGTGATGAAAGCAATTAAGCATGATATTGCCATTTATGCTATCCATACCAATTTGGATCATGTAATCCATGGAGTAAACAAGAAAATTTGTGATAAACTAGGCATCCAGAATCCCGTAATTTTAAGTCCCAAAAGCGGTGTACTAAAGCAATTAGTAACTTTTTGTCCGGTAGAACATGCAGAAAATATTCGCAGAGCATTGTTTGAGGCTGGCGCAGGTTCTATTGGTAAATATTCGGAGTGCAGCTTCAACTCGGAAGGGGTGGGTACCTTTAAAGCGGCAGAGGGTGCAGATCCATTTATCGGAGAAATCGGTAAGCAGCATCAGGAGTTAGAGACAAGAATAGAGGTTATTTATCCAACTAACCTTGAGAGTAAAATTTTAAGTTCATTACATATAGCACATCCATATGAAGTGGTGGCTTATTCTATTTATCCCTTAAACAATGCTTATCAAGAGATTGGTTCGGGCATGATTGGTGATCTAGATCGTGAATGGGATGAGCTTGAATTTTTAAAATTGATAAAAGAAAAATTGGGTTCAAAGTTGATTCGCCATACCAATATTAGGTCAAAAAAAATTCGTAAAGTTGCGGTTTGTGGGGGCTCAGGAAGCTTTCTTTTAAAAAATGCCATAAATGCCGGTGCAGATTTATTTATCACCGCAGATTTCAAATACCATGAATTTTTTGACTCGGAAGGAAAACTAATTATTGCCGATGTAGGACATTTTGAAAGTGAGCAGTTTACGCAGGAATTATTGTTGGAATTAATTTCAGAAAAATTTAGTAACTTTGCCCTCCGTTTAACGTTACAGAACACAAACCCCATAAATTATTTGATTTAATGGAACAATCAGTAGAAGATAAATTAAAAGCATTATTCGAGCTTCAGACCCTTCACACGGAGATCGATAAGATCCGTCAAACTAGAGGTGAGCTTCCTATGGAGGTTTCAGACCTTGAAGATGAGGTTGCGGGTCTAGAAACCCGAATTCAGAAAATAAAGGCAGAGCTTGATGAGCTCGAAGATTCAATTGTAACACGTAAGAACGTTATTAAAGATGCTCTTGCTGCTACAAAAAAGTATGAAGCCCAACTTGCTGAAGTAAAAAACAATCGTGAATATGATGCAATTTCCAAAGAAATTGAAATTCAGGGATTGGAAATTCAGGTTTCTGAGAAAAAAATCAAAGAGTATTCATTTGACATCCAGAACAAAACTGATGTTTATGAAAAAGCTTTAGCTGTTATTACAGAACGCAAAAAAGATCTTGAGCTTAAAAAAGCTGAGTTAGAAACAATTACTGCTGAAACTGAAAAGGACGAAGCAGTTATCTTAGCAAAGGCTGAAGAAGCTGAAAAACACATTGAAGAACGTCTTTTAATTGCTTACTACCGTTTACGTAAAAATGCTAAAAACGGATTGGCAGTTGTAACCATTAGGCGTGATTCTTGTGCAGGTTGCTTTAACCAGATACCACCTCAAAGACAATTGGATATCCGTCAGCGTAAACGTATTATTGTTTGCGAGCATTGCGGAAGAATTATTGTTGATGAAGGTTTTGCTGGAGAAGAAGAAGCTAGCATCTAACAATTAAAATATTAGAAAGCGATCAGGATCCCTGGTCGCTTTTTTTTTGCCTGAATAATTTAATTTTCTCAAATGTTATTTAGAAAGGTGTTTTTCGCGTTCCTGCTCCTAGCTTTCACACCAAAGGCCCATGCCAATTTTGACTTCAATGCAAATTGCATTAAAGCCTATCAAAACATTATCGCACTAAAGCTAAATACCGCTCGGGCAATTATTAATGACGAAAAAAGGAAGCACCCCGACAATTCAATTCCCTACCTACTTGATAATTATGTAGATTATTTCAATCTTATCATAAGTGAAAGCAATGCCGATCTTCAGCGTTTTAAGGAAAGTAAAAGCACTCGTTATAGCCGGATAGAAAAGGACGATAAAAGCTCCCCCTATTATCTTTATGCCTTGGCCGAAATTAACCTTCAATTGGCTTTAAGTAGAAGTAAAGAAAAGGAATATTTCAGCGCATCTTTAGAGTTCAATAAAGCCTACAATCAGTTAAAAGAAAACTCAAAAAAGTTTCCAGGGTTTTTACCTAATCAAAAAAACTTGGGTATGATTAATGCCGTTTTGGGTTCCTTCCCTGATGGATTATCTAAGGCTTTATCTGTATTTGGAATTCGTGGGGATACTCGTGCCGGAGTTAAAATTTTAGAAAATTTGATTGAAAAATTACCTCAATCAAACTATGCCCACTTTTATGATGAAACCGTTTTTTATTATTCAATAATTCAAACGGATATTATTTCTGATTCTATGAATTATGGAAGAATAATAAAAATTACAGATGCACTTGATTCTGAAAGCTTGTTAAGAACCTATATTAGGGCTTATGCAGGCATTAAACTAGCTCACTCCAGTAATTCAGTACTTGAATTAAACAAAAGGCCTAGGGGCGTGTTGTATGCACACTATCCTTATCTTGATTATTTAACTGGGCTTGCTAAACTTCAAAACTTGGATCAAAGTGCGGCAACTAGTTTTAATACATATCTTAAATCGTATCGCGGGACTAATTTAATTAAGGATACTTATTTACAATTGGCTTGGCTAGAGCTCATTAAAGGAAATATTCAAGGCTATCAAAAAAATGTTGAATTAGTAAAAACAAAGGGTTATAATGTACATAATAGAGATATTCAGGCTTTAAAGGAGATAAATTATGGCATTCCTGATATAAATTTACTGAGGGCAAAACTATTAGCAGATGGTGGTAATTATGAAAAGTCTTTTGCTCAATTGTCGGGTAAAAATACCCAAGATTATAAAAGTTTAATGCATAAAATTGAGTTTAATTATCGTTTGGGCAGACTTAATGAGCTAACTTCTAGATATGAGCAAGCATTGAAATACTATCAAGTGGCCATTGATTTGGGGAAGCATCAGCCCTATTCATTTGCCGCTAATTCGGCATTGCGAACTGGGAATATTTATGAAAAGTCTAAAAATCTGATTCGTGCAAAGCAGTACTTTAATCTCGCCATTAGCATGAAAGATCATGATTATGAAAATAGTATTGAAAACCGTGCGAAAGAGGGATTAAAACGTTTGATGGATTAAAATTTGTAAACCATGGAGTTAATGTTCATTCCGGCGCCAACAGATGTAAACACAACAATATCTCCCTTGTTGATTTGATGCCCATTTAATTTATTTTTTAAGATTAAATCAAGAAGGGTCGGAACGGTTGCAACTGAGCTATTTCCAAAATGTGCAATAGTCATAGGCATCACATCCATTGGGGCATCTGTAATGCCATTAAGTTTAAATAATCGTTTTAAGATGGCTTCGTCCATTTTTCCATTTGCCTGGTGAACGAGTACCTTTTTGACATCGCGAATATCTGTACCAGACTTATCAAGAGTTTGTTGTATTAAATGTGGAACATTTTTTAGGGCGTATTCATAAATTTTGCGCCCATCCATTTTAATGTACTTTTC
>NZ_JBIILQ010000256.1:0-3916 GCF_044232565.1 Daejeonella sp. | reverse complement strand
TTATCGTAGATTTCGCTGTAAAAGCCAAAATAAATCTGACCTCCATCAAATAACAATACGTCTTTAGCCTGCTCAGGCAATTCTGTTTTTACTAATTTCCAAATCATAAATCAAAGATATAATAATTGTTGAAATGCCTTATACATTCAATCGATATTGAGAAATGGGGAGTTGATTCAATTTGAAGATGGCAAATTCGAGCTGATTTTAATGGCATATTTCAAGGTATAAAATTGATTATTATTCAAAATGACCCATCATTGGCAACAATTTAAATTTGCAGGAATTATTTCATCTGATTTTTATAAAAACCTAGTAAATTATTTTAAGTGGATGAGTCTTCGTTAAATTTTTTATAGTTTTAGCTAAACTATTATTCTAAGTAATTTCATGCTTACTCCCCTGTTTTAGATAAGTATGAGGGATTTTGTAAAGGGGTTTATTTGAGTTATAGAGCAACCTTATTGAACCGAATCACAATAAAATTTAAACAAATCGTCAAAGTCAAGTTAAGCATGAAAAAGCTATATTTAATCTTAACACTACTTTTTTTAAGTGTTTGTTGCTTTTCTCAAAGTCGCTATATTTCAGAAACAACAAAAAAGGTTATTTATGCTAGAAACGGTGGCCTTTGTCAATGCTGTGGCAGTTCACAAAACTTAGAATATGACCACATCACTCCATATTCTTGTGGTGGTACGAGTGATGCCTCAAATATTCAATTACTTTGTCAAAAATGCAATCGAAGTAAGTCAAATAGCTGCTATTGTAAAGTACATAATAGAAAAGTAGGGACTAATTGTTGTGAAGGCAAGGCAAGTAAAAACAGATCGTCTAATTCCAATGTATCTAGCACTCGAAAGTCTTCCACAACCTCTAGACAATGCGTAGGAGCAACAAAAAAAGGAGCGAGATGTAGAAATATGACAAGCAATTCCAATGGTCGATGTTATTTGCACTAATAATTTATAAAACAATTTAAAAAGCAATGAACCAGAATATTTTATTTGCAATAGATAAGAATACGGATGAAATAATTGTTTCAGATTCACCAAAAGGAAGCAATAAAATAAATTTCATAGAACGTATTAAGCGTCAAGATAATGACCTACTGTACCTTGCTGTGTTAGCTTTAACAAACATTAGCAATGCTTCCAATTTTGATGTTACAATTTTTAAAGCAATGGATAAAGTTTGCCAAATGATATACAACAAACATTCCTAATTAATTTTACACAATAAATTATTGAAAGGAAGCTATAAAAACGGATAGCCAAATAGCAGTCACAAGAAATTAGCAATTCAGTGATTAGATCATCCAATAAAATTTAGTTTTTAAAACACTCAATTTCACAAAGCGAATCGTACAATAACAACATTATTTCCAAAAAGATCAATTCTAAAAATTAGCGGAAATATTATGTAAATTTACAAATGTGAATGACAAAAAACTTTTTATAATTGCAGGTTGTAACGGAGCGGGCAAAACTACTGCATCATTTACCATTTTACCTGAAATTTTAGACTGTAAAGAATTTGTTAATGCAGACGAAATTGCAAAAGGGCTTTCCCCTTTTCAACCACAAAATGTGGCGTTTGAATCTGGGAGAATAATGCTTAGCAGAATCAACGAATTAATTTCTGACAATAAAACCTTTGCTTTTGAAACTACCTTATCAACAAAAAGCTATAAAAGCAAAATTATCCAAGCCCAGAATAAAGGTTATCGGGTTACATTACTATTTTTTTGGCTTCAAAATATTGAATTAGCTAAGGAACGTGTAAAAGCAAGAGTTTCCGAAGGCGGGCACAACATCGATTCAGAAATTATTGAAAGAAGATATTATAGAGGAATAAAAAACTTATTTGATATTTACCTTCCCATTGTTGATGGAGCTATGATTTTTGATAATTCTGAAGGCAAACATGAACTTTTAGCCGATAAACAAATGCATAATTCACTAAATATTGTGAATCAAACTAAGTTTAACCTTTTAAAGAAATATTATGAAAATAACTGATATTCAATTAGAAGAAAAAAGGAAAATTCAATTAGAAGAAAAAAAGAAAATTCTAAAAGGATTGGAAATAGCCTATGAAAAACTATTAGCATTTAAGAAAATGACAAATAGCGAATTGGTAGTTTTGCGGAATAATGAAATTGTAAGAATTAAGCCTTAATATTCCTATCTCCTAACCGCCGTTTGGTAAAAACCATTATTTCCCCTTTAGATTGATTGCTCAATTCATTTTTGATATTTTTATGTTTTAGCAATCCCCCATCTTACCCCAACAAATTTCACCATTTATAATTCTTTACCACAAACAATTTATTACGAACTAAAGATTAAATTTGCCGTGCTATTTTAGTAATTTTAAAAAAATCTAAAGCGATGTCCATTCAAAATTTCGACCCAAATTCTATTCAAAGATCTTCAAAAAATGATCTTTATGAAGCTCCTGATTATTTTCAGATGGATGAATTATTAAGCGAAGAGCATAAGTTAATTCGCGATTCGGTTCGTAGCTGGGTAAAGAAAGAAGTTAGCCCGATAATTGAAGATTGCGCACAGAAAGCCATATTCCCAAAACACCTCCTTCCAGGATTAGCTGAGATTGGAGCTTTCGGACCAACCATACCGACAAATTATGGCGGAGCGGGTTTAGATTATATTTCCTATGGTTTAATCATGCAGGAAATTGAACGCGGCGACTCAGGTATTCGCTCCACCGCCTCCGTTCAGGGTTCATTGGTCATGTACCCCATTTTTGCCTATGGTTCGGAAGAGCAAAAAATGCACTACCTCCCAAAGTTAGCTTCAGGTGAATACATGGGCTGCTTCGGATTAACCGAGCCCGATTATGGTTCTGACCCCGGTAGTATGACAACCAACATCAAAGATATGGGTGATTATTACCTGTTGAATGGCGCTAAAATGTGGATTTCGAACTCTCCATTTGCAGATATTGCCATTGTATGGGCTAAGGACGAAGAAGGAATTATACGTGGAATTATCGTTGAGAAAGGAATGGAAGGCTTTAGCGCTCCCGAAATTCATGGGAAATGGAGCTTAAGAGCCTCAGCAAGTGGTGAGCTGGTATTTGACAATGTAAAAGTGCCTAAAAAGAATTTATTGCCTAATGTCAAAGGACTTAAAGGTCCGCTGGGATGCTTAAACCAAGCACGCTACGGAATTGCTTGGGGGGCTTTAGGAGCAGCCATGGACTGCTATGATACGGCGCTTCGTTATTCCAAAGAACGCGTCCAGTTTGGGCGCCCAATTGGTGGCTTCCAATTACAACAGAAAAAATTGGCTGAAATGATTACAGAAATCACCAAAGCACAGCTCCTTGTTTGGCGCTTGGGGGTCTTAAAAAATGAAAATAGGGCTAGTGCCGCACAAATATCAATGGCTAAAAGAAACAGTGTGGAAACGGCCATCAATATTGCCCGTGAAGCGCGACAAATATTAGGCGGAATGGGCATCACCGGCGAATATCCAGTAATGAGACACATGATGAACCTGGAATCAGTTGTTACCTATGAAGGCACCCATGACATTCATTTATTAATTACGGGAATGGATATTACTGGATTGAATGCGTTTGTATAAGTTTAGGCTAAGGTTGATTGGAAAGGTTTACAACACTAACCACAGGGAAAGTGGTATGGTGACAACCCCAACCACAGGGAAAATGGTATAGTGACAACACCAACCGCAGGGAAAGTGGTATGGTAACAACACCAACCACAGGGAAAGTGGTATGGTGACAACACTAACCACAGGGAAAGTAGTATGGTGACAACACCAACCAGAGGGAACTCAAAAGCACCTTCCTCAGATGTCGCCAGCCTAACCAACTAACTACTAACCAACTAACTACTATATACTGATTTTACTCGTTCACGCAAATT
>NZ_JBIILQ010000255.1:0-3918 GCF_044232565.1 Daejeonella sp. | reverse complement strand
AGATTATGTCAAACTTCAATTTTATTCAAGATTTAACCCCGACTGGAGCGAATTGGTTTGGAGCCAAGAATTTCCGAAAGCACTGACTCACATTATTTTATCGAACAATAAGAGCTCAAAAATTCATTCACTGGATAAAAGAAAAGTGAATCCTGCTCAAATGGCACCGCTATTTTTAAATAGAAGTAAATCCTTCACCAACAAGTCACAATCAAAGGAGAAAAGTCTTGAGAATCAGTTTTGGCTCGCATTCATCTTAATTTTTATGACAGAACGCTTTTTAACCTTCAAAAAGAATTTGATATGAGCTATTCGAGGGGGCAAAAATTCATAAAAGCAATTAAATCGAAATGGGTTTTCTCCGGACTGATTGCGAGTTTTATTTTTGCCCTTTCAATTTCATTGATTGGTATTTCAATTTGGAATATTTTCTCAGATTTACCTTATTGGTATGCAGCAGCATCAAGTATAATTTTATCTTTTGCAATCGTACAATTCTTTCAAATAGTAAAAATTAATGAAGAAGATGTTGCCCGTTTACTAAACCAGTTCTATCCACAATTGGAAGAAAGCAGCAGCCTAGTATTAAAGGAAGGTGAAACTTTAAATATTCTAGAAAAATTGCAAGTACAAAGAATCGAAAATGAGCTAATTAAGGTTCAAATACCTGCTCTGATCTATAAACGCTTAAAAAAATCAGCAATTTTCTTGTTATTTTCAATTTCAATCTCACTTTTAATCTCCCAAATTGATGCTAGCGACTTAAAAAATAAGACAATAGGGCTCAAGGAAGGCAAATTCTATACAGCGGATAAAATATTGCCAGAAATAGCATCTATTACTTTAAACATTTCCCCTCCAAGCTATACCAATAAAGATAAACGCGCTCAAAAACAATTTTCCGCTACAGTTGAAGATGGATCAATGCTTGAATGGACCATTGAAACCAATCAATCTGTGGAAAGTTTAAAGTTTATTTTCAATGATTCTGAAACTTCAAAATTGCGGCCTTTGAATAAGAACAAAACCCTTTGGACATTAAACAAAAGAATTAATAAGTCCGGATTTTACCAAGTGAGTTTAGATGATCAATTGTCTGACCTATATAAATTGGAAATTATAAAAGACGAGCCCGTATTAATCCGTATTTCATCACCCAAGCAATATAGCACCATAGATTATGGTGAAGAACAAATATCAACTGTTCAAGTACAGGTAAATGATGATTATGGAGTTAATGAGGTTTATATTTCGGCTACAATTAGCAGCGGACAAGGAGAAGGGGTAGAGTTTAAGGAGCATACCATCCTCTTTAGCGATAAAATTAGTGGTGAAAAAGAGTACAAACTCCAGAAAACCATCAATTTAACAAGTTTAGGAATGAAGCCTGGCGATGAGCTTTATTTTTTCATTCATGCAATGGATAGTCGTAATCAGACTAGTCGCTCAGATGTGTATCAAGTTAGCATACAAGATACCGCGAAACTAATGAGCATGGATGGCATGATGGGAGGTGTAAACCTTATCCCAGAATATTTTAGAAGTCAGAGGCAAATTATAATCGATACCGAAAAAATTCTAAAAGAAAAAAATAGTATTAGCACCGAGGAATTTAAAAGCAGAAGCAATAATTTAGGTATTGATCAGAAGCTACTGCGGCTACGTTATGGGAAGTTTTTAGGTGAAGAATCGGAAGGCGACATTGGAGGGGGAAATGAAGACCATGAAGATGAAGAAGCTGGAGTCGACTTTGGCAATACTGAGAAAATCATAGATTCCTACGCTCATAAGCATGATGTTGCAGAAGATGCTACCTATTTTGAACCAGAATTAAAAGCACAACTGAAAGCAACTCTAACAGAAATGTGGAAATCGGAATTACGCTTAAGGACTTACAAGCCCCAGGAGGCGCTTCCATTTGAGTACAAAGCCTTGCGCTTACTTAAAGATCTGCAGCAAAAATCTAGAGCATATGTTTCAAAAACAGCACTCAAAACAGCAAGCATAAAACCAGAGAAAAGACTCACAGGCGAGCTTGATAAAATTATTCAGCCGATGGCAGAACGGAAGATTTTAAAAAATGAAGCCCAAAGTTCATTGAAAGAAGCAACTGCAATAATTGCGAAACTTAAGACCAAAGGAAGTCTGAACCTACAAGATCGTGCTATTCTCCAAGAAGCAAACCGAAAAATCGCTTCAAAAGCAATATCGGAGCCAAGTAGCTACCTAAATGCATTTGAAATAATGCGCAAAATCATTAGTGCAAACATTAATTTAAAGGTTAGCCCGAAAGAGTTTTCCATCATAGAATCTGCTCTGCAGAAAATAATTAGGGATGAAGGTAAAATGCCCCAAGCAAGGCCTATACCAACAAAAACTTCCTTATCAACCGAATATTTCAACCGTTTAAAGCAAGTGCAACCTTAAGATGGATCAGATCTATATTTTTATTGCGCTAGCACTGCTACTCTGCTTTATCCTATTTAAGGAAATCAAAAGAGCAAATAAATCGAATCTTAACTTACGAATTCTAGCTTCTTTACTAGCGGTTACAGCCCTCTTTTTTATTGCCTCACCCATTAAATTCAATCGTCAAACAACAAAAGACCAGAAAAACAGTGTTATTTTATTAACTGAAGCCTATCAAAAAGACAGCCTAGCAGCATGGAAAGGCCTATCAATTTTCAGCACGGATAAAAAGATTATTGAAAAGAATAAAAATGCAATATTCATTGCTGATCTCCATCATTTTTTAAGATCAAAACCAAATATCCAAAGCTTCCATATTTTTGGTTATGGCTTAGAAAGCCATGAATTAGAAATTCTAAAAGGCAAAAAGCTAATTTTTCATCCTTCCACTTTAGCAGATGGAATTCGCTCCATAAACTGGTCAAAAACGATACGTTCCGGTGAGGAATTATTAATCCAAGGGAACTATGTAAACACTCAAAAAAGAGAGATTAAACTTGTTTTAAAAGGCTTGGGAACAAATCTAGACTCGGTAATTATTGAAGATGAAAAAAGCGATTTTGAACTAAAGCACATCCCAAAACACCTCGACAAAGCTCTTTATTCACTAATTACCCTTGCAAATGGAGATACTATTTCTATAGAAGACTTGCCGGTGTTTGTTAAAAAACCTGAGCCGCTAAGAATACTAATTTTAGCATCATCACCTGATTTCGAATATAAATTCCTCAAAAAATGGCTCTCAGAACAAGAATATAACTTAGCTACTCGAATAACTATTAGCACCAACAAATTCAATACTGAATTCATAAATAGCCGCAAAACCAGTTTGAGCCGCATTAATCCCACATTACTTAATAATTTCGATGTGCTCATAGGAGATATTCAAGAACTATCGCGTTTGAGCAGTTCGGAAAACCAGGCGATTCAAAACCAAGTTAATAAGGGCATGGGATTGATTATCAAAGCGGATGCTATCGAACTCGGGAAAAATTTCTATGGCAAAGCATTTAGACTATTGGAAAGTAAAAAAGCAATTCCTAACACCATGAATTTAATGTGGAATGGAAAAAATACAACAAAAAACATTCTTAAAGGCAGCACATTTTTATCCATAATGCCACAAGCAGGTACGCAAAGTCTCGTGAAAAATGAAGCAGGAGATATTTTAATTAACAGCAAATTATTTGGTAAAGGACGAATTATTCTTAGTCTGATTAATGATTCATATACTTGGGCACTTGGAAATCAGATGAAAGATTATTCGTCTTTCTGGACTTATATCCTTCAAAAAGTAGGTAAAGAGAAAGAAATGGCTAAAAGTTATACCTTTCCAAAAATACCACTAGTCAATACAGAAATAGTAATTCAAAGCGATTCGTCGGGACTTGAAATAAATAAAGATACAGTTGCACTTTTACAAGACCCTACAATCCAATTTGAGTACCG
>NZ_JBIILQ010000254.1:0-3922 GCF_044232565.1 Daejeonella sp. | reverse complement strand
AAATAGATTTGACCAACTTCCTTTCTCTCTATATTTATGAGTTGGACTAATTTTTTTAAGGCTGCGGTAAAAGAATACCTTATTGCTTTATTCATATTTTATATTAATTGTGATGAATTATTGATCTCTTAACAATTTCAACTGATATCAAGTTTGGAGCTTAGATAAATATTCCCATTTTTCCGCTCAATAAACTCGCAAGCCTCAAACAATATTTTTTGAAGTCGGTGAATAGAGGCTAAATACGCTGCGATTTTATCCGTATCCTTTTCTAATTCCATTTTCCTCTGGTATATCCTAATCTCCACGTGGATATAAGCAGTTAATACTTCTAAGGCATCACTACTAGAAAATTGGCCATCAACTAAACATATTTTCTTCATTTCAAATAATCTTAATTTGATTATGCAAAATTGATAAGTCCAATTCATATATTTTCATTTATATTTATAATGTTATCTATAAATAATTTTTATGCATTATACCTTACATCAGCTACAGATATTCTTAAAGATCACGCAGACAAAAAGCATAACAAAAGCTGCGGAGGAATTACATCTCACACAGCCAGCAGTCTCAATACAGTTGAAAAACCTACAGGATCAATTTGACATTCCACTTACGGAAGTAATTGGCCGGCAGTTGTACATCACCGACTTTGGCGCGGAGCTTGCACTAGCCGTCGAAAAAATATTGACTGAGGTATATGCAATCAATTATAAAACCTTGGCTTATAAGGGGCAGCTTAGTGGGCGACTAAAACTATCTGTCGTATCTACGGGGAAATATGTGATTCCATATTTCTTATCGGATTTTTTGAAGCAGCATCAAGGTATTGAGCTCTCTTTGGATGTAACCAATAAAGAGAAGGTAGTTGAAAGTCTCGAAAATAACGAAGTTGACTTTGCCCTGGTATCTGTATTGCCCGAAAAACTGCAAATTGAGAAGATTGAGCTCATGCAAAATAAGCTATACCTTATAGGCGGTGCAAATAACATGGCGGAGAATGTTGAACGTTCAGAGCAAATATTTGAGAAGTTACCAATTATTTATCGTGAAAAAGGCTCTGGGACAAGGCATACCTTTGAAAAATACATTTCGTCGCACAATCTTAAGATTAGAAAAAAAATGGAACTCACCTCAAATGAGGCGGTAAAACAAGCTGTTATTGCTGGATTAGGCTATTCTGTAATGCCCATAATAGGAATAAAAAATGAGTTAATAAATGGCGAACTATCCATTATTCCCATCAAAGGTTTTCCCTTAAGTTCGGTTTGGAACATTATTTGGTTAAAAAATAAGGGCTTTTCACCTGTTGCAGCAGCATTTTTAGAGAATTTAAAAAAGGAGAAAGAAAGAATTATTAAAGAGAAATTTACTTGGGTTTCCAAATATATGGCAGAACATTAGTCTGGCGCTATAATTCATTTTTAACAGGAAACATCGAAAATAATTTATTTTTATTGCTGCCTTTTTAAGTAAATCATTAAATATATCACCAGAAACATTGGTAGAAATACTATTCTTCGGATAAGTAAGACCCGTAGCAAAATCTTTAATCCATGAGACACCTTTTGGAATAACCTCTGCCACTTTTTTACGCAATTTCTCCAAATCAAAAGTATTTGGTCCTGCTGGAGACTATGCGGACTGATAAAAATGATTTTCAGCAGATTCTATAATACCAATGCTTAAATAACTATCCTTAGTTAGCAAAATAACAGCATAAATGATTCCACCATTACCCCCCCCCACCAATATATAGGATTTGGGAATGTTAAACTATAAGGAGCGTGTTAAAGAACTTAAAATTTTCTTTTAATCAACCTATAATTTAAGCATTTCAAATCAATTAATTACCCTATTGTATAAATAAGAATTTTGGTAGCTAGCTATAAAAAGAGAGTTTTTCTGTGCCAAAAAAGAAAACCCAGTGGTTATAAACCACTGGGCTGTTAAAGGTTAATTAACATATTTTCCTCTTTCATGATCATTATCGACTTCCAGTTGTTAAAATATCGCTTAATATTTTAATAAAAACCAATGGCCAAGAATCCAATATTATTTATAAGTTTTATGCTATTTCTTTTTTGAGACATTAGGAACCACAAAAAATTGAAATTTTTACACTACCAAGTATTTAGCATTTACCACAATAAATAATTTTTTTAATGACATGAATAATCAAGTCTAAAGAATATTTATCCAAGGCCATAAATATTTTGCGTTATTCGTGTGAAATAACATAATGTAACAGGTTTTTCGGGGATTAAACGCAGATTTTTATATTTGAGAATTCAATAAGAATTTAAAAAAATAGTTGCAACTCAAATATTACTAGTTTATAGTAAACAAATAAACGCCAGAATCTGATGTGTTACCATTGGCATCTCTTGTGATTACTTTCCAATAATAAGTTGTAGCGGAACTTACCGTAACATTGGCCAAACTAGTTTGAATAATTTTACTCTGTAAAATGCCAGGGTTATTGCTTGTGCCGAGATATACATCATAATTCACAATATCGTTATCCGAATCTAGTCCTCTCCATTGTAGGGCAATCTTTCCATTAGTAGCTGTTAGCTTTTGTCCCAGTGTCGGACCAATAATCTCTGCTGGGAAGGGTGGATAACTCGTTGCACCATTACCTGAATTGTAAAATTTCCAAGTCGCACTAGCTGCTGTACTCACATTTTTACTTGATTTTGAACTTATAAACCAAGAGTATGGGGTGTTTCGCTTCAATGTTAATTCCAAATTATTGACACTCGTTATATGGGTAGATATTACATTCGTTAGTAAGTTTTTAACAGTTAATTCATAGGTTTCTGCATTTGCGGCAAAGGCCCATTTGAAATCAATAGTGCTTTCTGAATCAGAAATGACTTTACCTGTAAAACAAACCTCATCTTTAAGTGGCGCTAGTAAAATGGCGGCCTCTGGCGCTGGTGGTTCAGATTCCTTTTTTCCGCAGCTAACTAAAGCTAAGATTAAGAAAGTTGCATACCCAATTTTTAATAAATTCATTTCTTTAAAACTTTATAAACCTCTTTACCAATTGCGATAGTATAATAGCCACTATCTAATTTGCTCAAATCAAGAGATACCAATCCATTTTCAACGGTATGAGAAGCTCTATAAACTGAAAATCCAGCACCATCATAAATAGTAATTAGCATCGTTGGATTTTCTTGCTGATTGATTTTCAAATTAAGGATATCTGTAAAAGGATTCGGATAAACTAAAACCTTTTCATTCACAAAAATCTCTTCTTGAAATACTCCTTGACATTCTTTATCTGTTACAACGCTAACTTTATTCCAGCCATTTTTCAAGGCTAAATCGTATGTGCTTCCAGAACTTGTAACTGTTTCGCCATTCAAGCTGATGCGATAGCTAGAGCCTCCTGAAAGTGCCAGTTTTAGGATATTCTTTGCTGGATTTAATTGTGAGTAGACAGATAAATCTTTGGGTTCAGTGATTACAATGTCGAAACATTGTTTATAATCTGGTTGACCATCAATTGTAAAACATAATGAATATTTATCCGCAGGTAAATTTTCCAGGTTAAGAAATCCTGTAAAATCATTGGTGCTTATGACGGTTTGACCCTTCATTAATGTTGCTTTGTACTTATAGGGTTGTGAGGCTGTAATTGAAATTTTACCATCGTTGTTTTTACTACAACTTTCACCAAAAATAGATATTTTATAATTCGTTGGAGACATTGAAAACAAACTCGTAAGAACAATCTCCTTTGAAAAGGCAAAACATCCACTAGCATTTAAAAATCTGAATTTATAAGAACCAGATTGAGAGCCTAAAAGAGCATTACCAACAGCCCCCGGAATTAACACATCATCTTTATACCACTGATAGGTGCCATCGCTAGTAACCGTAGAAGAAAGCTTTACAGTGCTTC
>NZ_JBIILQ010000253.1:0-3941 GCF_044232565.1 Daejeonella sp. | reverse complement strand
ATAATTCAATTAATCGCATGAAAACTAGTGGCATAAGCTTGCTTAGTCTCTTTACTGATCAGGTGATGAAAACTTGGGGTGAGCGTCTTGTGGTGCCATTGATGCATTATGTTTTGCTAAATTTATTACCACTCAGACTAGTTAGGCTTTCTAAAAACCCTTCTTTCTCGGCTGCAAGTGGTCAGTTTATGATGTTTGAGGCATCAAATTACCGTGAAAATCAATGGCATGAGCAGGTGAAACATCAGGTTGTTGAAGATGTTGAAATCATGAAGCTCATTAAAGCTTCGGCTTTTAATGGGGAGGCATTACTCGCCAATGGATATATCTATTGTCGCATGTATAAAAGTTTCGATGAATCGGTAAACGGGTTCAGTAAAAATTTTTTGGCGGGTTTTAATAATAATGTCATCGGACTATCCTTGTATCTACTTCTTGTAGTTATTAGTCCGATTGCAAGCATCTTCTTTTTGAGCAGCGATTTAGTTCTGTTTGCCTTATCTTTGATCTTGTTAAGTAGGATAATGATCTCATTGGCAGCAAGACAGAATGTGTGGCATAATGTGCTTTTACATCCTTTACAGCTCCTTTGTATGGTTTTTATTTCGGTTATCTCTGTTAAAAAGCACTTTACCAAAACTGTAATTTGGAAAGGTCGAGCAATAAGAAAATGAAACTGAACAGAATTGTAATTTGTAGTATTTTAATGGTACTGTTTCACCTTGTGGGATTGTATGGATTTTTAAATTCAGAATTTGAAATGCTTTTTATTGCGCTAGTGCCTTATCATTTACTATTGATGCTTGGATTATTGATTTTTAGCACAAATGACTTTTCTAAAGACATCAAAATTTTTGCAATAATTATTTATTTTTCTGGGTTTTTTATTGAGGTGATTGGGGTAAACACGGGACTTATTTTTGGGGATTATACCTATGGTGAGGCTCTTGGTGCCAAGGTATTATCTACTCCTTTGCTAATCGGGGTAAACTGGTTAATATTGGTTTACTGTACTGGAGTGCTTCTAGAGCAATTCAAGCTTCAAAGCAGCTTACTCTTTTCCACATTAGGAGCCCTGATTCTTTTAGGAATTGATTTTTTAATTGAGCCAATCGCCATACGTTTCAATTACTGGTCGTGGACGGCAGGAGAAATACCGATGCAGAATTATATCGGTTGGTATGTTTTTTCATTCCTGCTGTTTTTTGTTTTTAGAGCGCTAGATTTTAACAAGAATAATAAAGCTGCTATCATTCTGTTATTTGCACAGATTGGTTTTTTTCTAGCGCTGAATATTTGGGCTTTCTGAAAAACAATTTAGTATTTTTGTATTCTAAAAATATTTTGGCACAAGTAAATAAAATTAAGCTTAAGCAATGAAGTATAATCTTGAAGTAACAATCGATAATGACTCGGGCTTTTGTTTTGGAGTAGTTTATGCCATTGATATGGCGGAAGAAATTTTGGCTGAAGATGGCTATTTATACTGCCTTGGAGATATTGTTCATAATGACGAAGAAGTCAGTCGTTTGAAATTAATGGGTCTTAAGATAATCTCTCACGAGGATCTTCTGACTATCAAAAACGAAAAAGTATTGATTCGTGCGCATGGTGAAGCGCCAGAAACCTATCGTACAGCTCTTGAAAATAATATTACCCTCATCGATGCCTCTTGCCCTGTAGTGCTAAAATTGCAAAACAGAATTAAAAACACCTACGATAGTAAAGAAAAGGTATTAATCTTTGGTAAGCATGGCCATGCTGAAGTGATCGGATTACAGGGGCAAACCAATAATGAAGCCCTTGTATTTCAGGATATTGCAGAGCTTGATAACGTTGAGCTTCCTCAAAAATTCACTTTGTACAGTCAAACAACTAAGAGTACCGATAAATTTTACCAGATTAAGGATGAGCTAATTAGTCGCGGTTACGAAGTAAAAGCAAATGATACCATCTGTAGGCAGGTGTCAAACAGATACGACGATTTGAGAAAATTTGTTGTTCATTACGACAAAATTATTTTTGTCTCTGGTAAGAAATCATCCAATGGTAAGGTTCTTTTCGAGGTTTGTAAACAAATTAATCCCAATACTTATTTCATTAGTAGCGAGCAGGAATTAAGTCTACAAATGTTTAATGCTCAAGATAAAGTGGGTATCTGTGGTGCTACCTCTACGCCAATGTGGTTGATGGAAAAGGTGAAGGCCACAATCCTAGAATATTAGAATAAATACAGTGATGAGTTCAAATCAATCAAATAAAGGTGCGCTAATTGCACTGATTGTTATTGTGTTTTGGGCTTCGTCCATTGTTTTCTTAATGAATTGGGATGTTAAATTCGATAACCCGCTACTCTATCTATTTATTTTAGTACAAATGCATTTGTATACTGGCCTTTTTATTACGGCTCATGATGCCATGCATGGGACGGTTTCATACAAGCGAAATCTAAATAATGGCATTGGGCAAGTTTGCACCGCATTGTATGCTTGTTTCCCTTTTAAAGTGCTCAATACTAAGCATCATGAACATCATCGTTTTGTACATACACACAAAGATCCCGATTATTCTGAAGGGAATTTCTTCGTTTGGTATTTTGATTTTATAAAGCAATATCTCACTTGGTGGCAAGTAGTTTTAATGGCACTTGTCTTCAATATTCTTAAAATCTGGGTACCTGAGCTCAATTTATTCTTATTTTGGGTGCTTCCATCATTGCTAAGCACGTTACAGCTGTTTTACTTCGGAACGTGGCTTCCTCACCATGGCGAGCAAAATAACAAGCATCAATCTGGATCGCAGCACAAAAACCATGTTCTTGCTTTCTTGTCTTGCTATTTTTTTGGATATCACTACGAACATCATGATTCGCCCAGCACGCCTTGGTGGAACCTTTGGAAAATCAAAAATCTAGCGGAGTAATTGTTGTTATAAAGTCAAATGGATTGAAGTGTTTTAATTAATCGTTCCTTAGACTATCTTTGCATTTTATAATCTATATATGGGTAAGCAAGGTATATTATTGGTTAATCTAGGCACTCCTGATAGTCCCTCAACAAGTGATGTGAGAACCTATCTTGACGAATTTTTAATGGATGGACGAGTAATAGACTTCCCTCTTGTAGCAAGAGCCCTTTTAGTAAAGGGAATTATTGTTCCTTTCCGCGGACCGAAATCTGCTAAATTATATAGAGAAATCTGGTCTGATACAACGGGTTCGCCATTAATGCATTACAGTATTATTCAAAAAGATATGCTGCAGCAACGTTTAGGTGATGATTATCACGTGGAGCTGGCTATGCGTTACCAGAATCCATCTATTGAAAGTGCCCTAATTAAATTGAAGGATGCGCAGGTGAATAGCATTAAAGTTATCCCGATGTTTCCTCATTATGCCTCTGCAACCACCGGGTCAGTAATTGAAAAAGTTATGGAGATTGTCAGTAAGTGGCAAACTATCCCTAATATCTCATTCATTAACTCTTTTCATGATAATGAGATCATGATTGAAGCTTTTGTTGAAAATGGCTTAAAGCATAAACCGGAGTCTTATGACCATATTTTATTTAGTTTCCATGGTCTTCCAAAAAGGCATTTACGAAATTCTGATCACTCAAAACTACATTGTCAAAAAGTTGAAAACTGCTGTGCTGTAATTACTGAGAATAATAAATTCTGTTACTCTGCTCAGTGTTATGATACCGCACGTTTAATTGCAGAAAAGCTTGATTTGCCAAAAGATAAGTATACCGTTTGTTTCCAATCGCGCTTAGGAAAAGATCCTTGGGCTCAGCCATACACAAGTGTTGTACTAGAGGAACGTGCAAAACTTGGCGATAAGAGAATTCTTGTATTCTGTCCCGCTTTTGTTGCTGATTGCTTAGAAACTGTTCATGAAATCGCGGTTGAATATGCCGAAGAATTCGAAGAAATGGGCGGCG
>NZ_JBIILQ010000321.1:0-12974 GCF_044232565.1 Daejeonella sp. | reverse complement strand
CTACTGTTGGTGCATTGAGCAGCACAGACGCTGATGCAAGCAATACCTTTACTTATACTTTAGTAAGTGGTACAGGCAGCACCGACAATGCAGCGTTTAACATTAACGGAGCTAACCTTCGCATCACAGCTAGTCCAGATTTTGAAGTGAAATCATCATACTCGGTACGTGTACGCACAAGCGACCAAGGTGGCTTGTTCTTTGAGAAAGAGTTTACCATTACGGTAAATAACCTTAACGAAACGCCAACAAACCTAGCATTGAGCGCAAGCGCTGTTAATGAAAACGTAGCCGCTAATACTACTGTTGGTGCATTGAGCAGCACAGACGCTGATGCAAGCAATACCTTTACTTATACTTTAGTAAGTGGTACAGGCAGCACCGACAATGCAGCGTTTAACATTAACGGAGCTAACCTTCGCATCACTGCTAGTCCAGATTTTGAAGTGAAATCATCATACTCGGTACGTGTACGCACAAGCGACCAAGGTGGCTTGTTCTTTGAGAAAGAGTTTACCATTACGGTAAATGACCTTAACGAAACGCCAACAAACCTGGCATTGAGCGCAAGCGCTGTTAATGAAAACGTAGCCGCTAATACTACTGTTGGTGCATTAAGCAGCACAGACCAGGATGCAAGCAATACCTTTACTTATACTTTAGTAAGCGGTACAGGCAGCACCGACAATGCAGCGTTTAACATTAACGGAGCTAACCTTCGCATCACAGCTAGTCCAGATTTTGAGGCTAAGAATAGCTACAGTGTACGTGTACGCACAAGCGACCAAGGTGGATTGTTCTTTGAGAAAGCGGTTACCATTACGATAACTGACCTAAATGATGCTCCTACTAATTTAGCGTTGAGCACAATAACAATTAATGAGAACAATTCTATTGGCGCAATCATAGGTGATTTAAGCAGTACAGATCAAGATAGCGGCGACAAGCATACCTACACCTTAGTAAGTGGCACTGGAAGTACAGATAATGCTATGTTTAGTATAGATGGTAATTATCTAAAAGCTAAAGTAGCATTTGATTTCGAAACTAAGAGTAGCTACACGGTTCGTGTTCGTACCACAGATGCTGGTGGCTTAACATATGAGAAGGCGATTACTATAACTGTAATCAACATCAACGATACACCTACGGATATCGCATTGAGCGCAGTCTCCATTTATGAGAACAATGCTACAGGTGCACTGATAGGTAATCTAAGCAGTACGGATCAAGATAGTGGCGATAAACATACCTATACCTTGGTTAGTGGCGATGTTGCAGCCTTTAAGATTAGTGGCAACCAGTTACTGGCTAATGTGGTTTATGTATACGGAACTAAGAACATTTACGATATTGTTGTTAAAACGACTGACGCAGGTGGCTTAACCGTTGATAAAGCAATTAGAATCACGGTACTTCAATCACCTGTATTGATGGGTAGTGCCAATCTTGCTCGAAATAGTCAATCATCAGCAGTTAAACAAAGCGTAACCATTAGTAAGGGTTATAGTGCAAACCTTAACCTTAGTGGTAGTGGCATTGTTAAATATGCATGGAGTCCGGCTACAGGATTGAGTGCAACTAATATTTCGAATCCGATAGCAAGGCCAAATCAAACCACTACCTATACGGTTCGAATAACCAATGCACAAGGAATTTCTACGGATGTTTACATTACAGTTATAGTACTTGAGGATTACAACATTACGCCAAATAACGTGTTAAGTCCCGATGGTGATGGAGTGAACGATTTCTGGACGATTGAGAATCTAAGCACGTATCCAAATAATGAAGTCAAGATATTTGATAAAGCAGGAAGAGTAATCTTTAATGTAAAAAATTACCAGAATTCATGGAATGGTCAGCTGAATGGAGAAACACTTCATGAGGGCTCTTACTATTATGTAATTAATCTTGGTCCAGGCACACGTCCTAAAATTGGATATATCACACTATTTTCAAACAAATAATTAATACATAATGAGACCTAAAGTTCATCTATTTATATTTTCCTTTTTGCTGATGTTCAGCATGAATTCGTATTCACAAATCAGTTTGTTGGATGCCCAATTTTTCCAAAACCGTTACCTGGCTAATCCGGCAATGGCCGGTTTAGATGGAGGCTTGCGAGTTAACCTGGGCTATCGTAATCAGTGGAGTAATGTGCCAGGGGCACCTATTGATCAGAACTTCACCATGGACCACCGCAAAGAAAAGGTGGGTACAGGTTTTTCAGTGATTAATGCTAAGGCAGGTGATGTAAGTCATACCAAAATGTATGGAACCTATTCTTATGCCTTACAGGTTAATGAGGGCTCTGGTAAATTGCATTTCGGAATGAATTTAGGTGTGCAAACGGTTAACTTCGACACTCAGAATATCATTGGCGACCCTAATGATCGGAATATCGCACGTTTTAACGATCGTAAGGCGTTGATTGATGGTGATTTTGGCTTCGGTTATACCAGTGATCGTTTTAGTGTGGATGGTGCGGTATACAACTTAAAGTCGCAGTTCAGTAAAGATAATGGCGATTTAAACTTGGGTACTGACTTCAACCTATTTTATGTAGGAGCGGCTTATTCGATACCAATGGCAGAATGGAAAATCAATACCAAGTTAGCTTATCGTAACATCAAAAACTATACGGATATTGTTGATATCGCGGCGGAAGTAAGAACATCAAATAACAAGCTTGGCTTTACAGGAATATACCATACCAATAAGAGTTCAACGTTTGGCATTAGCTATTTACACAATAATGAATGGCAGTTTTTAGGGATGTACAATAATGCACAGAGCCCAATTTCTGATTATGTACTGGGAACATTTGAGCTGGCTTTGCAGGTAAACGTTCAAAACCTAATTAAGAAGAAGAAGAAATAAAAATATTTCGGTATCAAGCCAAGTAAAACCTGCCTTATTTGAAAGAATAAGGCAGGTTTTTTTTATGGATTTCAAAATTTTTTCTTGGGCGAGCGTTCAGCGCTGAATGAGGGATAATTGACCCTAGCGGCAATCCTCGTTTCCGTCATAACTGATTATTGAACTTGCTGAGCTATGATTATGCAGGGCCATTGTTGTGTTGGTTCAACAACCAATATATGTAATAGTTTAGCATCCCCACTTTTACTCCTTGTTTTATTATTGGGAATGCTTAATTTCATCTTAACAGGAATTACATTCTGTCAGAAAAATAAAATAGCCACGCGATGGAACAAAAACACACCAATACTTTATTTTCAATGCTCCAGCGCTTCTGGTTTTCTAGTGTGCACTTTGTTTTGGTTTTGTTTTTTTCAACTGTTTTTTCTGCAGAGGTTCAGTCCCAGATTAAAAAGGCTAGCCCTCGCAACGAACTTTACATTTCAGTGAATGGAAATGATAATAATCCCGGCACTTTACAAAAGCCCTTAGCCAGTATTGCAAGGGCCCAGTCTTTAGCCCGAAAGGATAAGTCGATTGCCTTTATTTATTTAAGAGCAGGAACTCATTACCTAAAGGCACCCCTTGTTTTTTCGGCTGCCGACTCACGACCTGATGAGAAAAGCCCACTAATTTACAAGCCCTATGCCGATGAAAATGTGAAAATTAGCGGTGGTCTGCCATTGAAGTTGAACTGGGAAAAGCATGAAGGACTTATTTATAAAGCTAAAATTCAAGATTCATTGGTGATTGAACAATTGTTCGTAAATGGCAAATTGCAGTCGATGGCAAGATACCCCAACTTTAACAGTGCCGCCAAATATTACAATGGTTCTGCAGCAGATGCCATCTCAAAAGAGCGCATTGCTAAATGGTCTGATCCAGCAGGCGGCTTTATTCATAGTTTGCACAAGCATGAATGGGGTGGCTTTCATTCACAGATTACTGAAAAGGATTCTAATGGGGATCTTAAAACCATCGGTGGATGGCAAAATAATCGTCAAATGGGAATGCACGATCGAATCCGTTTTGTTGAAAATATTCGCCAAGAATTAGATACGGCAGGTGAGTGGTTTTATGCAGCTAAAGAAAAAACCCTTTATTTTTATCCGCCAGCCAATTTGAATTTACTTGACGCGCTCATTGAAGTGCCACAGTTAAAAAGTCTTTTTGAATTTAGGGGGTCAGAAAAGTCGCCGGTTGAAAATATAAGTATTCAAGGTTTTGAACTGACTCATACTCTGAGAACATTTATGGATACTAAAGAGCCTCTTCTTCGTAGCGATTGGGCAATTTACCGAGGTGCTACAGTCCTATTTGAAGGAACTCGTAATTGTTCTATTAAAAAGTGTTTTATCAATTCAGTTGGAGGAAATGCCATTTTTGTTACTAATTATAACCGCAATACAGAGATTAGTGGCTGTCATATTTCGAATGCTGGAGCTAATGGAATATGTTTCGTTGGTGATCCCTCAGCCGTTCGATCTCCGAGTTTTGAATACAATAAATTTGTACCTTTTGATCTAATTGATAAAACACCTGGTCCGCTCAGTAATAATTACCCGGCACAATGTATTGCAAAAAACAATCTTATTGAAAACATTGGGAGGATTGAAAAACAAGCAGCAGGAGTTCAAATAAGTATGTCGATGGATATTGCTGTGCATCATAATACGATTTATGATGTGCCTCGTGCAGGAATTAATATTGGTGATGGATGCTGGGGTGGTCATGATATCGCATTCAATGATGTTTTTAATACAGTGATGGAAACAGGCGACCATGGGGCATTTAATTCCTGGGGTAGGGATAGGTTTTGGCATCCGGTTTATAGCACCATTCAGAAGATTGTAGAGCAGTCTCCGGGACTGATATTAGCCGATGTGATACGCCCAATTACCATTCGGAACAATCGATTTCGTTGCGATAACGGTTGGGATATTGATCTAGATGATGGCAGTTCAAATTATAAGGTTTTTAATAATCTATGTTTGAATGGAGGAATAAAATTGCGTGAAGGATTTTATCGAACGGTAAAAAATAATGTGATGGTGAATAACTCTTTTCATCCGCATGTTTGGTTTGCAAATAGCCATGATACCTTTACGGGAAACATTGTGATGGATGAGTATAAACCCATACAACTCAATGGTTGGGGAGAATTGATTGACCGTAATTTTTTCACGGATTCTTTGTCGCTCGCAAAAGCCAGGTCAAATGGAACAGATAAAAATTCTAAATCAGGCAATCCGCTATTTATAAATACTTCCCTGGGTGATTTTCGTGTTATGGGTGAGTCGGATGCCTTGAAGATTGGCTTTGAAAACTTCAGTATGAATCAGTTTGGAGTTCTTGATAAATCATTGCAAGCGAAAGCTAAAAAGCCAGTTCTGCCGCGTCAATTATATACCGAAATGGTTTCTAATGAGGAAATTATAGTGGAGTGGAATGGCGCAAGCCTTAAGAAATTAAAGGGATTGGGTGAACGTTCGGCTACGGGTATGGATTCTGAAAAGGGTGTTTATGTGCTTGCTGTTGCCAAGGGGAGCAAGGCCGATCGTAATGGATTGAAAGCAAATGATGTGATTCTTAAAGTTGATTCGCAGGAAACTAATACGACCAAAGATGTTATAGCAAAATATGATGCTGCACGTTGGAAAGGGACGATTGAGTTGGTGTTATTTAGCCAGCAAAATCAAAAAATCATTCAGATGAAAAATGAGTAATTTTTCGAAAAATGACTTGTGCTATACTGGTGTTTATTTACTGATATAAAAAAAAATTTATTGGTTATTGATAAATTCTATATAATTATAAATAGATATCAATTTTATCTATAATCCTATTGGTTTTATTTATTGCCTCAATTATTAGCTCAAATTTTTGGAAGGATGGATGGTGTTTTAGAGAATGAAAAAGGTAGATGGCATCACCTCTTTTGATGGGGTTTAAATATCCATTGGTATTGGGAATAAATAATGGGCCATAAACAATTTAGTATAGGAAGGATTTATTGTTTTGGTAAAAAGAGCGTAGCCGAGTGGTTTACAATTAAGGGTTTAATTGCCTTTAAACCTACCAAGGGCAACAATTTATACCTTATTAACGGCTATTTTATTACTAGATAATAACCAGATAATAAATATTGTTAGGGCAGTATTTGAAACTGACAGAACACCAGCGAAAATAAATCAGTATCGAAAATTAAACTGCTAGTTTAATTTTCGATACTGAAAAGTGACACCGCTACTAGTTTCACTTACATACTTTACGGCATAATAATTACCACTATTTGTTTTATAAATTCCAATGAAATTTGTTGGTGGAGTATCCACATTTATACAAGCTGCATTTCCATCACCAACATAATCACAATAATAATAGTTAGGAATATCGGAAGCATTGAGTTGGTCAAAAGTTTTATCGTAAACTAAAGCCATATCAGCATACTGTTCATTCCACCACATTCTTGCACGTATAGAACCTTCACCAGCTGCGAATCTAAGATCAGAATCTGGATTATTCCTACACATATCATCATCAGTACAAGTAGTAGCAGTTTCAAAATCAAAATAGGCATTAAATGGAATTGTTGTTTCTGTGTACCTCTGGTGTACTGTTTTGATTTCTCCAAAGCCATTAACTCCTTGCACAGCATTAATTTGACCTTTGTCATTTACATAATTTGTTACAGTACTTGTAACTTGCCCATATTTCGTAACTACAGTTACACCAGTAACGGTTAAAGTAGCAGTAATAGTTCCACTGCTATAAGTTGCATCTGCAGCTTGCGTTGCAGTAATAGTTACCGTTCCTGCTCCTACAAGTGAAACCTTAGAACCGTTTATTGTAGCAATATTGGTATTACTAGAAGTATAAGTAAATGCTCCCGAACTATTACTAGTTGGTGGAGCAATGGTATAAGAACCATCGTAATAAAATTTAGTTGTGTTACTAAAATTACTTATTGTTGGTGCTATTACTAAAATTGTTGAGATGTCTATAGTTGTGCTAGAGCTCCCACTTTCATTTGTTGCGGTTATGGTATAAGTTGTTAAAGGAGTAACTACTGTCGGAGAACCGCTAATTTCACCTGTTTGTAAATTAAAAGTTAAACCATTTGGCAATGTTGGGATAATTTTAAAAGGATTTTGAGTGATTTTTCTTATTCTATAATTTTGTTGATCTGCCACATAGAGACTCCCATTGGCGTCTACAGTGATTCCTGTGGGGGAATAGAATCGTGCAGCTGTTCCTAGTCCATCAAGGGATCCTCGGTTACCTCCAGCAAGGGTAGTAACCACTCCAGAGGATGTTATTTTTCTTATTCTATTATTTCTTTGATCTGCCACATAGAGATTCCCATTGGCGTCTACAGTGATTCCTGTGGGACGACTGAATTGTGCAGCTGTTCCTAGTCCATCAAGGGATCCTGGGTTACCTCCAGCAAGGGTAGTTACCTCTCCAGAGGATGTTATTTTTCTTATTCTATTATTTAGTTGATCTGCCACATAGAGACTCCCATTGGCGTCTACAGTGATTCCTGTGGGAAGATTGAATTGTGCAGCTGTTCCTAGTCCATCAAGGAATCCTGGGTTACCTCCAGCTAGGGTAGTAACCACTCCAGCGGATGTTATTTTTCTTATTCTATTGTTTATTTGATCTGCCACATAGAGACTCCCATTGGCGTCTACAGTGATTCCTGTGGGGAAATAGAATTGTGCAGCTGTTCCTAGTCCATCAAGGAATCCTGGGTTACCTCCAGCAAGGGTAGTTACCTCTCCAGAGGATGTTATTTTTCTTATTCTATTATTTCTTTGATCTGCCACATAGAGATTCCCATTGGCGTCTACAGTGATTCCTGTGGGACGACTGAATTGTGCAGCTGTTCCTAGTCCATCAAGGGATCCTGGGTTACCTCCAGCAAGGGTAGTTACCTCTCCAGCGGATGTTATTTTTCTTATTCTATTGTTTATTTGATCTGCCACATAGAGACTCCCATTGGCGTCTACAGTGATTTCTGTGGGGTAAAAAAATCTGGCATCTGTTCCTATTCCATCTACATATCCAGAACTACTACCAGCAAGGGTAGTCACCGATACAATTGCAGAAATAGCTCCTCCAGAATTAGAGACAATAAGAGGAGTTATCGCTGAGTTAACACTATAGTTTTGTGCTCCAATACCATAGGTAATATTTGGTGAAATTACTCTAGTCTTAATACTTCCAGAAACTGAACTTGTTAATATAGTATTGGTTCCTGAAATAATAACGTAGTAATATAAAGTACCTAAATCAGAACTTAAAGGAGTATATGTGTTATCTTCAGCTCCCGAAATTAAAATTCCCGATGTATTGCTATTGGTTGTGTTTTTGTACCATTGATAGGTCAAGTTACTACCTGTTGCCTCAACACTTAACGGTGTTAATATAGTTCCTTGTTCAACTGATTGAGGAGATGTTGATGGTTGTGAGGTAATTTCAATTCCAACACGCATATAGCCAGAAACATTACTTGCTATAGATGCAGCTGGTGTTGAAACAATTACATAATAGAACAATGTTCCTTCGGAGGCTGTATTTGGAGTATAGGTATTATTAATTTCTCCTGAAAGTAGGCTTCCACCAAAATTTGAGTTCGTAGTATTGCTATACCATTGAAATGTTGCACCCGTAATACCTGATGCAACAGTTAAATCAGTTGGTATCCCTCCTAACGCTATAGATTGATCGATAGAACTAGGGTGCGTTGTTATATAAAAGACCCGATAGTAATTAATTTGATTAGCTTCTACAGTAGTTCTTTCAATGTCGGATAAAGTTGTTGGAAATAATACAATTTCATTCACAGCAGCCCCGCCATACATACCTCTCGACATAAAACTAGTGCTGATACTCATTGTGCCAGTAACTGGAGCTTGAGATGCGATAACAGCAGTATGGATATTAGTAGAGCCATAGCTAACATTTTGATTTTGATTAATCCAAGTATTATTAGGAGAGGTTCCAAATGACCAATCATTATTATTGGTACTCATATTGTAGAGGGAGCCAGCATTCCCTCGAACTGAAAAATCAGCATTGGCGGAAACAGCAACTAAAGTTTGCCAATCAGTATTCGGGGCCGACCTAACACTATTGATGGTTTGAACGGTTAAATCAGAATTTGGATAAACCATCAACTGAGTTGTATTCTGAAAAGTCATGGCAGGAAATCCGATATTATTGTCAATAGCACCGGCATTTATAATTCTCGGTTGGCTGCCGCTAGTTGCCTGAAGGGCATGTTTATTATTCCCAGTTTGATCATACCAAATAGCTATGGTTGCAGATGTGCTACTGCTAATAATACTACCTAACAAAGTGGAAGTTACTCCAGTTGAAACATCATTATAGTTAGCATAAGCTGCTGAAATTGGAGAATTTAAAGATAAATTTTTGTTCGTGCTATTATCAGGATATACGTCATAATAAGAAGTCCCAACAGTTATACGAGCTAAAGGTCCGGTATAATTAGAACTCAATAACCTAAATGAGTAGGCAACGGAGGCATTAGTGGTATTGGTTAATCCTAAATTATCTAATGTGTTTTGTGCATTTGCTTGAAATGTTAAACAAAATAAAAGTATCGCTATTACTATAGTATTAAACTTCACGTGTATGAGTTCTGTATATCTTTTCATTATTATTTAGTTCTGTATTTTAAACTACTAATAAGTATACTCAAATTGTACTCTATCATTCAAAGAAATAGCATAATTACCATTGTTTGCAGGCACATAAGTTAAGATAGTACCACTTACAGTATACGCTAATTTATTAATTCGAATACCGTTCACATACATTTTTACTTTGCTATTTGCAGTTGGCATTTGTGTTAAAGTAAAGCTAGTTTGACCAGCAGTAGCAAATAGTTGATCATCTGCTTCGGTAACTGATGTTGGAGCGGCCCAACTAGCAGTTCCTGTACCATCGGTGGTTAGTACATTTCCGGTGGTACCTGGAACATTTGGATAAGTTATTGTTCCGGCAGTAATCGTTCCGCTGGTTTTTACATTGCCTACATCTGTATTTCCCAATTGAATAGTGTTACTTGTACTTACAACAGCACCCGCGCCAATTGCTGTTGCATTGGTTAAATTAGCCGCACCAACATTTGCGCTTGCACCTAGTGCTGTATTATTGGTACCAGTTGTATTTGTATATAGCGTACTGTTTCCGATAGCTACATTATTGCTACCTGTACTATTATTAAATAGTCCATCATAACCATTAGCAACATTATAATCACCAGTTGTATTGAATTTTAATGCTGCTACGCCACTTGCTGTATTTGAACTGCCTGTGGTATTGCTTAATAATCCAAAACTTCCATTTGCTGTGTTTGTATTTCCCGTGGTATTGTTGCTTAATGTGGATGCTCCAACTGCCACATTATCTGTGCCACTTGTGTTTGTTGTTAATGCTATGTTACCCAATGCGACATTTTGGGATCCACTTGTATTTGAATATAATGCATAGGCGCCAAACGCAGTGTTTGAAGGTATATAACCGCCCCCTAGTCCTAATGTTAAACTATTTATAATCGCATCTGTGCTAAAAGTTTTCTGCCCAGCGATTGTTTGATTGGTTGAAAGATCCACAAAATTTAATGTACTTGAACCTGTTCCGCCATGTGCTACATCAATAATGTCACCATTCCAAACACCAGTATAGGTAGCCGCGCTCATGGTTCCACTGGTAACTACACTAGTAACATCTGTATTTCCTAATTGAATGGTATTACTTGTAGAAACAATAGCGCCATTCCCAATGGCGGTGGCATTGTTTAAATTATTTGCTCCTAAATCAGCGCCATATCCTATGGCAGTATTGTTGTTTCCTATTGTATTAGTAAGTAATACTGCGGCACCAATACCAACATTGAAACTTCCTTCAGTAGAGCTATTCAAAGACTGTCTACCAATAGAAACATTATATTCTCCGGTAGTATTTTTATCTAGTGACGATGAACCCAGGGATGTATTGTAACTACCAGAAGTAGTTGAATACATCGCTGACAATCCAACGCCTGTATTTTCCTTTCCATCTGTATTCAATTTTAAGGCATCTTTGCCCACCGCGGTATTATAAAAACCGATTGTGTTTGAGTAAAGTGCTCCATCACCATTTGCAACATTATTGGATCCAGTCGTGTTTCTATAAAGTGCTTCTTTACCAATGGCAGTATTACCAGAGCCAGTTGTGTTTGAATAAAGCGAAAAATAACCACTGGAAGTATTGTCAAAGCCAGTCGTATTAACACTCAAAGCGCTTGTTCCAAACCTTGTGTTAGTATTAATTGATCCGCCTCCCCTCCCGATATTAATACTGTTTACCTTCAAATCAAACTCACCTAAATCAAGAGGCCTAGTTGCGCCAGTATAAGGTACCGCAATACTTGAAGCAGCGGCCCAACTAGCAGTTCCTGTACCATCGGTGGTTAGTACATTTCCGGTGGTACCTGGAATATTTGGATAAGTTATTGTTCCGGCAGTTATCGTTCCGCTGGTTTTTACATTGATCACCTCAGTATTACCAAGTTGGATAGTATGATCAGCTGAAACTATAGCTCCATTTCCTATTGCCGTAGCATTAGTTAAGTTGCCTGAAGCAACATCTGCCATAAAGCCCAATGCAGTATTGTTTGTTCCTGTAATATTCGATTGAAGTGCAAATTCGCCAATTCCTGTATTTTTTTCACCGCTAGTATTATTTTGAAGTGATCTTCTTCCATTTGCAGTATTACTTCCACCGGAGGTATTCTTGTTTAGTGAAAAGAGTCCGATTGCGGTATTTCCACTACCGTTGATGTTGCTTCTTAAAGCTTGAATACCAAAAGCTGAGTTGCTTTCTCCTGTGGTATTATGCTCCATAGCATCAACTCCACTTACAGTATTACCACTTCCAGTGGTGTTTTTTAGGAGGGCAAAATTACCAATAACAGTATTTTCTTTACCCACAGTATTATTCAACAGTACATCTTGTCCGATGGCAGTATTTCTAAATCCCTCCGTGTTTTGCCGTAATGAATTCGCACCAATGGCAGTATTTGCGAAGCCCGTTGTGTTAGAAAAAAGTGCATAGCTACCAATTGCAGTATTGCTAGCTTCACTACCTGCACCCTTCCCAATTGTTAAACTATTGACCTTCAAATCATATGAGCCTAAATCAACTGCAGCATTTGCTCCGGTATAGGGTACGCCCGCTATAGTAGGTGTAATCCAACTTGGCACTCCTGCTCCGTTTGAACTTAAAATTTGTCCAGAGGTGCCTGCAATAGTATAGGCATGCGCAGAACCTGTTCCATAGCCAATACCCCCAGCTGTGGCTAAAGCTGTTGAATTAGTACCACCATTGGCAATAGCTACAATTCCAGTTAATGTTTCTGCGGCAGCTGCTACAGTAATATCTGCACTTCCATCAAATGCTACTCCATTGATGTTTTTAGTTGCAGCCAATTTTGTTGCGGTAGCTGCATTACCAGAAATCGTAGTTTGATCACCTGTATTACTGCCAGTAATGGCTGCAAGCTTGGCCTTCTCAGCTGTAGTATAGTCGTTGGTGGAAAGCTCTTTGCCTGTTACCTTATCTACTTTAGTGGCTAAGCTGGTTGTTACATCCGATAAATTTGCTTTGTTAGCCAGCTGGGAAGTAGTTGCGAAGCCACTAAGGTCTTGATCACCTGTATTACTGCCAGTAATGGCGGCAAGCTTGGCCTTCTCAGCAGAGGTATAGTCGTTGGTGGAAAGTTCTTTGCCTATTACCTTATCTACTTTACCAGTTAAGCTGGTTGTTACATCCGATGAATTTGCTTTGTTAGCCAGCTGGGAAGTAGTTGCGTAGCCACTTAGGTCTTGATCACCTGTATTACTGCCAGTAATGGCTGCAAGCTTAGTCTTCTCAGCAGAGGTATAGTCGTTGGTGGAAAGCTCTTTGCCTGTTACCTTATCTACTTTAGTGGTTAAGCTGGTTGTTACATCCGATGAATTTGCCTTGTTAGCCAGCTG